>NZ_CP102486.1:4200000-4500000 GCF_026261605.1 Dechloromonas sp. A34
CAACAGATGCGCCGCATGGGCACCAGCCCGGACTGGACGCGCGAGCGCTTCACGATGGATGCCGGCCTCAACAAGGTGGTTACCGAAACCTTCGTTCGCCTGTTCAAGAAAGGCCTGATCTACCGCGGCAAGCGTCTGGTGAACTGGGACCCGAAGCTGCATACGGCCGTGTCCGACCTCGAAGTCGTGCAGGAGGAAGAAGACGGCTTCATGTGGCACATCCGCTATTCGCTGGCCGATGGCTCGGATAGCCTGGTGGTCGCCACGACGCGGCCGGAAACCATGCTCGGCGACACCGCTGTGATGGTTCACCCGGAAGACGAGCGCTACAAGCACATGATCGGCAAGATGGTGAAACTGCCGCTGACCGATCGCGAAATTCCGATCATCGCCGACAGCTACGTCGATCTCGAATTCGGCACCGGTTGCGTCAAGGTCACGCCGGCGCATGACTTCAACGACTACGCCGTTGGCCAGCGCCACGGCCTGCCGATGATCGCTATCCTGACGCTCGACGCCAAGATCAACGAGAACGCCCCCGAAAAATATCGTGGTCTCGACCGCTTCGACGCCCGCAAGGCCGTCGTCGCCGATCTCGAAGCCCTCGGCATCCTCGAAAAGACCGACAAGCACAAGCTTAAAGTGCCGCGCGGCGACCGGACCAATGTCGTGATCGAGCCGATGCTCACCGATCAGTGGTTTGTCGCCATGTCCAAGCCCGGAGAGGACGGCAAGTCGATCACCGAGAAGGCACTCGACGTCGTCCATTCCGGCGAGATCAAGTTCTATCCGGAAAACTGGGTCAATACCTATAACCAGTGGCTGAACAATATTCAGGACTGGTGCATTTCCCGCCAGTTGTGGTGGGGCCACCAGATTCCCGCCTGGTACGGCGAGAACGGCGAAACCTTCGTCGCTCACAGCGAAGTGGAAGCCCGGGCCGAAGCTGCCAAGGCTGGCTATAACGGCGCGCTGAGCCGCGACGAGGACGTTCTCGACACCTGGTTCTCCTCCGCCCTGTGGCCGTTCTCGACGCTGGACTGGACCGGCGATGAAGCCATCGACGCCGCCAACCCGCTGCTCAAGCAATACCTGCCGTCCTCGGTGCTGGTCACCGGCTTCGACATCATCTTCTTCTGGGTCGCCCGCATGGTCATGATGACCAAGCAGATCACCGGCCAGATCCCGTTCAAGCACGTCTATGTGCACGGTCTGATCCGCGACGGCGAAGGCCAGAAGATGTCGAAGTCGAAGGGCAATGTGCTCGACCCGATCGACCTGATCGACGGCATCGGCATTGACGCGCTGGTCGAGAAACGCACCACCGGCCTAATGAACCCGAAACAGGCGGAAAGCATCGCCAAGAAGACGCGCAAGGAGTTCCCGGACGGCATCCCGTCCTTCGGTACCGACGCCCTGCGCTTCACTTTCGCCAGCCTCGCCTCACCCGGCCGCGACATCAAGTTCGATCTCAACCGCTGCGACGGCTACCGCAACTTCTGCAACAAGCTGTGGAACGCCACCCGCTTCGTGCTGATGAACGTCGAGGGCCACGACCTGGCCCTCGACCACGAACAGAAGGCCGGCGGCGTTTGCGTCGTGCCGGAAGGCGAAGCGCGACTGAAGTTCAGCTTCGCCGATCGCTGGATCGTCAGCCAGTTGCAGCGCGTCGAAGCCGAAATCGAGCAGCACTTCACCGACTACCGTTTCGACCTGCTCGCCCAGGCCATCTACAAGTTCGTCTGGGACGAGTTCTGCGACTGGTATCTCGAAATCGCCAAGGTCGAGATTCAGACCGGCGACGAGGCCCAGCAGCGTGGCGCTCGCCGGACCCTGATCCGCACGCTGGAAGCCGTGCTGCGCCTGGCTCACCCGCTGATTCCCTTCGTTACCGAGGAACTGTGGCAGACCGTCGCCCCGATCGCCGGCCGCAAGACGTACGACTCGCTGATGCTCGCCGCCTACCCGCGCGCCGACCTATCGCGCATCGACGAGGCCTCGGAAGCCAAGGTCGAACGCCTGAAGGCCCTGGCCTACGCCTGCCGCAACCTGCGCGGCGAGATGGGTGTCTCCCCGGCCCTGCGCATGCCGCTGCTGGTCGCCGGCGGCGGTGCCGACATGGCCGAGTTCGCGCCTATCCTGCAAGCTCTGGGTAAGCTCTCCGAGGTACAAATCGTCGACGACATGCCGGACGATGCCATGGCGCCGGTCGCCGTGGTCGGGCAAACCCGCCTGATGCTGAAGGTGGAGATCGACATCGCCGCCGAACGCGAACGTCTGGCCAAGGAAATCGAAAAGCTCGAAAAGCAGATTTCGATTGCCCAGAACAAGCTGAACAACGAGGGCTTCGTCGCCCGCGCCCCAGCAGCCGTGGTCGATCAGGAAAAGCAACGGGTCGCCGATTTCACCGCGACGCTGGAAAAACTCAAACCACAACTGGCCAAACTGGCCAACTGAAAAGGAAAAACATGTCCGGAGACAAACGCGGCATTCTTGCCCAGATATTCATCGCACTGATGATCTTCACCGCCTTGGTCTGGGTGTGGACGGTTGCCTTTATCATGTCATGGCCCTGGGAAAAGACCACCACCTGGAAACCCGAGTTTCGCCTGATCGCCGTCTGCGCCAACAAGGAGCCCTGCGGCTTCGCTTACAGCGACCTGGCCGAGGCCAAGGCCAAGGGCCTCTACACCTCACTGACCCCGGTCGAACCGGCGGGCGATCTCGAAGAAGAGCGCAACTGGCTGAAGTGGAAGGTCGAAAACGACATCATCGAAGTCAAAGCCTCCTCCTGGCACTTTCAGACAACCATTCGCTACAAGGTTGAAAACGACACGCCGGTGCTGGTCGAGTACCAGGATGTTGCCGCCAAGGCTTTCTACTACGGTGTCGCCGCCGGCCTGTTCTCGCTGCTAGGGCTCTACCTGCGCAAGCTGCGCGGCTAATACCTGTCGGCCAGAGTGGCAGGACGGCCTGAAATACTGATTCAGGCCGCGCCGGCCACCGGCAGCTCAACCCGGATCAGGCCGCGCAAGGCATTGCCTAGCCAGAATCCGGATACGAGATCCTCTGGCCAAACGATCGCCTCACGCGCCCGGCCACTGCCCAGCAACTCGGCACGCAGGACGCCGGGCAGGCAACCGCTATTCAGCGGCGGCGTCAGCAATACCCCGTCGCGTTCGACGAAGACGTTGCTGCGCGCCCCTTCCACCACTTCCCCCCGTTCGTTCAGGAAGACGACGTCGAATATCGACGAATCGACGGCCAGGCTTGCCAGGGCTTGGTCGTAGACCTGCCGCTCGGTGGTCTTGTGTTGGCGCAAGGGGTTGGCGGAGTCGATCCTGACGTCGGCCAGCCGGGCACGGCGGATACCGCCTGCGTCCGCCGGCAGCACGAAGGACTGGACCTCGATCTGACCGCTCTTGGCCAGGGTCAGACGAACCCGCCAGACCCCGACGGCCGGCTGCGCCGCAAGCTGCCGCAGCAACTCGCTTTCATCCAGCGCAAAACCGAGCCATCTCGCCGAGCGCCGCAAGCGGGCAAGATGCCCGTCCAGACGGGGGTATTGGCCATTCCCCCGGCGCAGTGTTTCGATCAGTTGCAGTCCGGGATCGCAATCGCGCAGAAAGCTGGCCTTGAGCAGACACTCCTGCCACTCGGCCGCAGGCTGTGAATCGGCGACAATGCCGCTGCCGATGCCGAGCTTGCCGACGCCACCCGCGGTCAGTTCCAGGGTGCGAATGGCGACGTTGAACCGAAAATCACCGTTCGGTGCCAGCCAGCCGAGCGCCCCGGTGTAACTTCCACGCGGCCCGACCTCGAGTTCGGCGGCAATCTGCATGGCGCGAATTTTCGGTGCGCCGGTAATCGAACCGCAGGGAAATAGCGCGCGTAACACCGCATCGAAACGGCAGTTGCCGATCTCCGCCGAAACTTCCGAGACCATCTGCCAGACCGTCGGGTAATCCTCGATCTCGAACAACTGGTCGACCACGACACTGCCGTTGTCGGCAATCCGCCCCAAATCGTTGCGCAGCAGATCGACGATCATCAGGTTTTCGGCCAGGTCCTTCTCGGAAGCCCGCAGTTGCCCGGCCGGCAAGCTGCGCGGCAAGGTCCCCTTCATTGGCCGGGTCGACAGTCGCGTCCCACGCCGTTCGAGGAACAACTCGGGCGACAGCGAGACCAGCCCCCCACTCGCATCACCGACCAAGCCACCATAGCTGACCGGCTGGCGTTCGCGCAGTCGCCGGTAGAGATCGAGCGGCGTGCCGAACCATTCGAAACCGAGCGGAAAGGTGTAATTGACCTGGTAGCAGTCGCCGTCGGCAATCAGGCGCTTGATGCGGTCGACCGCGGCAAGGTAAGCGCTTTCCGAAATAGTCGGCAGCACGGCGCTGACGCCGGCAGCACCGGCACCAGCCCGCTCGGCCAGCCAATCCTCGGCCTCGGATGCAGACAAGGAAATCCGCTCCCCAAAACGCCAGAACCTGGCCAGGGGACGGTCTTCAGCCACCTGCCAGCCCGCCGGAGCAGCCTTGGGTTCGAGCAGATAGCCCAGTTCGTAATCGAGGGCAACAACCACCCAGCCCGGCTCATTCTCCAGGCGATCCAGCGCATCGCTCAAGCTTGTGGCATTCCAGGCCGTCAGACAATCAATCAGCCCATCGAAACACCAAGCGGCGGGTTCGCCCGGAGGCGCCCGCCTGTCTTCGAAAAATGCGTACAAAAGAGGGTTACTTACGCTTCAGGAAAAACTCGAAAACGCGGTTTTCTTCCTGTTGCTTGACCAGTTCGTTACCGGTCTGCTTGGCGAAGGCGGGGAAATCCTTCAAGGAACCCGGGTCGGTCGCCAGCACGCGCAAGACCTGGCCCGACTCCATCTCGGCAAGTGCCTTCTTGGTGCGCAGGATGGGCAGCGGACAGTTCAAGCCCTTGACGTCAAGATCGCGATCAAATTCCATGGTATTTGCTTCCTGATGAGAGATTCGATTTTAACCTCAATTGCGCTTTTCCTTGAGCTCCTCTAGCTGCCGCCGTTTCAGCTCGCGCAAGCGGGCATCGATCGCCGACATTTCATAGAAATTCGCATCGCCGGCCTTCTGCGCCAGTTCCAGTTGTTCGACCGCCCCTGCCGTCTGGCCCTGCAAGGCAAACACCTCGGCCAGCGCCTGATGTTGCTGCGCCTTGCGGCCCAGGCCGGCATAACTTTCGGCCCGCATCTTGTGGAAACGGACATCTTCCGGGTAGTTTTGCAGCTGGGTTTCGGCAAAACGCAGCGAGTCGTCGAAGCGTTGCACGCCGATCAGGGCACCGCCATAGCCGTAGAGCAAGCCCTGATTCAACGGAAAGCGCACCATCGCATCGCGGTAAGTCCTCAAGCCTCCGCTGACCTCGCCCCGGGCAATCCGGATATCGGCCAGCAGCCGTTCGAGCATCGGCGCCGAGATCTGCATCGCCCGTACCGCTTGTACCTCACGCTCGGCAGCAGCCCAGTCGCGCCCACGATAAAAGGCGTAGGCCAAACCGTAGCGAGTTGCCGGCTCGGAGGAAAATTTCTTGTCCCGCAGCAGGCCATTGAAATCTCGCAACGCTTCATCGGGCGTGCCCTGCATCGCCCTGAGTTTGGCGCGCACCAGTTGAAAATCAACGCTATCCGGAACCTGGCGGTAGGCGACCGATTGTTCGCGGTTCTGCATATCGGTCAGGCGCTCCCCGGTCAGAGGATGGGTACGCAGGTAGGCGGTCGCATTGTTTTCGTAGAGGCGAACCGCTTGCTGCAGACGGGAGAAAAAGATCGACATCCCACGCACGTCAAACCCGGCCTTGCGCATGATCTCGAAACCATGGCGATCGGACTCGCGCTCGAAATCCCGCGAGAAGGCAAGCTGGGCAGAAATCGCCCCGGCCTGGGTCGTGGCGATGGCCGCTCCAGCCACCTGCGAGTTGGAGCGCGCCGCTAACAGGGCCAGCCCCATGGCGAGCATGGCGGCCATGCTCGTCTGCTTGGACTGGAACACCTGCCGAGCAATATGGCGCTGCGTGACGTGCGAAATTTCGTGCGCCAGCACCCCTGCCAGTTCGGACTCCATCTGCGCCGAGATGATCAGCCCGGTGTGCACACCGATATACCCCCCGGGCATGGCAAAAGCGTTGATGCTCGGATCGTTGATCGGAAAGAAGAAGAACCCCATGCCCGGATCGTTGCTGACCGCGGTCAGCCGGCCACCCAACTGATTCAGGTAGGACTCGACATCGGAGTCATCCAGATAGCTGGGTTCCCGCCAGCGGATTTCGTGCATGATCTGACGGCCAATCTTTTTCTCGGCGCTCAACGACAATTCGTTGCTGGCCACGTCTCCGAGTTCTGGCAAATCATCTGCCCGCAGGGGCTGCAGGGTGAGCGCGCAGGCCAGGAAACCGGCGAGTAAACGTTGAGCAAGGGGCATGGTGCTATGATACCGCAGCCCTTCCGGCCGCCCTTCCGGGTGAAACGTAACCCTGTGTAAATTCCTGTGACCAACCCGAAACTCACCCACTTTGACAGCGCCGGCCAGGCTCATATGGTCGACGTCGGCAGCAAGGCGGAAACCGCTCGTGTCGCCCGCGCCGCCGGCAGCATTTTCATGAAACCGGAAACCCTGGCCCTGATCCGCTCCGGTTCAGCCAAGAAAGGCGACGTCCTGGGCATCGCCCGGATCGCCGCCATTCAGGCCTCCAAGCGTACGGGCGACCTAATTCCGCTCTGCCATCCGATTGCCCTGACCCGCGTCACCGCCGATTTCACCATCGACGAAGCCAAAAGCGCCGTGCACTGCGCGGTCATCGCCGAATGTTTTGGCAAGACCGGTGTCGAAATGGAAGCCCTGACCGCGACTTCGGTTGGCCTGCTGACCATTTACGACATGTGCAAGGCAGTCGACCGTGGCATGCGCATCGAAAACCTCCGGCTGGTGGAAAAGGCCGGCGGCAAGTCCGGTCACTGGGTTGCCGAGTAATCCGGCCAAGACAACCATGTTTGCACTACGCAGAAAACTGCTCCAGGGCGGCGCCTCGGCTGCCCTGCTATCCCCCCTCCTCGGCACCGGTTTGCTGACCCCGAGCGTCGTCCTGGCCGCCGAGTGGAACCGCAACGCCTTTACCGCACGCACCATCGCTGACGCCCTGAAAGCCCATGGCAGCGCCACTGCCATCGAGTCGCGCGAGATTGTGATCAATGCGCCGGAAATTGCCGAAAATGGCGCAAAAGTCGAAGTCGATATCACCAGCAATATCGCCAATAGTCGCAGTCTGGCCATTTTTGCCGACAAGAACCCGCTGCCACTATGTGCCACGCTGGAATTTGCCGGGGCTGTCCTACCCTACGCGCGGGTCCAGCTGAAACTGGCCGAAACCACCCGCCTGCGCGCGGTCGTCAAAACAGCGGACGGCAAAACCCATGTCGCCTTCCGCGAGGTCAAGGTCACCCTCGGCGGGTGCGGAGGCTAATCGTGGCAGACCAGATCAAGATTCGCGCACAAATTCAGGGCGAAATTGTCAACATCCGCATCCTTTTGCAGCACCCCATGGAAACCGGGCAGCGCAAGGATGATCAGGGACAGACCCTGCCTGTCCATTTCATTCAGACCTTTTCGGTCAGCCATAACGGCAAACCGCTGATCGATGGGCAGCTCAACACTTCGATCGCGAAGAATCCGCTATTCGCTTTCAAGGCCCGCGGCATCAAGGCAGGCGACAAATTGTCGGTCTACTGGCAGGACAACCTCGGCGACAAGCGGCAGGACGAAATTACCGTTACCTAACTAAAACCGGAGCCCCAAAAGAAAAAAGCCCATCTGAAGCCAGACGGGCTTTAACGTGCTGTTTATCCGGTGCTCAGGTGCTCTGGATGTTGGAAGCCTGCTTGCCCTTGGGGCCTTGCACGACGTCAAAGGAAACTTTTTGACCTTCCTTGAGGGTCTTGAAACCATTCATGTTGATGGCGGAAAAATGTGCGAAAAGATCTTCGCTGCCATCATCAGGAGTGATAAAACCAAAGCCCTTGGAATCATTGAACCACTTGACAGTACCGATTGCCATGTTTGCAACTTTCTTACAAAAAACGAACAAATTTACGGGTCGCCCCGACTCCCTGTTTGAGCTCAGTGACCCGGTGCATTGCGGCACCATTGATGCATCTTGAAGCCAAACACGATTGCTTTCTACGCCACTTGAATTATGTCGTCAACAAGTATCGATGTGGCAGCGCAGCATAAAACAGGCAAGAGAATTGCTTGTACAGGACTGGAAATTCGGAGCTCACGCCCCCATGTTTCAGGTTGCAGATTGAATCGGACTGTATAGAATCGAAAGCATGGCTACGAGGTTTCAGGAAGGCGGACAACTTGAGGCACAGCGCACCAAGCTGGAGCCGCCTAAGATGTATAAGGTGATGTTGTTGAACGACGATTACACGCCCATGGATTTCGTGATTGTCGTTCTCCAGCGTTTTTTTTCTCTGGATACTGAACAAGCGACGCGAATCATGCTCCAAGTTCATAACGAAGGTCGAGGCGTGTGCGGGGTTTATCCGCGCGACATCGCGGCCACCAAAGTTGAACAGGTGAGTGCGTTCGCCCGCCAGCATCACCACCCGCTTGCTTGCGTCATGGAGGAAAACTGATGATTGCCCAGGAACTCGAAGTCAGCCTGCATATGGCTTTTGTCGAGGCGCGTCAAAAACGCCACGAGTTCATCACCGTTGAACACCTCCTGCTCTCTCTGATCGACAATCCGTCGGCAGCAGAAGCATTACGCTCCTGCGGTGCCAAGCCCGACACGCTACGCAAGGACCTGACCAATTTCATCAACGAGCACACGCCGACGGTTTCCGGCGAGGACGACATCGACACCCAGCCGACGCTCGGCTTCCAGCGCGTTATCCAACGCGCCATCCTGCATGTCCAGTCTTCCGGCAAGAAGGAAGTCAATGGCGCCAACGTGCTGGTCGCCATCTATGGCGAGAAGGATTCGCACGCCGTCTATTTCCTGCAAAAGCAGGGCGTGACCCGCCTCGACGTCGTGAACTACATTTCGCACGGCATCAGCAAGGTGCCGCAACAGAAGGCACCGATCGAGGGAGAACAGGTCGAGACCGAGGGTGAGAAGGAACAGGCCGGCCCGCTCGAGCAATACACGATCAACCTCAACGCCCTGGCACTGCAGGGCAAGATCGACCCGCTGATCGGACGCGACAAGGAGCTCGAGCGCGTCATTCAGACATTGTGCCGCCGCCGCAAGAACAACCCGCTGCTGGTTGGCGAAGCCGGGGTCGGCAAGACGGCGATCGCCGAAGGACTGGCCCGTCGCATCGTCGAGAGCGAGGTACCGGAAATCCTGGCCAAGGCCAACGTGTATTCCCTCGACATGGGCTCCCTGCTCGCCGGCACCAAGTACCGCGGCGATTTCGAGCAGCGCCTGAAGGGCGTCCTCAAGCAGTTGAGCGACAATCCCAACGCCGTGCTGTTCATTGATGAAATCCACACCCTGATTGGTGCCGGTTCCGCTTCGGGCGGGACGCTGGATGCCTCCAACCTGCTCAAGCCGGCACTCTCGTCCGGGCAGTTGAAGTGCATCGGTGCAACAACCTACACCGAATTCCGCGGCATTTTCGAGAAGGACAGCGCCCTCTCCCGCCGCTTCCAGAAAATCGACGTCAACGAGCCATCAGTGGCCGAAACCGTCGAAATCCTGAAGGGCCTGAAGTCGCGTTTCGAGGCGCACCATGGCATCAAGTACTCGGCGACGGCGATTTCTTCGGCGGTCGAATTGTCGGCTCGCTACATCACCGATCGTCATCTTCCCGACAAAGCCATCGACGTCATCGACGAAGCCGGGGCTGCTCAGCGCATCCTGCCGAAGTCGAAACAGAAGAAGGTCATCAACAAGACCGACATTGAGGAAGTCATCGCCAAGATCGCCCGCATCCCGTCGCAGCATGTGACGCTGGATGATCGCGGCGCCCTGAAGAATCTCGACCGCGACCTGAAGACCGTCGTCTTCGGTCAGGACAAGGCGATCGATGCGCTGGCCAAGGCCATCAAGATGGCGCGCTCTGGCCTCGGTAACCCGGGCAAGCCGATCGGTTCCTTCCTGTTCAGCGGCCCCACCGGGGTCGGCAAGACGGAAGTCGCCAAGCAACTCGCCTACAGCCTCGGCATCGAACTGCTGCGTTTCGACATGAGCGAGTACATGGAACGCCATGCCGTATCGCGCTTGATCGGCGCGCCACCGGGCTATGTCGGTTTCGAGCAGGGGGGACTGTTGACCGAAGGCGTCACCAAGAAACCCTACTGCGTGCTGCTCCTCGACGAAATCGAGAAAGCGCACCCAGACATCTTCAACATCCTGTTGCAGGTCATGGATCACGGTACGCTGACTGACAACAACGGACGCAAGGCTGATTTCCGCAACGTGGTGATCATCATGACCACCAATGCCGGCGCCGCCGACCTGCAGAAATCGAGCATGGGTTTCACCAGCTCGAAGCAGACCGGCGACGAGATGGCCGAAATCAAGCGCCTGTTTACGCCGGAATTCCGCAACCGTCTGGATGCCACCATCTCCTTCGCGCCGCTCGACCACGAGGTCATCCTGCGCGTCGTCGACAAGTTCCTGATGCAGCTCGAGGAACAGTTGCACGAGAAGAAGGTGGAAGCCCACTTCACTGAGGCGGTGAAGGAACTGCTGGCGAAGAAGGGTTTCGATCCGCTGATGGGTGCCCGCCCGATGGCCCGGCTGATCCAGGACACCATCCGTTCGGCGCTGGCCGACGAGTTGCTGTTCGGCAAGCTGGCCAACGGCGGTCATGTCACGGTCGATCTCGACAAGGACGGCAAGATCAAGCTCAACTTCGAAGAAGAAAAAAGCGAAGCCATCGTTTAAACTTTAACCACGTTCCAACAAAGCCATGCTCTGCATGGCTTTTTTTCTGCCAGGGAGACCACAATGACCTTCAAGACCCCCGACCTTTGCGATGAATTCGAAACCGAACTCGGCAAATCCGTGCGCGTCGTCGCTCCGATGTTCCAGCGCTATGGCGGCCGCGCCAGCTTTTCCGGCGCCATCGTCACGCTGAAGCTGTTCGAGGACAATTCACTGGTCCGCGAAATCTTCGGTGAAGACGGCAAGGGCAAGGTCCTGGTCATCGACGGTGGCGGTTCGCTGCGCTGCGCCCTGGTCGGCGACCAACTGGCCATTCTGGCGCAGAAGAATGGCTGGGAAGGCGTCGTGGTTTACGGCTGCATCCGCGATTCGGCCGATATCAACGGCATCGACATCGGCGTACGTGCCCTAAATACCCATCCGCAAAAAACCCTCAAAAAGGGCGTCGGCGACCGCAATGTCGCCGTGACCTTCGGCGGCGTCACCTTCCACCCCGGCGAATGGCTGTACGCCGACGAAGACGGCATTCTGGTCAGCAGCCCCCCCCTGAACTGAGGAAAAAATGGGAAATTCCCCTTTCTTCCCCCGCCGCTCAGGCATCCAGGAAGGCCTTGCTGTCGCAGCCGACCCGCACGTTGCCCCAATGCTGGCCGCCGACATGGATCGGCATGGCCATGTCGCAGAGCAGTTCCCCCGTATCGCGCAGATAGGTCTGCAGGAGCATGGACTGGGTGTTGCGCGCGGCGCGCAATTCGGTCGGCGCCTCGAATTTCCGGCGAGTCCGATTGCCCACCAGATCGGCCTGATAATCGCCGGTCATCGGCTTTGAGTATCGCGTGTTGTGCGCCGTCAGGTAGCCGTTGGTGTCGACGGCCACGGCATAAGCGCCGCCGGTGACCTCTGCCAGCGCATCGTCGAGCAGGCTCTGGCACTCCTGCATGTAGGCATTCTCGTAGCTGACCGAGTATTTGGGCGGGTTGGTGCCGGGTATCGGCTGGTAATTGCGGTCGAAGACATTGATGCCCCGCGCCTTCATGTCTTCCAGTCTGGCCTGCAGCGCATCGCGGAATTTGCGCGCAACGTCGACGTTGCGATCGAAGGTCCCGCGCCCGATCTTGAACCGGGAGACCAGCTCCTGAACGCTCTCGGTCGCCGCTACCAGAGTGAGTGACGACTTTTCGGAACCTTCCATGTTGCTCGACATATCGGCCGAGAAGTCGTGAATCTGCGTAACGCTCTCGTGCACCTGGGCGTTGGTGGCCGTCAGTTGCTCCATGGCGGTGGCGATCTGGGCCAACTGCCCGCCCGTACGTTCGAAATCGCTGACCATCAGCTTGAATTGATCGGACGAACTCTCGACCACCAGCCGGGTCTGGCGGATATCGTTATTGATCATTTCGTTCTCGCTTTGCGTTTCGCGAACCAGATCGATCATCCCCCCGATGTTGTTGCTGATGTCCTGGGTCGCCACATTGACCCGTTCGGCGAGTTTTCGCACTTCGTCAGCGACGACCGCGAAACCGCGGCCCATTTCGCCGGCCCGGGCGGCCTCGATCGCAGCATTGAGCGCCAGCAGATTGGTCTGATCGGCAATGTCCTTGATCAGGCTGGCAATCTGCCGGATGCTGTCGGAACGCTGGGCCAGATTATCGACGGTATCGTTGAAGCGCCCCAGTTTTTCGGTCACCAGTTGGACCTTGTCGACAATTTCCGCCATTTCCTCCATCGACCGGCGGGCGGTCGTCAGGTTTTGCTCAGTGGAGTGCGAGATGACCTCGGTCGACGCCGAAACATCCTGGATCGCCCGCATCGTTTCGTTGCTGGCCGTGAACACGGCCTCGGTAACCTCGCCCTGACGGGCCGAGAGACGCGCCGTATCACCGACATTCTTTTTCATCATGACGGCCTCGCGGGCAATATTGACCGTCATCTTGCGCACTTCATTGATGATTTGCCGCATCTTGTCGGCAAACCGGTTGTAGCTCTCGGCCAGGACCCGCAGTTCGTCGTGGGTCACGGTCGGCAGGTTGCGCGAGAAATCGCCCTCGCCGCGGGCTATCTCGTCAAAGATACCGCTGATGCTCTGGATCGGACGAACGATCAGATAGCGCAGGTAGAGAATCTGGAGAACATTCCAGAGCAAGGCAATGACCGTCAGCCCGATCATCAGGGCCAACCCGGAATCGAGAATGCCGCCGATGCGGAGGACGATCTCTTCATTGACCGCGGCCTTCTTCAATTCGGCCGCCACCACCGACTTGTGATGGATATAGATACCGAGATAAACCGTATCGATCACAAACAACAGCAGAAAGCTCATCAGCTTTTTGGTCAGCGAATTCCAGAAGGTCCGCTCGTTCCATTCATATAGTTGCCGCAATGTCCCCATCTCACTCTCCTTATTGCTTTAGTGCAGGGATTGGACGTCCATAAACCTCTGTCGTCAAGCCACGAAAGCCCCTATGGCTGGGCATGCGTCATACAAAAAACAATCGGCGAGCCGCCGGCACATTTCACAACCGCGCACGCAATTTCACATTGCAAAATGCGCAAAACAACCACATGATTTTAAACAAAAACAAATTGTCTTATGTCTTATATAAGACTATTGCTGCACTGCATGAAAAAACCTATACTGCAAACCGTCGACCAACGCCAGCTGACCATTAGCCACGGCGACGTCGAGTAATTCAACTACTGCCAACTTTCGAGGAACAGACATGAGCACACGCGAACAGCAAATCGCCGAACTGGAAAAAGACTGGGCCACCAACCCCCGCTGGAAAGGCATCAAGCGCGGCTACTCCGCTGCTGACGTCGTCCGCCTGCGCGGCTCGGTTCCGGTCGAATACACCCTGGCCCGTCGCGGTGCCGAAAAGCTGTGGGATCTGGTCAACAACGAACCCTACGTCAACTGCCTCGGCGCCCTGACCGGTGGTCAGGCCATGCAGCAGGTCAAGGCCGGCATCAAGGCCATCTATCTGTCCGGCTGGCAAGTTGCTGCCGACAACAATGAATACGCCGCCATGTACCCGGATCAGTCCCTGTACCCGGTTGATTCCGTGCCAAAGGTTGTCGAACGCATCAACAACGCCTTCACCCGTGCTGACGAAATTCAGTGGTCCAAAGGTGCCAACCCGGGCGACAAGGGTTACATCGACCACTTCGCCCCGATCGTGGCCGACGCTGAAGCCGGTTTCGGCGGCGTCCTGAACGCTTTCGAACTGATGAAGGCGATGATCCGCTCCGGCGCTGCCGGCGTACATTGGGAAGATCAGCTGGCTTCCGTCAAGAAGTGCGGCCACATGGGCGGCAAGGTGCTGGTTCCGACCGCCGAAGCCATCCAGAAGCTGATCGCTGCCCGTATGGCTGCAGACGTCTGCGGCGTGCCGACCCTGGTCATCGCCCGTACCGATGCTGAAGCAGCCGACCTGCTGACCTCCGACTACGACGAAAACGACAAGCCGTTCCTGACCGGCGAACGCACCGCCGAAGGCTTCTACAAGACCAAGAAGGGTCTGGAACAGGCCATCTCCCGCGCCGTTGCCTACGCCGAGTACGCCGATCTGGTGTGGTGTGAAACCGGTACCCCGGATCTTGAATACGCCAAGCGTTTTGCTGACGCCGTGCATGCCAAGTTCCCGGGCAAGATGCTGGCCTACAACTGCTCGCCGTCCTTCAACTGGAAGAAGAACCTGGACGATGCCACCATCGCCAAGTTCCAGAAGGAACTGGGCGCCATGGGCTACAAGTACCAGTTCATCACCCTGGCTGGCATCCACTCCATGTGGTACAACATGTTCGATCTGGCTCAAGACTACGTTGCCCGCGGCATGTCGGCCTACGTCGAGAAGGTTCAGGAGCCGGAATTCGCTGCTCGCGACCGTGGCTACACCTTCGTTTCGCATCAGCAGGAAGTCGGGACCGGTTACTTCGACGAAGTCACCACCGTCATCCAGGGTGGCAAGTCCAGCGTCACCGCGCTGACCGGCTCGACCGAAGAAGAACAGTTCCACTAAGCAGCTTAAAGCTTTGAATTGCTACCTTACCCGGTAGCACTAGGCCGGCACTCACAAGGTGCCGGCCTTTTCATTTCACATCAGCAAGTGAGGCGGGCCCGCCCCGACCCGGCGCTTTCAGTAGCCGGATTTCGGCATTGCAGGTGGCTTTAACTGACCGCGGATTTCACCCGGCGGGAAGGCTTCACTGTGGACGTTGACGTAAGTGTTGCCGGCCTTGAACTTGGCCAGTTGCTCGTCGGTGAACTTGGCGCCGGCAGGAACGGCGAATCCGTTCGCAGTCCGATCCAGCTTGATGATCACAGGCCCATTCGCACTGCTGGCGCCATCGTGGATATGGGCTGCCGTCGGCGTCATCCCGCTGACCATAATCGAGCCGCTGACCATGCCGTCTGGCATCACGCTGATTTCCCCGGAGCCTTTGGCCGCACTGCTGTTGGGCGGTACCTCCTGGGCGCCGGACAGACTGACCGCCCACCCTGCCCCGAATGCCGGAGCGGTAAAGGCCAGTAAGCCGATGAGCGTCATTGAGAGAAGCTGGCGGGTAGGTCGCGTACCTTGAAGTGCCTTATTCATTTTTGTCTCCTGTCTTCAATGCTGTAGTACCGATGAAAGTTCTTGCCGCATCAGCCCGAAACGCTTACCAGCGGCGTAGGACCACCACGGTAAAAATGCCAAGCAAACGGGATGAATGTTTCCCGTGGCTATGGGACTACACCGCACCAACCGAGTTCCTCTCGATCCCGAAGCCCATCGGAATCCACAATCAAACCCAAATGGTCGCTGACGACCACGAAGTCGCATTCGCCGCCCAAGGCCTGGAAACAATCACCGAGCATATCAAGGTGAAAATTTCGCACTTCAAGGTCCGAGCTGTTCTCGGATAAGTCGTTCAGGCCAGTGCCAAAGTACCTATCCGCCGACCGCGACTCCCCGCGCTTCAGATGCTCGGCCGGGACCACATCCAGGTCAGCACCAGCCCGCCGATGGCCGCCGGCAGATAACACCAGGGTGCGGGCAGGCCGAACCAGCCGCCGATTGCACTGATCGCCAGCAGCAGAGTCGCCAGCCGTTTGGCGACCAGCGGAATCGCCCCATGGTCGCGCCAGGCCCGGATCGCCGGCCCGGCGGTCGGATGGGCCAGCAAGCGGGCTTCCCACTCGGGGTGCGAACGCGCGAAGAAATAGGCGGCGAGAATCAGGAAGGGCGTGGTCGGTAGCAGGGGCAGGACGACCCCGGCCAATGCCAGCACCAAGGCCGTGACGCCGAACACCCGATAGAGCGGCCGCTTCACCGCAGTTCCCAGTAACTGGCCCGGCCGTAGGTTTCCTTGAGCAGGTCGATGAACAGCCGGACCCGTAGCGGCAGGTGGCGGCGCTGCGGAAAGACCGCGTAGATGCCCATCGGCGGTGCCTGCCAGGCGTCGAGCACCGAGGTCAGCCGGCCCTCCTTGAGGTCCTGCCCGACCTCCCACAACGAACGCCAGGCCAGGCCGCGCCCGGCTAGTGCCCACTCGTGCAGCACGGCGCCGTCGTTGCATTCGAAGCTACCACCGACCTTGATCGTATCGACCTGCCCGCCCTGCGGGTCGCGGAAAACCCAGCCGCGCTGCTGGCCAAGAGAAAGGCAGTTGTGCGCCGCCAGATCGGCCGGCTCGCGCGGCACGCCATGCGCCACAAGGTAAGCCGGGCTGGCCACCACCATGCGGCGCATTTCGCCCAAGCGGACACTGACCAGGCTGGAGTCGGTCAGTTCACCGATGCGAATGGCGCAGTCGATGTTTTCATTGACCAGGTCGACCAGGCGATCGCTCAAGTCGAGATTGACCGTCACCTCGGGATTGGCCTGCATGAAATCCCCGACCAGCGGCGCGACGTGCCGACGGCCGAAACCGGAGGGCGCCGAGACCCGCAACTGGCCGCTCGCCCGCACGCCGCCGAGCGAGACCGCGGCTTCGGCATTGGCCAGATCGTTCAACACCTTCTGGCAATCTTCGAGGAAGGCCTGGCCCTCGAAAGTCAAGGTCAGCTTGCGCGTCGTACGGATCATCAGCTTGACGCCGAGCCGGGCTTCCAGCGCATCGAGCCGGCGGCCGATAATGGCCGGCGTAACGCCTTCGCTGCGCGCCGCCGCGGACAGGCTACCGCGCGTCGAGACATTGACGAAAGCGGAAATCTGCTTGAAGGTATCCATCTATTCGATACTTTTAGTAAAAGAATTAACGCCGATTTTGCCACTTATCTTATCCGCCAAGTAACAATAAACTTCGGACCTATCATGACGCAAGCACCTGCCGCCCCGATCAAAGCCATCGCCTTCGACGCCTATGCCACGCTGTTCGACGTCTATTGCATGGAAGCGCTGGCCGAGGAATATTTCCCCGGCCAGGGGAAAGCCTTGACCATCCTGTGGCGGCAGAAGCAGATCGAATACACGCGCATCCGCAGCATGAGCAGCCAGTTCCGCACCTTCTGGGAAGTCACCCGCGATGCGCTGATTTTCGCCGCACGCAGTCTGCAACTCGCGATGACCGACTCGCAGCGCCAGCACCTGATGAACCAGTACGCCTGCCTGCGCCCTTTCCCGGAAAACCTGGCGACGCTGGAAGCGCTCAAGGCCATGGGCATCCCGCTCGCCATCCTCTCGAACGGCACGCACTCGATGCTCGACATCGCCGTCAAGTACAACGACATGAACCACCTGTTCGCCCACATCCTGTCGGCCGACAGCGTACAGAAATTCAAGACCTCGCCCGAGGTCTACCAGCTGGCCCTCGATGCCTTCCAACTGCCGGCCCGGGACATCCTCTTCGTCTCGGCCAATGCCTGGGATGCCTGCGCCGCCACCTGGTTCGGCTTCACCACCTTCTGGGTCAATCGCAGCCAGCAACCGGAGGAGGTTCTCGATGTCTCACCGACAGCCACCGGCCGCCAGTTGTCCGACGTCCTGACCTACGTACGCGGCCTGCACGGCTGACCCGATCACTGTTTCCAACCTTCAACCTTAACGACAAGGAGCACTCATGAGCCTCAATCTGCCACAAGGCGTGCAAATCACCGGCCCGATCAAAGCCGGTTATGAATCCGTTCTGACTTTCGAAGCCCTCGAACTGGTCGCCAAGCTGCACCGCGCCTTCGAAGCCCGCCGCCAGGAACTGTTAAAGGCCCGTGTCGCCCGCCAGGCCCGCATCGATGCCGGCGAAATGCCGGACTTCCTGCCGGAAACCAAGCACATCCGCGAAGGCGACTGGAAGGTCGCCCCGGTGCCGCCCGCCCTGCACTGCCGCCGCGTCGAAATCACCGGCCCGGTCGAAGCCAAGATGATCATCAACGCCTTCAACTCCGGCGCTGACTCCTACATGACCGACTTCGAGGATTCCAACTCTCCGAACTGGGACAACCAGATCCAGGGCCAGATCAACCTCTACAAGGCGATCCGCCGCGAACTCTCGTTCAAGGGCGAGAACGGCAAGGAATACAAGCTCAACGACAAGATTGCCACCCTGCAGATCCGGCCGCGCGGCTGGCACCTCGACGAAAAGCACGTCCTCGTTGACGGCCAGCGCGTCGGTGGCGGCATCTTCGACTTCGCCGTCGTCTTCTTCCACAACGCCAAGGAACAGATCGCCCGCGGCGCCGGCCCCTTCTTCTACCTGCCGAAGATGGAAAGCCACCTCGAAGCCCGCCTGTGGAACGACATCTTCGTGATGGCCCAGGACCACATCGGCCTGCCGCAAGGCACCATCAAGGCCACCGTGCTGGTCGAAACCATCCTTGCCACCTTCGAGATGGAAGAAATCCTCTACGAACTGCGCAACCACTCCGCTGGTTTGAATGCCGGACGCTGGGACTACATCTTCTCCTGCATCAAGAAGTTCAAGAAGAACAAGGACTTCTGCCTGGCCCAGCGCGGCGCCATCACCATGGAAGTGCCCTTCATGCGCTCCTACGCCCTGGCCCTGGTCCAGGCCTGCCACAAGCGCGGCGCCCCGGCGATGGGCGGCATGTCGGCCCTGATCCCGATCAAGAACGACCCGGTGGCCAACGAAAAGGCCCTGGCCGGCATCCGCCACGACAAGACCCGCGACGCCAACGACGGCTACGACGGCGGCTGGGTGGCCCACCCGGGCCTGGTGCCGATCGCCATGGAAGAGTTCGTCAAGGTCCTCGGCAACAAGCCGAACCAGTTCGAAAAGCAGGTCGAAGGCAAGTTCGGCCCGGCCCAGTGGCTCGATTTCAAGCCGGAACAGCCGATCACCGAAGCCGGCCTGCGCAACAACATCAACGTCGGCATCCACTACCTCGGCTCCTGGCTGGCCGGCAACGGCTGCGTGCCCATCCATAACCTGATGGAAGATGCCGCCACCGCCGAAATCTCCCGCTCCCAGGTCTGGCAGTGGGTGGTCTCGCCGAAGGGCATCCTCGACGACGGCCGCAAGGTCACCGAAGACATGGTGCGCCCGATGATCGCCGAAGAACTGGCCAAGGTTAAGGCCACTGTCGTTGCCCAGGGGGAAGACACCGCCACCTACGACCAGGCCGCGGTCATCTTCGACAAGATGTCGCTGACCCAGGACTACCCGGAATTCCTGACCCTGCCGCTGTACGAAGCGATGGAGTAAGCAGTACCCGGGAAAGGCGCTTCAGACGCCCAGCCTCGACAGAGAAGCAGGAAGCGAGACGCCCCGGGGAACCGGGGCGTTTTGTTGTGTATGGCAGCCGCTAGCGGCTTCAGGCCGGCCAGCGGATCCGCGCATCGAAGCCGCCGCCGGAGCGGTTGGCCAGTTCCAGGCGCGCCCCGTGCAGTTCGGCGATGCGACTGACAATGGCCAGGCCGAGCCCGCTGCCCTCGGCCCGCGCTTGGCTGCTCCGGAAAAAGCGCTCATGCAAACGAGGCAGTTCGGCCTCCGGGCAGCCCGGCCCATCATCGGCCACGCCGATGCAGATGGCGCCGCCGTCGGCTGCGGCATAGACCGTGATCGTGCCGCCGGGCAGGGTGTAGCGCAGGGCGTTTTCGAGCAGGTTGCGCCAGGCGACGGCCAGTAATCCGCGATCGCCCTCGATCGCCACGGCATTTGCCGGCAACGTCAGAACCACTTTCCGCTCAACCTGCCCCTCGGCGGCAGCGGCCACCTCGGCAGCCAGTTCGCCGAGATCGACGTTCCCCATGTCGCCGGGCCGTGAGAGCGGGTCGAGCCGGGCCAGGCGTAGCAATTGCTCGACGACGCGGGTCGAGCGGTCGACGCCGTTGATGGTCTGGGTCAGCGCATGCTGTTGCTGTTCGGCATCGCGGCTAGCCAGGGCGACCTGGGCATGGATTTTCAGGGCGGCGAGCGGGGTGCGCAGTTCGTGCGCAGCGTCGGCGGTGAACCGGCGCTCGTTTTCCAGGGTCCGACGCAGCCGTTGCAGCAGGTGATTGATCGCTTCGGCCAAGCCCTGCAATTCGAGCGGCGCCGGCTTGCTTTCCAGTTCGGCCAGATTCCCGGTCGAGCGCGAAGCCACTTCCGCGGCCAGATCGTCGAGGGGTTTCAGGCTGCGGCGGATCGAATAGTAGATGAGCGCCAGCAGGATCGGCAGGGCGAGGCCGATCGGCAGGGCAGTGCGCGTCGCGATCTCGAGAGCGACGGTATCGCGCAGTTCCATGGATTGAAAAACGATGGCCTGGCGGCCGGTTTGAACGTCGCTGGTACAGAAGACACGCCACCCTTGGCCATCGCGGACCAGATTGGCATAACCCGGCGAGTTGGCAACTGGCGTCTCGGGGGCATGCCGCGAGCGCATCAGCAACTTGCCATCGGCGGCGGCCAGCTGAAATTCGAGCGGCGATTCGTAGAGGCTGGGCGGCTCGGCCGTAGCTGTCTCCAGATATTGCGCCAAGCCGGTCAGGTCAGTCTCGTTGTGACGAGCCAGGGCGAGCAGACGCCGGGCGTGCTGGGCCAGGTTGCCATCCATCAGCTCCTCGGCTTCGTGCTCGGCCTTGGTGTAACTGAAGTAGGCGCCCATCCCCCAGACCAGCAAGACGACCAGCGAGATGGCGCGGATCAGGCGCCAGCGCAGCGAGCTGGCGTTCAGGGAGCGCATTGGTCCTGTTTGCCGAGTTGGTAGCCGAGGCCGCGCACAGTGACGATGGCTTCGTTGCCGAGCAGCTTGCGCAGCCGGTGAATGTAGACTTCGATAATGTTGCTGTCCTTCTCCTCGCCCCAAGCATAAAGGCTTTCCGCCAGTTGATCGCGGGACCGGATGTGCTCGGGATGACTGAGCAGATCGAAGAGCAGCGCGTATTCCCGCGCCGAGATGATCAGCGGCTCGCCGTGCCGGGTGAGCTGCCGGGTCGCCGGATCGAGACAGAGGCCGCCATGCTTGAGCAGTGGCCCGGAGCGGCCGCCGGCCCGGCGGATCAGGGCGCGCAGGCGGGCATGCAGTTCGGAAAGATCGAAGGGCTTGGTCAGATAATCGTCGGCGCCGCTGTCCAGGCCGGAGATCCGGTCGGCCTTGGTGTCGCGGGCGGTCAGGATGAGGACCGGCAGGTCGCTCCCCGGCTGCGCAGGCCCTTGAGCACGGTCAGCCCGTCGCATCGCGGCAGCCCGAGATCGAGCACGCAGGCGTCGTAGGGATGGTCGAGCAGCGCCAGACGCGCCGCTTCGCCGTCGCGCACCCAATCGACGGCATAGTCGGCCAGTTTCAGGGCACTGCGAATGCCATCGCCGAGCAGGGCATCGTCTTCGGCCAACAGAATTCTCAATTAACGGCTTTCCTGGTTAAGCTTGTTCAAGAGGGCTTGCGCTTCCTGGCGGCGGCCGCGATCGGCGAGCTCCCGCCCGGGGCGCGGCGCTGCCTTGACGGCCTTTTCGAGATAGCCCCTAGCTTCCGCCGCCCGGCTATTGTCCAGCAAGAACTCGCCGTAGAAGTAGTTCGGATCGATGCCGTCCGGATTGATGCTCAGGGATTTCTTGAAGTAGATTTCGGCGCGCTCCTTGTCGCCGAAGCCGAGGGGCCAGCGCGGCACCTTGGCGTAGAGCGTCGCCAGGCTGGTATAGGCCGAGCCGTTGAGGGCCGTTTCATTGAGCGAGCGGGCAGTTTCAAGGCGCTCCTTGGCCTCCTTGGCCAGCGCCAGACCACCCAGCCCGCCTTTGGCGCCAGCCTCGCTGGAGAGCACGATGCCCTCCCAGATCAAGGCTTCGGCCATGCCGGGGTGACTATCGACCACCTTGCGCGCCTCCAGCGCCAGGGCGCGGTATTGCTCGGCATGCTGCGGTGCGGCCTGACGATATCTGATCTCGGCCCATTGCGTCTGGATCGGGCGGATCGCCTCGTCGGGGCTGGCGGCGCTAGCCAGTTGGCTGCCGGCGGCTAACAGGACCAGGCTCAGCAGGTAACGAATCTTGGTATTCATGGGGGTTTTCCTTTCGGGAATTCAGCGCGCCGGTGCGTACCGTTTAATGACAGATAGTTTGCCGGCTAACGCCCGGTCGATCAAGCTCGGTGCAATGCCGTTGAGCCAGGCAAAGAAGCGCTCGGGGAAGCCGAAATGCCGTTCGCCCTGGCCGTGCCGAATGGCGGCGACGATCTGCGCCGCGACATCGGCCGCCGAGTCGGTGTGGCTCTTCAGCGCCTGGTTCAGGCGTCTGACGGCCGGTGAATTGAGCGGGGTGTCGATGGCGCGGGGCGCGAGGTGGATGACGCCGACCGTGCTATCGGCCAACTCGCGGCGCAGGGCCTGCGAAAAGCCGCGCAGCCCGGCCTTGGCGGCGGAATAGGCGGCGAAGCCGGCAAAGGGCAGGCTGCCGAAGGTCGAACCGATATTGACGATAGCCGCTTCCGGTTGCGCCTTGAGGGCGGGCAGCAAGGCCTGGGTCAGGCGGATCGGCGCTTCGAGGTTGGTCGCCAGGATGCGCTCGACGCTCAGCCAGTCCTGGTTTTCGAGCAGCCCGAAACCACCGACCCCGGCATTGTTGACCAGGACATTGACCTGGAAGCGGCAAGCTGCTTCGGTCAGCGCGGCAATGTCGGCAGCGCTGTTCAGGTCAGCCCGGATGAAATCGCAGCGCTCGCCGAGGACCGCCTGCAGCGCGGCCAAAGCCCCGGCATCGCGGCCGGCGAGCAGAACGGCGGCACCCGCCGCGTGCAGCTGGCGAGCCAGCTCACTACCGAGGGCGCCACTGGCGCCGGTGATCAGGACGCGCGCCCGGCTCAGTTGCATACGGCCTCCGCGCAACACGGCAGGGCGTGGAAGATGGCGCCGTAGAGGCGATAGAAAATGCGGGCACAACGGATGACTTCGGCCTGGTCCGGCGCCGTCATCTTCTCTAGCAAGCGGGCCAGATGCTGGGTGTGCTCCTGATCCAGCGTGCCATGCGAACGCAGGTAGGAGAAGGCGTTGTCGGGCAAGCCGAGAGCCTGCTGGATGCGGTCGGCGGCAGTCAAGGCGAGCGCGACGCTGGTCCCTTCAAGGACGAAGACCATGCCGAAAAAGCCGGCCGGGTTGCCGCGATTCACCAGATCGTAGGCAAAGGCCACCATCACTTCGGTGGCCAGTTCCGGCTGGCTGTTGCGAACGGCCTCGGCATCGCCGCCGGTGGCCGTGATGTCGTTGAGTATCCATTCCTCGTGGCCGATTTCTTCATCGATGTATTCGGCGACGGCACGCAGCATCCAGCCCCGCGGGCCGGACAGCTTGCCGCCCAGCGTCATCAACAGCGGTGTCGTGTGGCAAACATGGTGAAAGGCCTGGGCGAGAAAGGACTGGTAACTGGCGAGATCGACACGGCCTTGCAGGCAGTCGGCGATGATCGGGGCGGCGAGCAGGTAGGCGCGTTCGTTTGCGGTGGACGCGGCGAGCTGGTCATAGAAAGACATGGGCGGTTTCCTCATTTTCATAAAGCGCCGCGATGGGCGCGGCATGGTGTTCAAGAATGGCGTTGCGAATCGGTCGGCCGTTGCCGGTCGCCTGTCCGTTTTGCGGCGTAAAGGGCGGCACGTTGAGCCAGTTGCCGAGGCGGGCGTAATCGGGCAGCGTCAGATTGGCGCGCTCGACCGCGGCGGCAAGTTCCGGTTCGCCACAACCCGGAGCCGGCACCAGCAGCGCGTACAACCACGGCCGAAAATCGCCGCCGACCACGGCCTGGGCGATCGCCGGCTGGGCCAGCAAGGCGGCCTCGACCCACTCCGGTGCGATGTTTCGGCCAAACGAGGTGATCAGCAGATTCTTGCTCCGCCCAGCCAGACGGAGATGTCCATCGCCGCTCAATTTGCCGAGATCGCCGGTGGCAAATTCTGTGGTCTGCCGGGCGCCGGCGACGGCAGCGGGATCCCCCAGATAGCCGAGGAAGGCCCGGCTGGCGATATGGACTTCGCCCTTGGCGATACGGACGTCGACGTGCGGTAGCGGCCGGCCGACATCGTCGCCGTCGTCGCCCGGCCGGTTCAGGCTGACCACCGAGCCGCATTCGGTCAGGCCGTAGCCCTGGTAGGCCGGCAGGCCTAGGGCGCGGGCCTGGAGCAGCAGTTCGGGCGCGACGCGCGCGCCTCCAACCGCGATGTAACAGAGGCTGTCGGGGGCGGGCAGGCCCGTGGCCTGCAGGTACATGACCCAGGCCTTGAGCAGTTCGGGAACCAGGATCAGGCTTTGCGGCCGGCAGCTGATTACCACTTGCTGCAGAGCCGACGGATCGAAACCCGCCATCCCGCGCCAGCCCAAACTGGCCAGTGCCGGCAGCACAATCTCGGCGCCGCGCAGCAAGGGCGCATAGAGGCCGGCGCTATTCTCGAGCAGCAAGGCCAGGGGCAGCACGCCCAGATGGCGGCTGATCGGCAGATCGCCGAGACGCTCGTGCAGCGCGCCAGCAGTGTCGAGCAGGCCGGCGGCCGACAGGCAGACGCCCTTGGGGGTGCCGCTGCTGCCGGACGTGAAGGAGATCTTCGCGGTTCGCGGTGGCAGGCTGAGCGGAGCGACGGCACGTTGCAACCAGGTCAGCCCCTGCCACTCGCCGCCGGCGACGAAGCCGAGGTCGAGGCCGCTAATCCGTTCCGGCTGATCGCTGAGCACGACGTCGGTGCTGGTCTCGGTCAGCGCGTGATGCAACTGGGCCGGGCTGAAGAAGGTCGGCAACGGCAAATGAACCGTACCGTTCCCCAGCGCCGCCAGATCGGCGATCGCCCAGGCCGGGCTGTTGTCGGCGAGCACGGCCAGCACCCGGCAAGCGGCCAGGCGGGGGAGCAAGGCTTCGACAGCGGCGAGCAGTTCGCCGAACGTCCATTCCTCGGTGCCCTGGCGCAAGGCGACCGCATCGGCGGGGCGGGCGGCCAGCGCCGAAAAAAGGTCGGCGGGCTTCATGTCCACAGCTCCTGGCGCTCGAAGGCCCAGCGGATACGGCCGGCGACGACAACCGGCGCCGTTTCGTAGTAACTGCCCCAGGCCCCGGCTTCGCTCCCGAGCCGGGCCGGATCGGCCGGAGCCAGGGCCAGCAGCGGCAGACCGAGCTTGGCAAAGATACGGATCAGTTCGCCGGTGGCGGTGAATACCCCCATTGGTAGCCCTGGGCGGCAAGGTGGCCGGCGAGGGCCAGAATGACCTGGACGCTGCCCCCGGATTTATCCGAAGCCAGATTGCCGACCTCGACGATCTGCCGACGCTCGACCGCCTCGCCGGCGAGCCCGGCCATGGCCTGCTCAATCGGCTGATCGAGGTAACGTTCGAGAAAGAGCTGGCCGGTTTCGGCGCCCCGCCAACCGGCCGTGGCGATGATCTGGCTGTTTTGTTCGAGCAGGGTCAGATTCGGGCAAAACTGGAGACATCGGCCCGATAGCGGCGGGCGAATACCTGGCGCACGAAGGCTTCCGCTTCCGCCCGGCGCACCGAACCGATCACCGTATGGACCGGCATGACCGCGGCGGCGTGACTCTCCCTGATTTTTCGGCACAAACTCTGCATGCTGCACAACCTGTTGAAAACAATGTTGCGTGCAGATTAAGGGGGCATCCTTAAACGGACATTAATCGTCGCCGATACCGGGCTCGGCCGGCCAAAAGCCGGCTGGCTGCTGCAAAACGCGGCACAAACGACGTCACGGCGTGACAAACGAGCGGCCGGGGCGGTGAAATTTCACGGTTGGCCGACTATTTCTTCATAGCTGGCTGATTTATGTAGCTTTTGGCATCACCGGCCGGCCGAACTCGGACATAATTGCCCACTTTCGCAACAGTGTCTCTAGAAAGCATTGCCGTGAATCTGAACGCCAAGGTCACTCTCTTTTTCATCGCCATCGCCGCTGCCTTGCTGGCGGTACTGGTCGCCATCAGCCTTTACGCCTTCCGCAGCTTTTCGATCGCCTCGGCGACGGAACATATCCGCACGGCCGGCGAGATTGTCCGCCTGCACCTGACCGAGTCGATGATCAACGGGGTGATCGACAAGCGGGAGCGCTTCCTACAACGGTTGGTCGAAGTTCAGGGACTGAAATCGGCGCGCGTCATCCGCTCGCCGGAAGTCGAGCGGCAATTCGGCAAGGGGCTCAGCCAGGAGGCCGCCGCCGACGATCTGGAAAGACTCGTGCTCAGGGAAGGCAAGCCGCGCTTCGAACTGGTGAACGTCGGCGATGAAACCCTGTTCCGCGGGGTCATTCCCTACATCGCCACGGCCAGCGGCAATCCCAATTGCCTGCAATGCCACCAGGTGGCCGAAGGCGCGGTGCTCGGCGCGGTCAGCATCGGCATGTCGATCGATGCCCTGAAAGAGAAGGCCTTGCTGACGGTGGCCGGCATCGCCGGTGCCGTGACCTTCTTCGCCCTGCTGCTGATCCTGTTGCTGCGCCGCCTGCTGCGGCCGATTTCGGAAACTGCCCGCGCCGTCGAGGAAGCCGTCCAACGCGCCCTGCGCGGCGACTTCCAGGCCCATGTCGAAAAGCACACCAATGACGAAATCGGCCAGATCGCGACCGACATGAACCGTCTGCTGACCTTTCTCGACGACGGCCTGAATCGCATCGGCAGCAACGTCGCCCGCCTCACCGAGCGCACCCCGGCACCCGGCGAGAATCTGCTGACGGCGACCATCGACATGGTCGAAGGCCTGACCCGGGCGGCGCACTTCAAGCAGGCGATCGAGGAAGACGAATCGAAAGCCGAGATTTACCAGCGCCTGACCAGCACACTGCAGAGCGAGTTCGGGCTCAAGGAGTTCTCACTCTATGAAATCGCCAGCAACAAGAAACAGATGCGGGCGATCATGGTCGACGGCGAAATTGCCGATACCTGCCGCTGGTGCGACCCGCAGATCCTCGTGCGGCCGGAAGCCTGCCGGGTCCGGCGCACCGGTCACATCGTCAATGGCATCAGCAATCCGCAGATCTGCTACTCCTTCCAGCCGCCGGCCGAAGTCGGCGAGCGGCGTCACGTCTGCTTCCCGGTCAATCAGTCCGGCTCGGTCGGCAGCGTCGTCCAGTTGCTGGCGACGCCCGCCGATGAGGCCGAACTCCAGGCCAAGCTGCCCTTCATCAACGTTTACCTGCGCGAAACCGCGCCGGTGCTGGAAACCAAGCGCCTGATGGAAAGCCTGCGCGACTCGACGCTGCGCGACCCGATGACCGGCCTCAACAACCGCCGCTTCCTCGAAGAGTACGTCGAGACCCTGGTCGCCAGCGTCCAGCGCAAACGGACACATGCCGCCATCCTGATGCTCGACCTCGACTACTTCAAGATGGTCAACGACACCTATGGCCACGATGCCGGCGATGCGGTGCTCAAAGCCTTGTCCAACCTGCTCAAGCAGTCGGTGCGGGCCTCCGACCTGCTCATCCGCTACGGCGGCGAGGAGTTCCTGATCATCCTGATCGACAGCCACGGCGAGGCGGCCGATCAGGTGGCCGAGAAAATCCGCCTGGCCGTCGAAGGCCTCAAGGTGCCGGTGGCCGGCATCGTCATCCAGAAGACCATCTCGATCGGCATTTCCGACTTCCCGACCGACAGCGAAACCTTCTGGCAGGCCGTCAAGTTTGCCGATGTCGCGCTTTACCAGGCCAAGGAGCGCGGGCGAAACCGCGTGATCCGCTTCACGCCGGAGATGTGGTCCGACAACAAGGAGTACTGACCCGAACGATCTTTTACAAAATGTAGAAGATCAATCGCCTTTGACGTCGATTATCAAAACCTAATCGAGGCAATACACTGGCGGCATTCTGAATTCATTCAAAGGCCGCCCGTGATTTCCGCCCTTTCCGCCCTGCTCGTTTTTCAGCTGACCGGCGAAGTCCTCGCCCGTTGGCTCGACCTCCCGGTCCCCGGCCCGGTGCTCGGCATGCTGCTGCTCTTTCTCTTTCTCGTCCTGCGCGGCGGCCCCGGCGACGAGCTGCGGACGACCAGCCAGACCCTGCTGCAACACCTGTCGCTGCTCTTCGTGCCGGCCGGCACCGGCATCATGGTGCACCTGCATCGCGTCGCCGACGAATGGCTGCCGCTGCTGCTCTCCCTGTTGATCAGTACGCTGGCGACGCTGGTCGTCACCGCGCTGGCCATGAAGCTGTGCCAGCGCCCGGCACCGGGAGAAACCCCATGACGCCGCGAATCAGCGAACTCTGGGTCTATCTAGCGGCCTCGCCGCTGCTCGGCCTGACCATCACCCTGCTCGCCTACCAGGCGGCCTTCTGGCTCTACCGGCGCTCGGGCGCCAATCCGCTGGTCAATCCGGTATTGATCGCGGTCGCTTCATTGGTCGGCTTCCTGACGCTGACCCGGACAAGCTACGAAACCTACTTCGCCGGCGCCCAGTTCGTGCATTTCCTGCTCGGCCCGGCCACCGTGGCCCTGGCCATTCCGCTGTACACCCAGTTTCGCCGGGTGCGCGCCATGCTGCTGCCGGTCGTCGTCGGCCTGCTCGCCGGCAGCCTGACCGCCGTGCTCTCGGCAGTGCTGGTCGGCCGCCTGTTCGGCGCCAGCCTGTCCACCCAGCTCTCGCTCGCCCCCAAGTCGGTGACCACGCCGATCGCCATGGGCATTGCCGAACGGATCGGCGGCATTCCCTCGCTGACCGCCGTTCTGGTCATCATTACCGGCATCATCGGCGCGGTCGGCGCCCGCTACGTCTTCGATGCGATGAAGCTGCGCGACCCGGCCATCCGCGGTTTTGCGATCGGCGTTGCCTCGCACGGCATCGGCACCGCCCGCGCCTTCCAGGTCAATGAGCAGAGCGGCGCCTTCGCGGCCCTGGCAATGGGCCTCAATGGCGCGCTGACCGCCCTGCTCGTGCCACTGCTCGCCAGCTGGCTAAGCGCCGGCGGCTGAGCCAGCGCCCGCGCGCCTTCCCGCAGCAGCGGAAAGGCGCGCGGGCAATTCAATAGGCATAATTTGATTGTCGTTCGCGTGCCGATGGCGTATGCTTTCGGACTATTTTTGACCACCCAGCCGCCCACGCGAGGACGACCATGCTCCCTCTATTCACCGCCGATACCCGTCTCTATGAACTGACGTGGCGGGACGAAGCGGGGCCGGCGCTGACCGTCGAAGCCTGGTGGGGAACGGAAAGTCTGTCGGCCGGTTTCGAATACTGCATCGACGTCCTGTCCACTGATGCCTTCATCGACGACGAGCGCCTGCTCGGCCGCGCTCTCACCCTCCACACCCGCCTCTCCGACGGCAGTGCCAACCAGCGCAGCGCTTACGTCCGCACCGCGCTCAGCCTCGGTTCCGACGGCGGCTTCGCCCGCTACCGGCTGATCGTCGTGCCCTGGCTCTGGTTCACCACGCGCAGTGGCTTCAACCGCGTCTTCCAGGAGAAGACGGTGCAACAAATCATCGACCTCGTTTTTGCCGGCTATCCCGAAGTCGCCGCCTGGCGGTGGAGCGATGAAGTCGCCGCCTTCATGAGCGATACCCGGCCGCGCAGCTACTGCGTCCAGTTTTCCGAATCGGACTACCAGTTTCTCTCGCGCCTGCTCGCCGAAGAAGGCCTCGGCTGGAAAGTCGAAGAAGACAAGGAGGCCCCCGGCAGCCACCGGGTAACCATCTTTGCCGACAGCCGCGAATTCCCGGAAGACGTCCTCTCGCAATCCGCCAACGGCGGCCGCGGCATCCGCTTCCACCGCGCCGACTCGCAGGAAGAGCAGGACGCCGTGCTCGCCTTCGGCGAACAGCGCCAGTTGCTGAGCGGCATGACGACCGTGCTGACCTGGGACTACAAAGCCAAGAAGAGCGTCGCCACCAGCGTGCCCACCGCGCTCGCCCTGGGCGGCGCCCACGCCCCCGTTCTCGAAGCCTACGACGATGCCGGCCCCTACGCTTTCGCCAGCAGTGCCGAGGCCGAGCGTTACGCCCGCCTCGCCATGGAAGCCCACGAAGCCCGCTACCGGACCTGGCTGGGCCGCGGCACCGTGCGCAGCCTGACCGTCGGCACCCGGGTCGATCTGATCGGGCTGCCCGGCAATCCGGCCAATCCGGAAGCCGACCATCGGTACGCCCCGAAGGAAGTGCCCTTGGGGTACGCGATCACCGAAGTCACCCACGTCGGCATCAACAACCTGAGCGGCGAGGCCATCGCCAGCGTTGCCCAGCGCCTCGCCCAACGTCCGTGGACTGGCGACGATGCCACGCTGGCCAACGGCGACATCATCGCACCGGTCCACGCCCCGGCCGAACTGCCAGGCGAATTGCTCGCCCTGGCCGGCGAGCGTGGCTATGGCAACAGTTTCACCGCCCTGCACAGCACCCTGCCCTGGCGGGTGCGGCTGGTCGACGACAGCGGTGCCCGCCTCAACCCGCGGCCCACCGCCCCCGGCCCGATGAGCGCCATCGTCGTCGGACCGAACGGTGAAACCAGCGCCAGCGGCGCCGACGAAATCTGGTGCGATGGGTTGAACCGGATCAAGATCCGCTATCACTGGCAACAGGGAGAAACGGTGGATGACCAATCCTCGTGCTGGGTGCGCGTGATGACCCGCCAAGCCGGGACCGGCATGGGCATGCACTGGTTACCCCGGATCGGCCAGGAGGTTCTGGTCGACTTCCTGAATGGCGACCTCGACCGCCCTTATGTGCTGGGCACGCTCTATAACGGCAAGGGTGAAGGCGGCGTCCCCGCCACCCCGGGCGGCAATCCCGGCGAGAGCGACACTGCGGTCTTCGAGCAGGCCAGCGATCACCGGCCGAGCGGCCAGGGTAATCTGGCTGCCGGCAACAGCCCGGCCTGGCACGGGGCGGCCGCCGACAGCCACCGCCACGCCGCCGCCCTAACCGGCCTCAAGAGCAAGGAATTCGGCGGTTCCGGTTACAACCAGTTGGTCATGGACGACACCGACCAGCAGCAACGCGTTCAGCTGAAGTCGTCACAGCACGCCAGCGAACTCAACCTCGGCCACCTCGTCCACCAGGCCGACAACTACCGCGGCTCCTTCCGCGGCACCGGCACCGAATTGCGCACCGACGCCTGGGGCGCACTGCGCGCCGGGCGGGGCATCGTCATGTCGACCTGGTGTGTCGGCCCGGGCGAGGCAGCGGGCGACATGGCACCGGCGATGGCCCTGCTCAAACAGGCGGCAAGCCTGGCCCGCACCCTGTCGGATGCGGCCGGCACCCATCGGACGGTAAAACTCGCCGCCGCCATCGGCAGCACCGGCCCTGACCAGAGCGTCATCGACGATGGCGCCGCACCGCTCAACGCACTACACAAAGTATCGAGCGGCATGGTCGATGCGAAGGATCAGGACGCGGTGCTCAGCGATGCCCAGGCCAAGAACACCGCCACCAGCCAGGGCAAGGTCCCGCACCTCACCGAAGCCGCCATCATCCAGGCCGCCAAGGCCGGCTTCGGCACCGTCGCCGGACAGAACCTGCAATACACCAACGGCGAAACGACGACCTTCGAAAGCGCCCAGGACAGCAACTTCGCAGTTGCCGGCAAGGCGCGAATCCACGCCGGCCAGGCCATCGGCCTGCTAGCCGGGGCCATACAAGCAGGAGAAGGCAATACCGGCATCAAGCTGATCGCCGCCAAGGACGATATCGACCTCCAGGCGCAGAGCGATGAAATGAAATTCCAGGCCAAGAAGGAGATGAAACTCGTATCGGTAAACGCCCACATCGACTTCGCGGCCGCGAAAAAGATTCACCTCGCGGTCCAGGGCGGGGCGAGCATCACGATCGATGGCGGCATCATCGTGCAGTGCCCGGGGACGATTACCGTGCATGCCAGCAAGAAGAGTTTCAGCGGACCGACCAGTTTGAGTCGGGAGATGAATACCTGGCCGCAAAGTCAGTTCGACGATCCTTACACCCTCTATAACGAATCCACGGGCGAGCCCTTGGCCAACTGCGGGGTCGAACTTATCCGCATGGATGGCACGAAGCTCAAAATCGCCACCGATGCGAACGGCAAGACGCCGATCCAAAAAAGCGAATTTCTCGAAATGATCAGCGTCCGGATCATTGGCTAAACAACGCGACGGAAAAGGCCAACATGAGCAATCTGACAGATCCGCTTTATTACACCACCATCACCACGCCCGAAGGCGACCAGCACGCGACCGTTCCTTTGACGCCAACCAGTGACAAGCGGGACAAGAACATCCTCGGCAAGCCGTACATCATTCCCGTGCTTTTCATCCCCGGCATCATGGGCACCAACCTCAAAAAGGAAGGCAGCGATGCCATTGCCTGGCGGCCGCCCGACATGGACGCCCGTGGCGCAGTAAATGCCATCGGCCAGCTGTTCGAGTACCTTTTCAAGAGCACGGAACAACGGGTCAAGGAACTCAAAACCGCCGATGCCGAGGTCGACCCCCGCGGTTCAATCAGCGTCGGTGACAGCGGCCTCGACGAAAAGCTGCTGCGGGCGCGGCGCTGGGGAACGGTGCTGCGAACCAGTTACCATCCAGTCATGGCCAAACTCCAGTTCAGCCTGAACCAACTGTCCAAATTCAACCCGGCAACCTGCGAACCCGAACTGCAAACCTGGGCAGCCGAAGATGGCCAGGAAGCGCCGACCGAATGGGGTGCGGCGCAGGGGGAAGCGCTGACCCGCGAAGAAATCCTGCACGCTGCCAATTACCAGTTCGACGTCTGGGGCGGCGGCTACAACTGGCTGCAAAGCAATCGCGATTCCGGCGAGGCGATCCGGGACTATATCGAGAAGGTCATCCTGCCTTATTACAACGAAGGCAAGGAAGTCAAAGTCGAAACGACGAATAACCAGCCGTGCCGCATCCAGCGCTTCAAGCCGGCGCGCCCACTTGCTGAACAGGTCATCGTCGTGACGCACTCCATGGGTGGCCTGGTCAGCCGCTCGCTGACCGAAATTCACCAGTGCGACAAGGTGCTGGGCGTTTCGCACGGGGTGCAGCCAGCCACCGGGGCACCGGACACCTACAAGCGGATGCGGGCCGGCGCGGAGGGCATCGAACAGCTATTTCTCGGGCGCAACGCCGCCGACCTGACGGCCATCCTGACCCAGGCCCAGGGCGGCATGGAACTCCTGCCCACCGCCGACTACAACGACGGCAAACCCTGGCTACGCGTGCGCGACAAGGCCGTGCCCGAAGATCAGGATACGGGCGTCGGCCTGACGCTCCCGATTAACGGCGATCCTTATACCGACATCTACAAGTCTCCTGAATGGTATGGCATGGTGCCCAAGGAGAATGAGGGGTTGATGAATCCGGCTGGAGGACAAGTTCTAGCGACGGAAAACGTTGACTCCTTGCCAGAGCAAGACAATCCGCGAAAAGCCCTCAGAAAACTTATCGATCGCGTACAAGAGTTTCACGAAGCCATCCAGGGCAAATACAAGGCACCCACTTACGTCCACTACGGCGATCAAGGCCTGCGGGGCGAGAAAAGCAAGCGAGGCGGCATCCTGAACACTGGCCTGATGGCCGACAAAAATCACTATTCCTACGGCCAGGTGGTCTGGGAAGGGCGCGGCGGCTCGCTGACCCCACAAGACGTTGTCACCCTAGCGGAGGACGACCAGAACGGCGAAATCAGGCTTTCCAACGGCACCCGGCTCAGCATTGCCGGCCCCGATGCGCCGGGCGACGGCACAGTGCCCTGGCAATCGGGTGTCGCGCCGGGCAACAAACCGGGTGTCGAACTGATCTTCGGTCACGGGCAAAGCCACTCAGGCCGGCACAACGCCGAGTTCGGCTACGACCACCAGGGGAACTACCACGACCCAAGGGCGCTGTACGCCACCCTCTACGCCATTATAAAAATCGCCCAGAACGCCACCTGGCACAAGAAGGAGTCTGCATGAAACCCGACTGGATCACGCGCGCCATCGGCCGCCACTTGGTCAATCTCCCGGCCAGCGCGAAGCTGAGCGAGACCTACACATTAAACAAAGTGAAGATTGAGCCACTGCTGATAAGGAACCACCAGCACTTCGAGTACATCGTGGATATGCGGGAGGCAGAACTCAAAAATACGCTGCACAGGAAGCGCAAGGAGGCTATGTTCATCGAGCTAATCAAGCATCCCAACGGCTCGGTGACTTTGGTATCGTGGTCTGATCCAGCATCTGAAGAACTGTATATTTTTGACACGTATTTTCAGATTGGCACTAAAGCAATCAAGTATTCTGGTGATGTTGATCCAGATATCAAACAAAAAATCCTGGATCATCATGGAAGGCTCAGCCAAGAGTGGCGCGAACTCAAACCGGGTGAAATCCCGGAAGGCACCGGATTTGTCGCTGGCGACGTGATGCTCGTAGACAAGCGCTTCAACCTTGAAGACTGGTCCTTGAGTGCCCGCTTTGCCGGCAAGCCGGACGTCAATTTCATCATGTACGGCTTTGCCCGGCGCACAGTGAAGCCCGGCTTGCGGGAGCGGGCCGGCGGGGCCACAGGGTTTCTCGCCGGCGTGCTGACCGGCAAATCGACCCTGCGCAGCCGTGCCCATCCGGTCGGGCCGATCGAAGGCGACGAAATCCTCATGGCCGCTACCCAGAACGGCCGGCGCAGCTACGGTTTCAAATGGGAGGCTCCCGGCAAGGCCAGTTCTCTGGCCGAGCCTTACCTGATCGCGGACCTGACCGACGGCATCCAGGACCCCGAGGCCGCCGGCCCGACTTCCTTCAAGGATGACGACGAGGCACTCGCCCTGTGGGACGAGATCATCGACTCCATCCGCCTGCGCCCGGGAGCCGCCGGATGAGCATCCAGCCCAAGCGCCGCGCCTTGCTGGCCGGCACCCTGCTCAGCCCCGCCGCCTGGGCCGGCAACCGCTTCGCCCGACCCCCACGGAACGCCCCGTCGACCTGATCCGCTTCCTGATGAACGAAGTCCTGACCTCACCCGAACAACGAGAGGCCGAGATGAGGTTGCGGCAAGGTAGCTGAACTACCAGAACGGCGAAATCTGCGGCCCGACGCGTTCTAAATCTGCAGGTGAGTTGAACCACCACCGCATCCCCACAAACCAGCTTAGGGTAAGTACCAATGGCCGGCTGGCGGCTGAGGGCGAAGAATCGGGCCATGTTCATCCGTCCGCCTCCCTCGCAGCCGAAACAGACTTGGCTGTGGCTCGCCCCTTATGCTGCCATCGGGGTTTTTGCCATGGCAATGCTGATCGTCACCGCCCTGCTCCAGTGGCGCGAGCAGGATACGGCGCGTTCGGCGCTGGAAGGGGACATGCACTGGGCGGAGCGGACCATCGAGAATCGCCTGCACGCCCATCAGGATTTCCTAGCGGGACTCGGCCGCGAGCAGGAGTTCCGCCAGCTCACCTACGAGGCCTTTCAGGTCAAGTCCAGCCGCTACATCGAGGATCATCCTGAACTCGATGCCATCATCTGGGTCAGTATCGACGGCAAGGTCGAATGGGTCGCCCCCAACGAAGCCACCGCCACTTTCGTCGGCGATCAACTCGCCGGCCAGCGGATGGAAGCGCTGCAGGATGCCTTGCGTACCCGGCGCACCCTGTTCTCGAAGGATTACAAGGGCAGTCGCCTGGGTTCGGCGAACGACCTGATCCTGCCGGTGCAGCAGGGTAGTGCTGATATCGGTGCCTTTATTGCCATCCAGTCGCTCGAGCCACTGCTGCGCGCCACGCTGCCAACCGCCTTCTCCGCTCGCTACGCCTTGACGATTGTCGATGCCGACAATCGCGAAGTATTCAGCAACACCTCGATCAAGCCGACCGACCGGCAGATTTCGGGCGCGATCAGCCTCGACCTGCCGAACAACCGCCTCGGCCTGAATATCGTCGCCTATCGCGGCGGCGGTGCCTGGCTGCCCTTCCTGCCGGCGACGCTGATCATCCTGCTCACCCTGATCGCCAGCATCACCCTGGTCCAGTTGCGCCGGCACGCCCAGCACCGCGCCGATACCGAGGAGCAGTTGCGCGCCGCCTACGCCTTCCGCCAGGCCATGTCGCAATCGATGATCACCGGCCTGCGTGCCATCGATCTCGAGGGCCGCATTACCTTCGTCAACGCGGCGTTCTGCCGGATGACCGGCTTCGACGAAGGCGAACTGGTCGGCATTGCCCCCCCCTACCCTTACTGGCCACCCGAGGAGTTCGACAAACTCCAGGACAACATCGATCAGGCCTTGGCCGGGCAGGCGCCGGCTGGCGGGTTCGAGATGCGCATCATGCGCAAGAGTGGCGAACGTTTTGACGTCCGCCTTTATTTCTCGCCGCTGATCGGCACCGACGGCGCCCAGATCGGCTGGATGGCCTCGATGAACGACATCACCGAGCCGAAACGGGTACGCGTCGAACTGGAGCGCGCTCACGAGCGCTTTGTCACCGTCATTGACGGCCTCGACTCGGCGGTGCATGTCGCGGAAGTGAAAACCGGCGAAATCCTGTTCGCCAATCGTGCCTTCCAGAACATCTTCGGCTTCGACGCCGTCGGCCACAATTCGGCCCAGGTTACCGCCCACTGCCGGCCGACAGCGGAGATGCTGGCGCGTGACCCGAGCACGCTGACTCAGGAGGAGCTCCCCTGCGAACTCTACGACGGCGAACTCCAGCACACCCTCTCCGGTCACTGGTACCACCTGCACGAGCGCGCTATCCGCTGGGTCGACGGGCGCATCGTGCGCGTCCAGATCGGGGCCGACATCACCGACCGCAAACACATCGACGAAGTCAATCTGCAACAGCAGAAACGTCTCGAACAGACCTCGCGCCTGATCACCATGGGCGAAATGGCCAGTTCGCTGGCCCACGAACTCAACCAGCCGCTGTCGGCGATCGCCAACTACTGTGCCGGCTGCGTCAAACGCATGCAGGCCGGCAACTACCGCTTCGACGATCTGCTCGCCGCCATGCAGAAGGCCTCAGACCAGGCCGAGCGGGCGGGCAAGATCATTCGCCGGATGCGCGACATGGTGAAAAAGAGCGACCCGATCCGGATCGCCATTTCCCTGCAAGAACTGGTCGACGAAGCACGCGCCTTTGCCGACATCGAAGCCCAGCGCACCGGCACCCAGATCATCGTCGACCTCCCGGAAAAGCTGCCGAGAATCGTCGTCGACCGCATCATGATCGAACAGGTACTGCTCAACCTGATCAAGAATGGCATCGAAGCCATGAACGATGTACCCTTCGAACGCCGCCGGCTCAGTATCCACGCCGAACGGGTCGATGAGCGCATGCTCGAAATCACGGTCACCGATCAGGGCCATGGACTGGCCGAGGAAGATATCGAGAAGATTTTCGCCCCCTTCTACACGACCAAACCGGAGGGCATGGGTATCGGTCTGGCCATCTGCCGGTCGATCATCGAGTTTCATCAGGGCCGGCTGTGGGTCGAACCGCGCCGTGAAGGCGGCACCGTGTTCCGTTTCACCGTTCCGATAGAGGAAGAAGATGAGTGAGCTGAGGCAAACCATTTTTGTCGTCGACGACGACGAGGCCATGCGCGACTCGATGACCTGGCTGCTCGAGGGCGAGGGCTACCAGGTCGCCTGTTTCGCTTCCGCCGCCGAGTTTCTGGGCGCCCGCAGCGACGAGATGCGGGGCTGCCTGGTCCTCGATGTCCGGATGCCCGAAATGAGCGGCCTCGAACTGCACGAAAAACTCGACGCCCTCGGCTCGCGATTGCCGATCATCTTCATCACCGGCCACGGCGACGTACCCATGGCCGTCGCCGCCCTGCAGCGCGGCGCCTGCGATTTCATCGAAAAACCCTTCCACAACGCCGACCTGCTCTCCCGCATCGAGCGCGCCCTCGAACTGGACACCGAGATTGCCGCCCGCCGCCAGCGCGACGACGCCATATCCCACCGTCTGGAACAACTCACCCAACGTGAGCGCGAGGTGATGAAACTGGTCGTCGCCGGCAAGCTGAACAAACAGATCGCCGACGAACTCGAGATCAGCATGAAAACGGTCGAAGCCCATCGCGCCCGCGTCATGGAAAAGATGGGTGTGCGCACGCTGGCCGAACTGGTCAAGGCAGTCATGACCGTGAATTAGCCACCCGGACAATCTTGATGTAGTGTTTTCGGGCGTCCGGAAAACCAACGCTAACCCAGGCGAACGCCTCTCACCATGCTCCCCGCCCTGACCATCGCCTTTATCTACGCCGCCTTTGCCGCGCTATGGATACTGTTGTCGGACAAGGCAGTAGCTTGGCTATTCACCGACCCGACATCGATTCTGATGGCCAGCACCCTCAAAGGCTGGGTGTTCGTCGCGGTAACCGCCTTCCTGCTCTATGCGCTAATGCGCCGTCGCGCGCCGTCCGCGACGCTGCCACCGATCCGCCTGTCGCGGACGCCGCTGGTCGTGCTGGCGATAGTCATCGTGGCGCTCACCGCAGTCGGCGTCACCACCACCGTGACGCAGCAACAGGAAAAGGAAGTCGCGCGACTGCAGGCGATTGCCGACCTCAAAGCCCAACAGGTTACGAACTGGCTGAAGGAACGCCAGGGTGATGCCGAGTTCGTCCAGACCAGCGCCTTCTTCGCCGGACAGTACCAACGCTGGCGCACGACGGGTGACGCCTCCATCGCCAAGCAGCTGCACGACCGCCTCGAGCAGTTCCGCAAGAGTCGCGGTTTCGCCGCGGTCATCATGCTCGATCACAACGGGCAACGGCTCTGGGCGTCGACTGACATAGCGGCCGAACCGAGCGCCGATCTGCGCCAGACGGCACAACGGGCAGCTCGGGATGGCCAGATTCACCGGATGAATCCCGAAATCGACGCCGCCGGCAAGGTTCACCTCGATCTGGTGGTTCCCCTGACCGGCATCGCCGAATCGCCGCCCCTGATCATTCTTCGCGCCAACCTGGCCGACTGGCTGTTCCTGTCGCTGGAAACCTGGCCGGTCCCCAGTCGTTCAGCCGAATCCGTCCTATTCCGGCGAGACGGCGAGCAGATCGTCTTCCTCAACGAACTGCGCCATCACAGGGACAGTGCAGAAAAACTGCGTTTCCCGATCGTCGGTACGGAATTGCTGGCAACCAAAGTGTTGCGCGGCGACGCAGCAGTCGGCGAAGCCATCACCGGGCGCGACTATCGCGATGTTCCGGTCATCGGCATCATTCGCGCCATTGCCGGTACGGACTGGTTCATGATCGCCAAGATGGACCGCGCCGAGCTTTACCGCGAGGGGCTCAAGGATGCGGCCTGGGTGGTGCTCGCCGGTCTTCTCTGCCTGTTCGCCGCCGGGGTCGGCAGCGTCGTCCTGCGCCAGCGCCAGCAATTGCTGATGGCCGATGGCATCCGCAAATCCCAGGAGGAGCGCATCCGCGCCTTGAACCTGCTGGGGGCCATTGCCGATGCCTCCGACGACGCCATTTTTGCCAAGGACCAGGCCGGCCGTTACCTGCTTTTCAACCGGGCCGCCGAGCAAATTACCGGCAAACAGGCCGGCGACGTTCTCGGGGAGGACGACACCCTCCTTTTTCCAGCCGAGCAGGCCGCGCTGCTGATGGCCAACGACCGGCAGGTCATGCAGGACAAGCGGCCGGTGACCTTCCAGGAAAAGGTCCGGACCGCCACGGGCGAGGCCGTATTCCTCGCCACCAAAGGCCCTTTGCGCGACGCCAACGACAACATCATCGGCATGTTCGGTATATCTCGCGACATCACGGCCCGCCAAGCCGCCGAGGATGCCCTGCGCGAAAGCGAAAAGCGCTTTCAGGATATTGTCACCGCATCAGCCGACTGGATCTGGGAAGTCGACCGCGCATGGCGCTACACCTATGTTTCCGACAGCGTCACGAACCTGCTGGGCTACGCCGCCGAGGAAATCCTCGGCAAAACACCGTTCGACCTCATGCCTCCCGAAGAAGCCGAGCGGGTCAGGGCCCTCCTCGAAAGTACCATTGCCCGGCAACTGCCCATCCGCAATCTCGAAAACATCAGTCTTTGCAAGGACGGTAGCCTGTGCCACGTCCTGACCAGCGGCATCCCGATTCTTGATTCCCATGGCATACTCCTCGGCTACCGGGGCCTCGACCATGACATCACCGACAAGAAATACACCGAACTTTTCCTGCGCCAGCAGGCGGAAGGTCTCAGTCAGCGCAATAGCGAGCTGGAACGCTTCAACCAGGCCATGGTCGGTCGAGAGATCGAGATGATAGAACTCAAGAAGAAGATCAACGAGTTGTCGCGCCAGCTCGGCCAGGAGCCCCCTCACCGGCTGAGCTACCTCGACTCCACAGCCGATCCTTACGTGGCGGACAAGGGATGAAACCCCAGTCGGCAGGCGATGCCGGCAGTCCCATCGCCAAACCGCAAAGTATCCGGCTGGCAACCTTTCTCACCCGCCTGATCTGGCTGAGCATATTGCCACTGCTCCTGCTTTCCGGCTGGCAGGCCTTCGAGCATGTGACATCAAGACGGGAAGAACTCGATCTTGAAGCAGCCACTCAGGCAAAAAGCCTTGCCGCAACAGTGGATCAGCACCTGACGGCGCGCATTGCTGCCCTTAACGTACTGGCCCATTCACCATTGCTTGACGAGACGGCAACCCATCAGGCCTTCTACCGAGAAGCGCAAGGCTTCCGGAACAATTTCGGCAGCCACGTCGTACTCGCCGCACTCGACATGCAGATGCTGCTCAACACCCGCCAGCCCTTCGGTACCGCCCCCTGCCCAAACTGCCGCGGCCGAGCGGACGGGCTGCTGCCCCCATCGCGCTGGAGACCGGCCGGGCCGCAGTCGGGGACACCTTCTTCGGACCGCTCGCCAAGGAAGCACTGGTAGCCATTGCCGTGCCCGCCATTCGCCAGGGCAAGCCGGCCTATCTGCTCCTCACTATCTTCGAGACCCGCCAGTTTCAGACACTTCTCGATGATCTGGCACTGCCGCCGGGCTGGGTACTCAATCTCCGCGACAGCAGCGGAACCGGTATCGCCCATCGCGGCGATCAGACGATCAACAGCGCTACGGCCAAGCGCTTTGCCGCCAGCACCAGCGTTGCCCCATGGTCGGTCGTCATTGAAATTCCGGACGCCGTTTACAAGGCGCCAATCACCCGATCGGCGCTTGCCCTGCTGGTCACCGTTATTGGCGCAACCCTGCTCAGCATTACCGGGGGAATCCTCGGTAGCCGCCGGCTTGCCCAGGAGATGGCGGCCCTGGTGAACCTGCCTTCCGCTGCGGACCGGCCCACCCGCATTGCCGAAGTCGTCGAAGTCCGTCACCTGCTGAACACGGCCACCGATAAACACAAACTCGCCGAAACCAGTCTGGCAGCCAGCGAAGAACGTTTTCGCCGCCTTTTCGAGAAGGCCCCGCTGGCAATGGCTTTCGTTGCCACGGATGGCCGGGTGGTGGCGATCAATGCCCGTTTCGAGGAAACTTTCGGCTATTCGCCAACCGACATTCCCAACATCGCCAAATGGTGGCCCCTGGCCTACCCCGATCCGACCTATCGCGCCCAGGTGCTCGCCTCGTGGAATACCGCTACCCAGCTGGCTGCGAAGACCGGTGGCGACATCGAGCCGACCGAGTACCGGATTACCTGCCACGACGGTTCGCTACGCATCATGGTGGTCTCCGGCATCGTGCTTGATGATGGCGTGTTTGCCACCTTCCACGACATCACGGAACGCCAGCAGGCCGAGGACAATCTGCGGCAAACCCAGGTCGCAGCCCTCGAGGCCCAGCGGCGGGCCCGGCTCGCCGCCCTCAATCTGATGGAGGATGCCATCACGGCGCGCGAACAGATGGAAATCGCCAATGCCCAGTCACGCGCCAGCGAGGAATTCAAGCACGGCGTCCTCGAATCAATCGCAGCCAATATCGCCGTGCTCGACCGCAATGGCATCATCGTGGCGGTCAATGAAAACTGGCTGCGCTTTGCCCGGGATAACGGACCGCAGCCCGGCGCACCGATACCGCACACCGATGTCGGCAGCAATTATCTGACGGTTTGCCAGGAGAGTTCGGGTGCCGTCGCCGAGGAAGCCCAGTCTGCGATAGCCGGCATTCGTGGGGTTCTCGATGGCCATCTGGCCCATTTCAGTCTCGAGTACCCCTGTCACTCGCCATCCCAGCAACGCTGGTTCAGCATGACGGTGACGCCCTTGGGCGAGGAAATACGCGGCGTGGTCATCGCCCATCAGGACATCACCTCGCGCAAACAGGTCGAGGAACAATTGCGCAAACTCTCGCTGGCCGTCGAGCAAAGTCCGGGGAGCGTCGTGATCACCAATCTCCAAGGCAACATCGAATACGTCAACGAGGCCTTCGTGCGCAAGACGGGTTTCAGCCGGGAAGAAGTCCTCGGTCGGAATCCGCGGATCCTGCAATCCGGCAAGACCCCCCGCGAAACCTATCGCAATCTCTGGAACACCCTGCATCAGGGGCGCCCGTGGAAAGGCGAGTTCCACAACCGGCGCAAGGACGGTAGCGAATATGTGGAATTTGCCATCATCGCCCCCATCCGCCAGGCCGACGGGCAAATTACCCATTATGTCGGGGTCAAGGAAGACATCTCCGAGAAAAAGCGGCTGGCCCGGGAACTGGATCAGCACCGCCATCATCTGGAAGCCCTGGTCGAGAGCCGGACCGTCGAGCTGACCGCCGCCCGTCAGGCAGCCGATATTGCCAACCAGGCGAAGAGTGCCTTCCTCGCCAACATGAGCCACGAAATCCGTACTCCGCTGAACGCCATCCTCGGCCTGACCTACGTCATGCGGCACAGCGCGCTGGCACTGGCGCCGGAGCAGGTCGCACATCTGCAGAAGATCGATTCGGCCGGTCATCACCTGCTCTCGGTCGTCAACGACATCCTCGACTTTTCCAAAATCGAGGCCGGACGACTCCAACTGGAGAACACCAATTTCCCGCTATCGGCGGTACTCGACCATGTCGGTCTGCTGATCGGCGAATCGGCCCGGGCCAAGGGGCTGCGCGTCGAGATCGCCGGCAACAACGTGCCGGAATGGCTCAATGGCGACCCGACCCGGCTGCGTCAGGCCTTGCTCAACTTCGCCAGCAATGCCGTCAAATTTACCGAACGTGGCTTCATCGCCCTGCGCACATCGCTGCTCTCCGCCGAGGGTGACGAACTGCTCCTCCGTTTCGAAGTCGAGGACAGCGGCATCGGCATGTCTGCCGAGAACCGTAGCCGACTTTTCCAGGCCTTCGAGCAGGCGGATGTATCGACCACCCGCAAGTATGGCGGCACCGGTCTCGGGCTGGCCATCGCTTCCCGGCTGGCACACATGATGGGCGGTGCAGTCGGGGTCGACAGCGAGGCTGGCCAGGGCAGCACCTTCTGGTTCACCGCCCGGCTGAAGCGCGGCCAGGGCGCCATGCCGCCAGCGGCGCGGTCGGAGACGGAAAGCGCCGAATCTATATTGCGACGCAAACATGCCGGTCAGCGCCTGCTGCTGGCCGAAGATAACGAGATCAACCAGGAGGTCGTCGCCGAAGTACTGGGCGATGTCGGCCTGGCGGTAGACATCGCCGGCAATGGCCGGGTGGCCGTCGAAATGGCCCAGGCCACCGATTACGACCTGGTCCTGATGGACATGCAGATGCCCGAGATGGACGGCCTCGAAGCAACCCGGCGGCTGCGCGCCCTGTCCGGCTGGGCGGGAAAACCCATCCTGGCGATGACCGCCAATGCCTTTGCCGAAGACCGGGCCGCCTGTCTTGACGCCGGAATGAATGATTTCGTGGCCAAGCCGGTCGCCCCGCCCAACCTGTTTGCTGCGCTGCTGAAATGGCTGCCGGTACGCCCGACTGCCAGCCAGTCGACGGCCGAACCCGTGGCCCAGACGCCGCCCCACGGTGACGATGCGGTTTATGCCAGGCTCGCCGCCATCGACGGCCTGAATCTGGAAGTCGGACTGAACCGACTGCGTGGCAACCTGCAGCGCTATTTGCAGTTGCTCCAACAGTTCGGCGAGTTGCACCGTGACGACATGCCGAAACTGAGCGCACTGCCTTCAGACGGCAGCCATGCCGGGCGCGTGCTGATTGCCCACAGCCTGAAGGGAGCGGCCGGGGCACTGGGCGTGACGCACGTGCAGATGCTGGCGACGAAACTCGAAGCGGCACTGCAGGCAGGCCAGCCCGAGGCTGAGATCGCCGCGATCGTTACGGCCACCCAAACGGCGGTGGCCGGTTTCGACACGGCAGTGCACTGCATTGCCATTGCCGAGGAAGCGCCGATGGCCGCCGATCCGGGCCTGGCCGGCGCGGCGCTGCAGGAGCTGGCGCCTTTGCTGGCCACCGGAAACGTCGAGGCGGCCCGGACCTTCCAGCAGAAAAAGATGCTGCTGCGCGCCACGCTGCCACCGGCCACCATGGCTCAGCTCGAACACAGCATGGCGGTTTATGACTTTCCCGAGGCCCTGAAAATCGTTCGGGAAGCCGAGGATGTGCTGAACTGAAATCGGGTCGGCGCTCCCAGCGGCCGCCCGGAAACGCAGCCGGTCAGAGCGGAATGATGTCGCTTTCCGTCGAACTGTAGTTGCCGGCGTAGTGCGTCTGGCTGCGGACTTCCTTGCGGCGCAGCAGTTTTTCCTGGACCTTGGCCGGCAGGTCGGTGAACAGGATGATTTCCTTGGCGATCAGCAGTTCGATCGTATCCTCGATGGCACGAACGAAATCGCGGTCGAGTTCGGAGAGTTCACTTTGCCGCCAGCGCTCATGGATGTACTGCAACACCTCGGGGTTGTCCGCCGGAAGTTCCTCCTGTGCTCTCCCCAACGGCATCGGGTGCAACTCGCTGATCTTTCCTGTGCCGTCTCTTGCCACGTAAAGCATGCCGTCTTCTCCCGTTAACTCTGTTGGGAGTCTGCATCAGCCAGCAGGCGTTGGCAATTGGACGAAAGTTCGAGACCGGCGATAATCGTTCCCTTTGCCCAGACCACGAGCCATGACCGCCCCCGAAGCCGACAAAACCATCCAGAAAAAAGTGGTCATCGCCGCCTGTTTCGGCACCTTTCTCGAATGGTATGACTTTCTGACCTTCGCCTCGCTGGCCACCTATTTCAGCGTCCTCTTCTTCCCTCGGCCGATCCGGTCGCCGCGCTGCTGGCCAGCCTCGGCACTTTCGGCGTCGGCATGATCGTCCGCCCGCTCGGCGCCGCGCTGTTCGGCTCGCTCGGTGACCGCCACGGCCGGCGCACCATTTTCCTGGTCACCATCGTGGTGATGGGCGTGTCCACCTTCTGCGTCGGGCTGCTGCCGACTTACGAGCAGGTCGGCTTGCTCGCCCCGGCCCTGCTGCTGATCCTGCGCCTGTTGCAGGGGCTGTCGGTGGGCGGCGAAATCGGCGGCGCCGCGGTCTATCTCACCGAGCATGCGCCGGCCGGAAAACGCGGCCTCTATACCAGCGTGCTGCAACTGATGGGACCGCTCGGCATGATGGCCTCAACCCTGCAGATCGTCGCCCTGCAATACCTGCTCAGCGACGCCGACTTCAAGGCCTGGGGCTGGCGCATCCCCTTCCTGCTCTCGGCGGTGCTGCTCGCGATCTCGATCCGGAGCCGGATGAACCTCCATGAATCGCCGGTCTTCCACCAATTGCGTGCCAAGAACGCCCTGGCCAAGACGCCGCTGCGCGACTGTTTCCGCGACCGCCAGACGCTTGGGCGCATGGGGCTGCTCTTTTTCTGCATCTCGGCCGGCGGCTCGCTGCTCTTCTTCTCGGCCCAGGTCTACACCAACGTCTTCCTGAAGACCGTGGTCAACCTGCCTGCCGCCCAGGCCAGCGGACTGGTCCTGATCTCGACGCTGGTTCTCCTGCCGGCGACGATATTCTGCGGCTGGCTCTCCGACCAGATCGGTCGGCGGCCGGTCCTGCTCGCCGGGCTGATCAGCGGCGCCCTCGCCATTTTCCCGGTCTTTCAGGGTCTGCTGCACTACGGCAGCCTGCCGACGCCGGACACCACCATGATCGCCCTGCTGCTGCTCGTGCTGGTCGTGCCGCTGGCCTGCATCACCGGTCCGCAGACCGCCACCCTGCCCGAACTGTTCCCGGCCCGCACGCGCTACACCGCCGTCGCCCTGCCCCACAACCTGTCGGCCGGCTGGATCGGCGGCATGTCGCCCTTCATGGTGACCTGGCTCGGCGTCAAGTTCGGCAGCCCGCTGGCCGGCCTCTGGTACCCCACCGGACTGCTCATCATGGCCGCGCTGGTCGGTTTGTTCTTCCTGCCCGAAGTGCGCGATCGGCCGCTCGATCAGTAGTTCTTGACGGTGGCCTTGGGCGGCATCTTCGGCTTGCCGCTAAAGGTTGCCGGCGGCACCTTGAAGCCGGTTGTCCGGCCCTGGTCGTCGACGATTTTCGCCGACTGCTCCTTTGGCTTCTTGCGGCTGGCGGTAATCTCCAGCGTCGAGGCACGGCTCGCCGGCGCCTGGCGGTCCACTTCGGCGCGCACGATACGCAGGCGTTCGGCAGCGATGCGCTTGTCGATCTGATCGGTTTTCATGCCGCGTTCGCGCAGCGTCTCGCGCATGCCGAGCAGGGTTTCGAGTTCTTTCGACGAACGCACCGAGCGACGTACTTCGCCCCACTTCTCCTTGGGCTCGCTGACCGCGATATTGAATTCCTCCGGATTGGTCAGCATGCGGGCGATGTTCAGGTGGTTGCCACGCATGGCCCACTCCAGAGCGCCATCGCCCCAGTCGTTCTTCGGGCTGCGGTCAGCGCCCTTTTCGATCATTTTTCTCGCCAGATCCTGGTGGCCTTCGTAAATCGCCATCATCAGCACGCTCGACCCGTTGGTGCTCCGGGCATCAATATCCGCGCCCTGTTCGATCAGGTAGTCCGCCACCTCGGCATGCCCGGCGAAGACAGCATAATGCAGCGCCGACCATTGGCGTTGCGGAGCGTTGATCCGGGCGCCGCGCTCAAGCAGCCATTTGACGGCGGCCAGATTGCCCCGCCAGGCCGCCATCACAATCGGCGTTTCGCCGTTGCCGTTGGCCCGGTTGATGTCCGCCCCGCGCGAAATGAACAGGCGCATCAGTTCGAGGTTGCCCTCCCAGGCGCCGATCATCAGTCCGGAACCGATCCGGCTGCCCATGAAATCGGGGTCCAGACCGGCATCGAGCCAGGCTTCGGCCTGCCTGAGGTCGCCGAGCTCCATACTGACGACGAATCCCGTCGGCGACGGCAAGGCGAGCGGGCTATCGGCCGACGCCGGGTTCGCCAGCGGCCAAACCAGCCCCATCCCGATTATCATTGCAGCCAGCCGTTTTCTGACTGCCCGATTCATTGCTCGCTTCATCGACATTCCCATCCTTCTGGCCAGACCGCATTTTCTCATGAGCCGGACCCATTTCCGGCTCGGGCTGGCCCTGATCGCATCCGTGCTGTTTCATATTGCACCTTTGATCAGCGAACTGCTCGCGCCCACCGCGGCCCGTTGCCACCACCGCCACCGGCTTTGACGGCCCAACTGCGCCCGCTGCCCGCCCCGCAAGCGCCGCTGATGTTGCCCGAACCGCCGCCGCCCACGCCTGCCAAAGCCAAGCCCGTCAAGTCCGAACCCAGGACCGAGGCCACCCGCGGCCAGCCACGCCGTTGGCAGGAAGAAGTCCGCAAGCAGTTCCGAAAACAGGATGAACGCGGCCTGTTCTACCCGGCGGAAGCCATCGCCCGCGGCCTCGAGGGCGAAGTGCTGGTCCTCCTCATCCTCGACGAGGCCGGGCACGCCGTCGCCGCTCGCGTTGAGCAAGGTAGCGGCCACCCGCTGCTCGACAATGCCGCGCTGCGTGCCGCCCGGGCGCTCCGTTCACTGCCCGCTGATGCCCCCGGGAAACCCTGATCCCGGTTCGCTTCCGGCTGCGTTAAACAGCTGGCATCGGATTTTTCCTATCAGACTTTTCTTATTGGCCGCCGAGCGCTATGATGAAATGAAGCACTTAATATCTATTACTTAAGTAATAATAACAACCAATCATCATGGGTGAGCATAATGGGTAATCTGGGGAATTGGCGCGTCTCGACGCGCATGCAACTTCTTGTCGGCCTGACGCTACTTGGACTGATCATCCTCTGCCTGACGGCCCTGTTCCAGCTCAAGGACAGCATGCTGGAAGACCGCAAGCAGAAGACCCACAATCTGGTGGAAGTTGCGATCGGGATCGTCACCCACCACCACAAGCTGGCCGCTGCCGGAAAAATGTCTGAGGAGGATGCCAAGAAAGCAGCCCGCGATAGCCTGCGCAGCCTGCGTTACGGCAAGGACGATTACTTCTTCGGCTTCGAGACCTCCGGCGTCTATATCCTGCACGGCGGCAATCCCGCCGTCGAGGGCCAGCAGAAGATCGACATGAAGGACACCAACGGCAAGCTGCTGATCAAGGAATTGATTCTGGCCGCCCAAGCCGGTGGCGGCTTTGTCGACTATTGGTTCCCGCGGGCCGGCCAGCAGGTGGCCGAGCCCAAGATCGGCTACGCCGCCCTGTTCGCCCCCTGGGGCTGGGTCATGGGCACCGGCATCTACATCGACGACGTCGAGAAAGAGTACCGGCAGAGCGCCATGCTGTTGGGTGGCATTTCGTTGCTGCTACTCGCCATTCTCAGCGTGGTCGGCTGGCAAATCAGCAGCAGCATCCTCAAACAACTGGGCGGTGAACCCAATGTCGCAGCCGGCGTCATGCAACGCGTGGCCGACGGCGACCTGACGGCCAGCGTCGACTCCGCGCCGACGGGTAGCCTGCTGCATACGCTGGGGCGAATGGTGGATTCGCTGCGCCAGATGGTCAGAGAAATCAATGACGATGCCAATCGCCTGGTTAGCAATGCCGAACAGATCGCCACCGCTTCCGACGAAGTGGCGCGCTCCGCAGAGCAGCAATCCGATGCGACTTCGGCCATGGCGGCCGCCATCGAGGAACTGACGGTCAGCTCCAACCACATCTCCGACAGCGCCCGGGAAACCGCCAGGAACACCACCCAAGCCGTCGAGCTTTCGGTTCAGGGAACGGAACGGGTCGGCCAGGCCTCCCAGGCCATCCAGCAGATCGCAACCACTGTGGCCGATGCCTCGGGGCGGATCCATGCCCTGGAAGAACGGGCCAAGCAGGTTTCCTCGATCGCCAACGTGATCAAGGACATCGCCGGCCAGACCAACCTGCTGGCCCTGAACGCGGCCATCGAAGCCGCCCGGGCTGGCGAACAGGGGCGCGGCTTTGCGGTCGTCGCCGACGAAGTGCGCAAGCTGGCCGAACGGACCTCGCTGGCCACTACCGAGATCGAGCAGATGATCGTCGGCATCCAGAACGATACCGTCGGTGCCGTCGGGGCGATGAATACGGCACTGCCCGAGGTTCAGGCCGGCGTACAGCTGGCCGACTCGGCCTCGGAATCGCTGCGTGCCATCGAGGACGGCGCCCGCCGCACCCTGGAGCGGGTCGGCGAAGTCGCCGATGCGACCAAGGAACAGAGTGCGGCCAGCACCTCGATCGCCCAGCGCGTCGAGCAGATCGCCAACATGGTCGAGGCCACCACCGACACCATCCGCGGCACAGCGACCACCGCCCACCAACTGGAAAGCATTGCCATCAACCTCAAACAGCTGATCGGCCGCTTCCGGGTCTAGGTCTAGACGGCTCCCACAGCCCGCAGTTCGGCTATTTGTTCAGGCGAATAGCCGAGCCCGGCCAACACTTGGTCGGTGTGTTCTCCGAGTGCAGCCCCCAACCACTCGGTGCTGCCCGGGGTTTCCGACAACTTGGGCACGATGCCGGGCAGCCGGCATTCCCGGCCATCCGGCAGCTTGGCCGATTCGATCATCTGGCGGGCGAGGAATTGTGGGTCGGCGAACATGTCGACCACCGAATAAACCCGTGACGAAGGCACCTCGGCCGCGGCTAGCGTAGCCAGCACCTCGGCTTCGTTGCGCTCGGCGCACCAGCGGTCGACCAGTCCATAGACTTCGTCGCGCCGCGCGTCGCGGCCGGCATTGTCGGCCAGCCCCGGGTCGTTGGCCAGATCGGCCCGCCCGATGGCCAGCATGAAACGTTTGAAGATCGCATCGCCGTTGGCCCCGATCGTCACGTGCTTGCCGTCCCTGGTCGTGTGCGTATTGGACGGCGTGATGCCGGGCATGATGTTGCCGGTCCGCTCGCGGACGAAACCGAAGACATCGAATTCGGGCACCATCGATTCCATCATCGCGAATATCGCTTCGTAGAGCGCGACATCGACCACCTGCCCGGCCCCGCCATTGACCTCCTTGTGGCGCAGCGCCATCAAGGCGCCGATCGCCCCCCACAATGCGGCAATCGAATCACCGATCGAGATCCCGGTGCGCACCGGCGGGCGGTCGGGGAAGCCGGTGATGTAGCGCAGACCACCCATCGATTCGCCAACCGCCCCAAAGCCCGGTTGATCCTTGTAGGGCCCGGTTTGCCCGAAGCCGGAGAGGCGCACCATGACCAGACCCGGGTTGGCCGCCTGTAGCGTCTCCCAGCCCAGGCCGAGCTTCTCGAGCACGCCGGGGCGGAAATTCTCGACCAGGATGTCGGCTTCGGCGATCAACTTGCGCACGAAGGCAAGGCCCTCCGGGTGCTTCAGATTGGCCGTCACCGACTTCTTGTTGCGGGCCTGGACGTACCACCACAGCGAAGTGCCTTCGTAGAGCTTGCGCCATTGACGCAACGGATCACCGCCGTCGGGTGACTCGACCTTGATCACCTCGGCGCCGAATTCGGCCATGATCCGCGTGCAGAAGGGGCCGGCAATCAGCGTGCCGAGTTCGACGAGCTTGAGGCCGGCCAGCGGTTTTTGTGGTGCAGTCATTTCAGGGTTCCCAGTATTCGACCGGTAGGTGTTCGCCCCACAGGCGGTTGACCGTCGCGATCACCGCGGCCGGCGCGCCACTGGTCGCCACGCGCAAGCGCCCCTCCCCGCCGCCGAGCAGATCGCTGGTCGTCAGCAGACGTTCGAGCTGGCGGGCCACCGGCTCGCCGGTATCGAGCAGGGTCGTACCCGGCGGCATGCGGCGGGCAATGGCGTCGGCGACCCAGGGGTAATGGGTGCAGCCGAGAACGATCACATCCGCCCCGGCCGTTGCCAGCGGCGCCACGAAGCCGTCGAGCAGCGCCGCCACTACCGGGCTGTCCGGTCCCTGGACTTCGATCGCCTCGGCCAGCCCAGGGCAGGCCTGGGCCAGGACCTGCAGATGGTGGGCGTGATTGCCAACCAGGCGCTGGAAGCGCTCGCTGTGCAGGGTCCGCGTCGTCGCCAGAACGCCGATCACTCCGCTCCGGGTCAGCCCGACGGCCGGCTTGACTCCAGGCTCGAGCGCCACAACCGGCAGATCGATCGCCGCCCGGATAGCCTCGGCCGCAGCCGCCGTCGCCGTGTTGCAGGCGATGACCAGGGCCTTGACGCCGCGCCGGACCAGCGCCTCGGCGATCAGCACGCCACGCTCCTTGAGAAAGACTTCCGGGCGGTCGCCATAGGGCAGAAAACGGGTATCGGCGAAATAGAAGAAATCCTCCTGCGGCAAGCGATCGCGCAGGGCGCGCAAGACCGTCAGGCCCCCGAGGCCGGAATCGAAAACAGCGATCGGCTTAGATTTCACGCGTTTGATCCAGCCAGGGCCGCTTCATAGCTGGCAGACATCGACCCACTCGCCTTCGGTGACTTCGGCGAGCAGCGCCGGGCTGATGCGGATGGCGCTATGAATCGCCCCGGCAGCAGGGAGAACCTCGTCGAAGTCCTGTAAGGAATGGTCCAGATAGATCGGCAGCGGCTGGGCCAGGCCGAATGGGCAAACGCCGCCCACCGGATGGCCGGTCAAGGCGACGACCTCGGCCACGGGCAACATCCGGCCCTTGCCGAAGGCATCCTTGAATTTCCGGTTATCGATACGGGCATCGCCGCGCGCCACCAGAATGATGACCCGTCCGTCGCCCAGGCGAAACGACAGGGTCTTGGCGATCCGGCCAGCCTCGACCCCGTGCGCCTGGGCGGCGAGCTCGACGGTGGCCGTGCTGACTTCCAGTTCGATGATCGGAATATCCAGCTTGCGGGCAGCAAGGAATTCACGGACGGATTGGAGACTCATGGGATGTCTGGAAAAACGAATGGGCGGCGACCGCGCGATGTTAGCCGCGGCATGCTCCGGCGGCAATCAGTCGGGTTGCCGGAAATCATCCTCGACCCAGGCCCGGGCACTGGCCGCCGTCAGCTTGAACTCCGGCCCGACGCGCACTTCGGCCAGCAATTCGCCGGCATCGTCCCGAGCACCCAGCACGGCGTAGGGATCTTCCTCGTCGGGCACGATATCGAGCGTGACGCTGAGCGGCCCCAACGCCGTGGTCAGCGACAGCTTCTTGTGAAGCAGCGCCTGCAATTGATGCTCGTGGCGGCGCAGGACTTCCGAGGCAGTCTTGACCAGTGTCTGGAAAGCCGAAGCGTCGAGCGGCTTGGGGCTCTTCTTGTCGCGCCCCATGGTCCATGGCCCGACCAGCGCCGGCTCGGATTCGCCATCCTTGGTCATAGCCACGGCCCACCCCTCGTCGTCTTCGTTCTTGATGACGCGGGCGGTCCACCCGTTGTTGCTCCATAGCCGCGGCTCATTGACGACGGCGGGCAGGTCGGCCTCGACGGCCTCGTTCGTTGCGTTTGATGTCATGCCCGAATTGTACTTCCCACCGCAGCATTGCCGTTTGCGACCACGCAGCGGCGGTGTGAATTACTAGGTGCCGCCCCGACTGGTCTCGATTTCCAGCCGGCAAGGGGCCAGCAGCAGATGCGCCAGATGCTCCGGGTCATGCGACCCCATCTGCTCGGCAAAGGCTGCCAGCCGCGGATCATCGGCTTCGGCCAGGGCGGCGAGCAGCACTCGTGCCGCTTCGCGCGGGGTCGGCCCGCCGGCCTTGAAGCCGGGCCATTCGGTGTAGTGGGAAAGCAGTTCGAGGCGATGATCCAGATAGAGCGGGCTATGGCTGACCAAATCGAGCTCGGCGCGCTTGGCTGCGATTTCGGCATCGATCTCGGCATCGCTGCTCTTGTAATGCGCCTTCTCGGCCTCAGTCCAATGCGCTTTCTCGCCATGCTTCTCGCGCAAGGTCGCGAAGGTGTCCTTCAACTCGATCTGGGAATGGGTGGCCGCATCCCGGAAGACATGGACGACGTCGTTGCCGTGGCCCTCCTTGCCGACATAGCGCATGCCCGCAGTCACCCGTCGTGGATTGAAGGCGAACTGGCGGGCGCAGGCGGCACGCAGGAGGTCGAACAGTTCATTGGTTTTAGCTGGATTCATCGGACTTTCCTTTCGTTAAGTCGGGAGCGCTGCGCGGGCAACGACAAGCGCCAGAGCATACGCCACCCACCTGCCATCATGGCCCGAAAAAGCAGGAAGCCCCCTGGCGGGGGCCTCGTTCAAGCCGGATCGTGCAACACCATTACATCCGGGCGATCATCGCATCGCCGAAGGCCGAACAGGAGAGTTCCTCTGCGCCTTCCATCAGGCGAGCAAAATCGTAGGTCACCTGCTTGTCGCCGATGGCCGCCTCCATGGCCTTGATGACCAGATTGGCAGCTTCGACCCAACCGAGATGGCGCAGCATCATCTCGGCGGAGAGGATCAGCGACCCCGGGTTCACCTTGTCCAGGCCGGCGTACTTCGGCGCCGTTCCGTGGGTCGCTTCGAAGCAGGCGTACTGGTCTGAAATATTGGCTCCCGGGGCAATGCCGATACCGCCGACCTGGGCGGCCAGGGCATCGGAGATGTAGTCGCCGTTCAGATTGGTGGTCACGATGGTGTCGTACTCGGCCGGACGTAGCAGGATCTGCTGCAGGAAGGCATCGGCAATTGCATCCTTGACGATGACTTCGCGACCGGACTGCGGATTCTTGAACTTGCACCACGGACCGCCATCGAGCAGTTCGGCGCCGAATTCCTCCTTCGCCACCTTGTAGGCGGTGTCACGGAACAGGCCTTCCGTGAACTTCATGATGTTGCCCTTATGCACGATGGTCAGCGACTTGCGGTCGTTGGCGATGACGTACTTGAGTGCGGCGCGAACCAGGCGGGTGGTGCCTTCGACGGAAATCGGCTTGATGCCGATGCCGGAAGTCAGCGGGAAACGGATTTTCTTGACGCCCATTTCCTCCTGCAGGAACTTGACCACTTTCCTTGCGCCTTCGGAGTCAGCAGCCCATTCGATGCCGGCATAGATGTCTTCGGTGTTCTCGCGGAAGATGACCATGTTGGTCAATTCCGGGTGCTTCAGCGGCGAGGGCACACCCTTGAAGTATTGCACTGGACGGACGCACTGGTAGAGGTCGAGTTCCTGGCGCAGGGCGACGTTCAGCGAACGGATGCCGCCGCCGACCGGCGTCGTCATCGGACCCTTGATCGAAACCGAGTATTCCTTCAGCGCATCGAAGGTTTCCTTCGGGAACCACTCGTCGGCGCCGTAGAGGCGGGTGGATTTTTCACCGGCGAACACTTCCATCCAGTGAATCTTCTTGCTGCTGCCGTAGGCCTTTGCCACCGCAGCGTCGATAACCTTGATCATGACCGGCGTGATGTCGATGCCGATGCCGTCACCCTCGATGAAGGGAATGATCGGGTTGTTCGGGGTCGGCTGTCCCGGAACGATTTTCTGACCACCCTGCGGAACCTTGATGTGCGATGTCATATCCACTCCTTGAGCTGTTATTGGACGATCTGCCTGGCGTCGAGTCTCCCTCGGCGGCGCCTCCGGAAAAGGGCATCAGCCCCCGGAAGCAATCACGATTATGCGGCAAAACGTGCACCGCTGTCAGGCATCGGGCTTTTGCCAGGCACCAAAGAAAAAGGCCCGGCAACCCCTCTGGGGCTGCCGGGCCTTTCGCTAAGCGTACTCGTCGCTTAGCCGCGTGCCGCCTTCAGCGCGGCATTCAGCGTCGGGCTCGGACGCATGACGGCTTTGCACTTCTCGGAGTCGGCCAGATAGTAGCCACCGATGTCGACGGCCTTGCCCTGCACCGTCTTCATTTCGGCGACGATCTGCGCTTCGTTGTCGGTCAGCGTCTTGGCCAGCGTGGTGAAGTGGCCGGCCAGTTCCTTGTCCTCGGTCTGTGCTGCCAGTTCCTGCGCCCAGTACATGGCGAGGTAGAACTGCGAACCGCGGTTGTCGAGTTCACCCGTTTTCGGCGACGGCGACTTGTTGTTGTCGAGCAGCTTGCCGGTCGCCGCGTCCAGCGTTTTGGCCAGCAGAACGGCGCGCTTGTTGCCGTCCTTGATGCCCTGCTCTTCGAGCGACACAGCCAGAGCCAGGAATTCGCCGAGCGAATCCCAGCGCAGGTGGTTTTCCTGGGTCAGCTGCTGGACGTGCTTCGGTGCCGAGCCGCCGGCACCGGTTTCGTACATGCCGCCGCCGTTCATCAGCGGCACGATGGACAGCATCTTGGCCGAGGTGCCCAGTTCCATGATCGGGAAGAGGTCGGTCAGGTAGTCGCGCAGGATGTTGCCGGTTACCGAAATGGTGTCCAGGCCGCGGGCGACACGTTCCAGCGTGAAGCGCATGGCGCGGACCTGGGACATGATCTGGATGTCGAGGCCGCTGGTGTCGTGATCCTTGAGGTAGGTTTCAACCTTCTTGATCAGCTCGTTCTCGTGCGGACGATACGGGTCCAGCCAGAAGATGGCCGGCATGCCCGACTGGCGGGCGCGGGTGACGGCGAGCTTGACCCAGTCGCGGATCGGGGCATCCTTGACCTGGCACATACGCCAGATGTCGCCAGCTTCGACATTCTGGGTGAGCAGCACTTCGCCGCTGTTGATGTCGACGATATTGGCGATGCCGGCTTCGGCGATTTCGAAAGTCTTGTCGTGCGAGCCGTATTCCTCTGCCTGCTGGGCCATCAGGCCAACGTTGGGCACGGTGCCCATGGTCTTCGGATCGAAGTTGCCATGCCATTTGACGAAGTTGATCATCTCCTGGTAGATGCGGGCAAAGGTCGATTCCGGCATGACGCACTTGCTGTCGTACTGCTTGCCGTCGGCACCCCACATCTTGCCGCCCTGGCGGATCATCGCCGGCATGGAAGCGTCGACGATGATGTCGTTCGGCGAATGGAAGTTGGTGATGCCCTTGGCCGAGTCGACCATGGCCAGACGCGGACGGTGTTCCTGACAGGCGTGCAGGTCGCGGATGATCTCGTCGCGCTTGGATTCCGGCAGCGCCTTGATCTTCTCGTACAACGTGGCCATGCCGTTATTGACGTTGATGCCCAGTTCGTCGAACAACTTGCCGTGCTTCTCGAAGGCTTCCTTGTAGTAGATCTTGACGCAGTGGCCGAAGACGATCGGGTGCGAGACCTTCATCATCGTCGCCTTGACGTGCAGCGAGAAGAGGATGCCGGATTCGCGGCAGTCTTCGAGCTGGGCTTCGTAGAAGTCGCAGAGCGCTTTCTTGCTCATGAACATGGAGTCGATGATCTCGCCTTCGAGCAGCGAGAGCTTCGGTTTGAGCACGGTGGTCTTGCCGCCCTTGGCGATCAATTCCATGCGCACGTCGCGTGCCTTATCGAGGGTCAGCGACTTTTCGCCATGATAGAAATCGCCGTGTTCCATGTGGGAAACGTGGGTCTGCGACCACTGTTTCCATTCGCCCATGGAGTGCGGGCGCTTCTTGGCGTAATTCTTGACGGCAGCCGGCGCGCGGCGGTCGGAGTTGCCTTCGCGCAGCACCGGGTTGACGGCGGAGCCCAGACACTTGGCGTAACGGGTCTTGAGCGCCTTCTCTTCGTCGGTGGTCGGGTTTTCCGGATAGTCGGGGATCGCGTAACCCTTGGCCTGCAGTTCCTTGACGCAGGTGATCAGCTGAGCGACGGAGGCGCTGATGTTCGGCAGCTTGATGATATTGGTCTCGGGTTGCAGGCACTTCTTGCCCAGTTCGCCGAGGGTATTCGGGACCCGCTGGTCTTCCTTCAGGAACTCAGGAAATTCCGAGAGGACGCGGGCGGCGACCGAAATGTCGGCGGTCTCGATTTCGACACCGGCCGGTGCTGTAAAGGTACGCACGATGGGCAGAAAGGCACAAGTCGCCAACAGCGGCGCCTCGTCAGTTAACGTGTAAATGATCTTGGACTTCCCTGCGGCCATGTCGACTCCTCGAATTGGGTTGATTAACGCGGGGCGAATATATACCTTGCCCCTTTCGCCATGCTTACAAGCGAAACCTGTCGAGTATCGTTCCTCAGGCGCCTCGGGTCAACGGGCGGCGTTCGCCAAGCCGCTTGGCCCGCCATGCCCGAATGCTAGAATCAGTCGCTTATTCCGGAGAGATAACGATGAAGATTTCGGTTGGCCTCTACGGCACGAATGCCCACCAGATCGCGCTCGCCCTGATCCAGGGATTCAACAAGCACTACACGCTGTTCCGTGAAACCAGCAAGGCCGCCAAGACCCGCTTCGAGCAGGGCGACTGGCTGGGTGTGCACAAGGCCGTCAAGGAACGCATCCGCTTCTACGACGATCGCGTTGACGAATGCGTCGAGCGCCTGCGCCACGAGTTCGATGCCGGCACCATCGACCAGCCGACCTGGCAGCAGATCAAGTTGCTCTACATCGGCCTGTTGCTCAACCATAAACAGCCCGAACTGGCCGAGACCTTCTTCAATTCGGTGACAACCAAGATCCTGCACCGAACCTATTTCCACAACGACTTTCTGTTCGTCCGCCCGACCTTGTCGACCGAGAACATCGAAGCCGATTTCGATCCCACCTATCGCAGCTATTACGTCAAGGAAGACGGCCTGCGCGGCGCTATTCGCAAGATCGTCGAGGATTTTCAATGGCACCGCCCGTTTGCCGACCTCGAACAGGATGTCGACAATCTCTACCTTGCCATCCGCCACTACTTGAAGGGCATGCCACGGCGCGAGGTGAATTTCCAGATCCAGGTGCTGGCCTCGGCTTTCTATCGCAACAAGGCCGCCTACATCATCGGCAAGGCGATCAACGGAGCCCTTGAATACCCCTTCGCCGTCCCCGTGCTGCATGACGAGAACGGGCAGCTCTACGTCGACACCATCCTGCTCGATGCCTGGCGGATCGGCCTGCTGTTCTCGCTGTCGCGTGCCTATTTCATGGTGGACATGGAAGTCCCCTCCGGCTATGTCCAGTTCCTGCGAGCGGTGCTGCCCAACAAGCCGCGCTCCGAGCTCTACATCATGCTCGGCCTCGGCAAGCAGGGCAAAACAATGTTCTTCCGCGACTTCATCTATCACCTGCACCATTCGGAAGACAAGTTCATCCTGGCCCCCGGCATTCCCGGCATGGTCATGCTGGTCTTCACGCTGCCCTCCTTCCCCTACGTCTTCAAGATCATCATGGACGTCTTCGGGCCTCGAAGAATACGGATCGGGCTACCGTCAAGAAAAAGTTCCTGCTCGTCAAGCAGGTCGACCGGGTCGGCCGGATGGCCGATACGCTGGAGTTCTCCTACGTCGCCTTCCCGCTCAAACGCTTTGCCGACGAGGTGCTGGACGAGCTAAAAAAAGTCGCCCCCTCCTGTTTCGAAGTCGAAGGTGAAACGCTGTTCATCAAGCACCTCTATATCGAGCGCCGCATGGAGCCGCTCAACATCCACCTCGACCGCATGGAGCGCGCCAACAACATCGAGGGACTGGAACACGCCATCCGCGAATACGGCAGTGCCATCCGCGAACTGGCCCAGGCCAACATCTTCCCGGGCGACATGCTGTGGAAGAACTTCGGCATCACCCGTTTCGGTCGCGTCGTCTTCTACGACTACGACGAGATCGAACACATGACTGACTGCAACTTCCGCGCGATCCCGCCGGCCCCGGATTTCGAAACCGAGATGTCAGGCGAAATCTGGTACTCGGTCGCCAGGAACGACATTTTTCCTGAGGAGTTCGCCACCTTCCTGCTCGCCTCGCCGATCCTGCGCAAGATATTCCACAAGTATCATGCCGACCTGCTCTCGCCCAAGTTCTGGCAGGATGCACAACAGAAGATCCGGGCCGGTCACGTCGAGGATTTCTTCCCCTATCCGCAGGAACTGCGCTTCTGCAACAACAAGCCGGACAACGTGTAGCGCCAAAACATCATAATCAAACGTTAATATACAAAAAACTTTACCCGCCAATCAGGAGAACAAAGACATGCCAGTTCATATCGCGGTGGCCCGGGAGCGGGGATTCGGCGAAAGCCGGGTTGCACTCGTTCCCGAGACAGCCAAAAAATTCGCCGCCCTCGGCGCCAGTCTGAGCATGGAACAGAGCGCCGGATCGGACAGCCACTTCCTTGATTCCGATTACGCCAATGTCGACCTGGTCGACGGCATCACCGAAGCCTACGGCCCGGCCGGACTGATCCTGCGCGTCACCCCGCCGTCGCCGGAAGAGATCGCCGCCTTGCCCGAGGGCTCGGTCCTGATCGGTCTCCTGAAGCCCTTCGAGAGCAAGGAACGCCTGGCTGCCCTGAACGCCCGCAAGATCACCGCCTTCTCCCTCGAACTGCTGCCGCGCATCTCGCGCGCCCAGAGCATGGACGCCCTGTCATCGCAGGGCGCCTGCGCCGGCTACCAGTGCGGTCTGATCGCCGCCGCCCGCTGCACCAAGTTCTTCCCGATGCTGACCACCGCCGCCGGCACCATCCGCCCGGCCCGCGTGCTGGTGATCGGTGCCGGCGTCGCCGGCTTGCAGGCGATCGCTACCTGCAAGCGCCTCGGCGCCATGGTCGACGCCTACGACGTGCGGGCCGCGGCCAAGGAGCAGATCGAATCGCTCGGTGCCAAGTTCGTCGACACCGGCGTTTCGGCCGATGGCGCCGGCGGCTACGCCCGCGACCTGACCGCCGACGAGAAAGCCCAGCAGACCGAGAAACTGGCCAAGGCCGTGGCCCTGGCCGATGTGGTGATCACCACGGCGGCGATCCCCGGCAAGAAGGCCCCGGTGATCATCACCACCGACATGATCGGGCGCATGAAGTACGGCGCCATCATCGTCGACATGGCCGCCGAATCCGGCGGCAACTGCGCCTTGACCCAGCCCGGCGAACACGTCATCGCCAACGACGTCAATATCCACGGCCCCCTGAACCTGCCGTCGCGGATGCCGACCCACGCCTCCGAGCTCTACGCCAAGAACCTCTACAACTTCCTGTCGCCATGGATCAAGGAGGGCGAACTGGTCTTCGACTGGAGCGATGAAGTCGTCGCCGGCACGCTGTTGTGCAAGGACGGCGCGACGGTGCACGCCACCGTGAAACAGGTCATGGGAGAAGCGTAATGGACGGTTTGCTAGCTTTGTACATCTTCATGCTCGCCGCCTTCACCGGCTACGAGATCATCGCCAAGGTGCCGGTCATCCTGCACACCCCATTGATGTCCGGTTCCAACTTCATCCACGGCGTCGTCGTCGTTGGCGCCATGCTCATGCTCGGCTCGGCCGACACGGTGACCCAGCAAGCCATCGGCTTCTTCGCCGTCGCCTTGGGCGCGGCCAATGCCGCCGGCGGCTACGTCGTCACCGAGCGCATGCTCGCCATGTTCAAGAAGAAGGAGGGCACCCAATGACGCTCCCGATCTACGTCCAGGGTGCCTGGTTCGCCGGCGCCGCCCTCTTCATCTTCGGCCTGAAGGGCATGAGCTCGCCGGCCAGTGCCCGCAAAGGCATCGTCATCGCCGGCTACGGCATGCTGATCGCCATTGCTGCCACCTTCCTGATCCCCGGCCTGCAGAACCTTGCCCTGATGGCCCTCGCCCTGGCCATCGGCGGATCGGCCGCCTGGGTCTCAGGGAAGAAGGTCAAGATGACCGACATGCCGCAGATGGTCGCCATCTACAACGGCATGGGCGGCGGTGCTGCCGCTGCGATTGCCGCCATCGAGTTCGCCAAGGGCGATGCCCACAGTCTCGCCACCACGGTCCTCGCCGTGATCGGCGCACTGATCGGCGCGGTCTCCTTCACCGGCTCCTGCGTCGCCTGGGCCAAGCTGCAGGGCGTACTCAGGAAAGCCCATCGCCTGCCGGCGCAGAATGCGGTCAATGTCATCCTCACCCTGATCGCCATCGGCCTTGGCGGTGCCATGGTATTCCTCGCTCCGGCCCAACCCGAACTGATCTTCGCCTTCTTCGCCGTCGCCCTGGTGCTGGGTTTGATCGTCACCCTGCCCATCGGTGGCGCCGACATGCCGGTGGTGATCTCGCTGTTCAATGCCTTCACCGGGTTGGCCGTCGGTTTCGAAGGCTACGTCCTCGGCAACCCGGCGCTGATCATTGCCGGCATCGTCGTCGGCGCGGCCGGTACGCTCTTGACCCAGTTGATGGCCAAGGCCATGAACCGGCCGATTTCCAACATCCTGTTCACCCCGATGGTTGCCGCCGGCGGCGGCGAGGCCATCGACGGCACGATGAAGGAACTCTCCGGCCTCGATGCGGCAGCGATGATGCGTTACGCCAGCAAGGTCATCATCGTCCCGGGTTACGGCATGGCAGTGGCCCACGCCCAGCACAAGGTCTGGGAGATGACGTCCATTCTCGAAGAAGCCGGGGTCGAGGTGAAATTCGCCATACATCCGGTGGCCGGGCGCATGCCGGGGCACATGAATGTGCTCTTGGCGGAAGCCGGCGTTCCTTACGACAAGATCTTCGATCTCGAGGAAATCAACGGCGAGTTCGGCCAGGCCGATGTCGCGCTGGTCATCGGAGCCAACGACGTGGTCAATCCGTCAGCGCGCACCGACAAGGCGAGCCCGATCTACGGCATGCCGATCCTCGATGCCGACAAGGCGCAGAACGTGATCGTCATTAAGCGCGGCAAGGGTACCGGTTATTCCGGGGTGGAGAACGCGCTGTTCTACACTGACAATTGCCGGATGCTTTATGGCGACGCCCAGCCCATGGCCGGGGAGATCATCCAGCATTTGAAGGCGATGGGCTAGAACCCGGTCATTCCGCGATATACCCCAGGACGAGCGGCAGAAAAGCCGCTCAGGCCTTGCCGGTGCTGCCGAAACCGCCTTCGCCGCGCGAACTGGCATCGAAGTCGTCGACGATATTGAAGCCCACCTGGAGTACCGGCACCACCACCAGTTGGGCGATGCGATCCAGCGGATTCAGGGTGAAGCTCTCGTGACCGCGGTTCCAGGCCGAAACCATGAGTTCGCCCTGATAGTCGGAATCGATCAGGCCAACCAGATTGCCGAGCACGATGCCATGCTTGTGACCCAGCCCCGAGCGCGGCAGGATGATCGCCGCCAGGCCCGGATCGGCCAGGTGAATCGCCATCCCCGTCGGAACCAGGATCGTCTGCCCGGGCGCAAGATGCAGCGGCGCCGCGATGCAGGCCCGCAGATCGAGACCGGCCGAACCCGGCGTGGCGTAATGCGGCGGGCTGTCGCGCAGGCGGTTGTCGAGAATCTTGACGTCGATACGATGCATCGGGAACCTCCGGTCGGTACGAATGAAAAAGGCTTGCGCCGAAGCGCAAGCCTTTGAAATTATTGGTGCCGGAGATAGGAGTCGAACCTACGACCTTCGCATTACGAATGCGCTGCTCTACCAACTGAGCTACACCGGCACACGTCTGATCACAAGATGAGTTGCCCGAAAAACCCGGACATCCTGCCCCCTGCGTCAGCACAGCGTAGAATTATAGCTTTTTCGCCTTCGATCAGGCAACGCCAAACCAACAAATGAATCTGCTCCGCGCGCTGGCCACCGTCAGCGGGATGACCCTGCTCTCCCGCATCCTCGGTTTTGTCCGGGACTTTGTCATTGCCCGCGCCTTCGGCGCCGGCCTGGCCACCGACGCTTTTTTCGTCGCCTTCAAACTGCCCAACCTGCTGCGCCGGATGTTTGCCGAAGGCGCCTTTTCCCAGGCTTTCGTACCGATCCTCGGCGAATACAAGAACCGGCGCGGCGAGGAAGACACCCGGACGCTGGTCGACCATGTCGCCTGCCTGCTCTCGCTGGCACTGTTCGCCGTCACCGCCATCGGCATCGCCGCCGCCCCGCTGCTGGTCTGGATTTCCGCCCCCGGCTTCGCGGCCGATGCCGGCAAGTTCGAACTGACGGTGACGCTGACCCGCATCACCTTCCCCTATATTCTGTTCATGTCGCTGGTCGCGCTCTCCGGCGGCATTCTCAATACCTGGAGCCGTTTTGCGCTGCCCGCCTTCACGCCGGTGCTGCTCAATCTCGCCTTCATCGGCATGGCGCTGTTCGCCGCCCCCTATTTCGACCCGCCGGCCCTGGTTCTCGGCTGGGCGGTCTTTCTCGGCGGCCTGCTGCAACTGGCCATCCAGATTCCCGCCCTGAAAAAAATCTCCATGCTGCCCCGCCTCTCGCTGAACTGGCGAGCCGCCTGGGCCGACCCCGGCGTGCGCCGGGTGGTCACGCTGATGGGGCCGGCGCTGATCGGCGTCTCGGTGTCGCAGATCAGCCTGGTCATCAACACGATTTTCGCTTCCTTCCTGAAGACCGGCAGCGTCTCCTGGCTTTATTACGCCGACCGCCTGATGGAATTCCCCTCCGGCCTGCTCGGTGCCGCGCTGGGTACCATTCTGCTTCCCTCGCTGTCGCGCTGCCACGCCAGCCAGAATTTTGCCGAATACTCAAAGCTGCTCGACTGGGGCCTGCGCCTGACCCTGCTGCTCGCCGCCCCGGCCGCCCTCGCCCTCGGCACCCTGGCCGTGCCCTTGATCGCGACTCTGTTCTTTCATGGCGCCTTTTCGGCCGACGACGTTTTCCGCACCCGCGAGGCGCTAGTCGCCTACACCGTCGGACTGACCGGCCTGATTCTGGTCAAGGTGCTAGCTCCCGGCTTCTATGCCCGGCAAAACGTCCGGACGCCGGTCCGCATCGCCTTGATCTCGCTGGCTGCGACGCAGGCGATGAATGTCGCTTTCGTTTTCTGGCTCGACCTCGGCCACGCCGGGCTGGCCCTGTCGATCGGCCTCGCCGCCTGCCTCAATGCCGGCATGCTCTATCGCGGCCTGCGCCGCGATTCCATCTTCACGCCGCAACCGGGTTGGGGCGTATTCGTCCTGAAACTGCTAGCGGCCATGCTGATCATGGGTGCAACCCTGTGGTTTGCGATGGGCCCGGAAGCGGGCTGGTTGCAAAGCGGCACGCTCGGCCGGACAATTCATCTCTCATGGCTGGTTCCGCTTGGCGCGACGGCCTATTTCGCTACACTATGGATTCTCGGCTTCCGCCTGCGCGACTTCAAACGCCGGGCGGCCGAATGACAACAGGAGGTGCAGCGATGAAACTGACCAGCACGAGCTTCAGCGACGGACAAAAAATCCCCGGCGATTTTGCCTTTTGCCTTCCCGATCCGGTGCATCACGTCTGCCTCGGCAAGAATCTGAATCCACAACTAGCCTGGAGCAATGTGCCGGCCGGCACCCGCTCCTTCGTACTGATCTGCCACGACCCCGACGTGCCCAGCCAGGGCGACGACGTGAACCAGGAGGGGCGCAGCGTGCCCGCCGCCCTGCCCCGCGTCGATTTTTTCCACTGGGTGCTGATCGACCTGCCGGCCACGCTCGCCGAGATTGGCGAAGGCGAATTCAGCCATGTCGTCACGCCGCGCGGCAAGCCCGGCCCGCAGGCGGCACATGGCAGCCGTCAGGGCATCAACAATTACACCGACTGGTTTGCCGGCGACCACGACATGCAGGGGGACTACCACGGCTATGATGGCCCCTGCCCGCCGTGGAACGATGAAATTGTCCATCGCTACGTTTTCACCCTCTATGCGCTGGATACCGAGCGCCTGCCGGTGGAAGGGCGCTTTGGCGGCCCCGAGGTGCGCGCCGCGATGCACGGGCACATCCTGGCCGAAGCCAGCCTGCAGGGAAGCTTTACGCTGAACCCGGCGCTCGGCTGAACCCAGCCGCCAGCAAACAAAAAGGCCATGAGCTTTGCCGCATGGCCTTTTGTCTTTTCGCTTAGGCAGGTAGCGCGCTACTTGCTGCCCTTGCAACCGCCGGTGGTATTGCCGGCACAGGGCGTCGAGCTTTCGCGGTTGATCCACCACTTGCCATCGACCTTGATCATTTCCAGCGTCTTGCGCGTCGTGTCGTTGTAGACCCGCGAATGGTAGACCTGCGTGAATTCGACCCGCGCCCGGTCGCTGCCTTCCATCTTGACCTGAATGTCCTGCAGTTCGACCTCGATCGGCTCGCGACCGGTCAGGCGGCTGCGCCGCAGTTGCGCCCAGTCCTCCCGGCTCAGTCCGCCATCCGGCGTGAAGGTCGGGGCGTAGAAGGCGGTGTAGTCGGCGTACTGCCGGGCCGACCAGGCGGCGGCCCAGGACTTGACCTGGGCGATCAACTCGTTTTCCGGTCCGGGCGCGGCCGGCGCCGGCATGGCGGGCACCAGCGTCGGCTTGGTCTCGAGCATGGCCATGGCGCGGGCATCGAGAGCGCTGCGGTCGGAAGCAACGACCGCGACGGCATCGGCCGGGCAGAGTTCTCCGGCATCGACCTGGGCAAGTTCCTGCGGTTCGGGATCGCGGCTGTCCAGCTTTTGCAGGCCGAGGGTTTCGAGCAGGGTGCCCATGCCGGCGTAGGTGCGCAGATAGCCGAGGCTGAGATCGGTCTCGGCATTGACCGCATTGCGCCGGGCGCTGAGCAGTTCATTTTCGGTGTCGAGCAGATCAAGCAAGGTGCGCTGGCCGACATTGAATTGATCGCGGTAAGCGAGCATGGTCTTCTCAAGCATGCCGACCTGGGTCGCCAGGTAGCGTGACTGCTCTTTCAGGCGCTGGACGTCGTTGTAGGCGATGAGCAGGGTCTGCCGGGTATCGCGGCAGGCTTTCTCGCGCAGGTCGAGGGCAAGGTGCTTGCGCTCCATGTACTGCTTTTCGCGGGCACGGTCGGAACCGCCATTGAAGATATTGAAACTGACGACCAGTTCGGCGACGTTGTACTTGCGTTCGCCGTCTACACCGAGGTAGTTGTCGGTATTGTCGGTACGGGCCCGGAAATCGAGCTTCGGCGAATAGGCGGCACGGCGAGCATTCAGGTCGTACTGCGCGGACTCGATGTTCTCGATAGCGGCGAGCAGCGCCGGGTTCTTCTGGTGCAGCGTATCGAGCGCAGCCTTCGGACTGGCCGGCAGCGTACCGTCGAACCGATCGGGCGCGGCGACCGTCGGCGGCGGCGGGCTGCCGACCAGGCGCTGATAGCGGGCCGAAACATCGTGCAGGTTGGCGGTTTCGGTGGTCAGGTTGATTTCGGCCAGGGCCAGGCGGCTGCCCGCCTGTTCGAGGTCGACGCGACGGCCGACGCCGGACTGGGTACGGCGCAGGACCTGCTCGTGGGTGGCCTTGTGCTGGACGTAGTTGTCTTCGGCCAGCTTGACCAGCTTGCGGTAACGCAAGACATCGAGGTAGGCACGGCCGGCCTCAAGAGCGACGTTCTCGGAGGCGTCGAGCAGTTCGTAATAGCGGACCAGCCGAGCCTTGTCCAGCTTGCGGACTTCGTTGCGGGTGGCGAAGCCGTCGAAGATCATCTGGTTGAGGCTGACCAGGTAACCGGTCCGCGTGAAATCGTTGCGCCGCTCGTCCGGCGGCTGCTTGAGGCTTTCGCGGCCGCTGCCGGCGCTCAGGTCGACGCGCGGCAGGTAGCCCCCCCGGGCGACCCCGATCTCTTCTTCGGCGGCCCGGTAGTTGTGCCATTTCGAGGTTACCTCCGGACTATGCAGCACGGCTTGTTGCGCCACTTCCTTGAGCGTCCCTGGCAACACATTGGCAGCCTGGGCGATGACCGGAAAAAGGGCGACAATCAGAAGCGAGAGCGTTTTTCTGCAGTGCATGGGCGATAATCCGGTAAAAACCGGGCGGATTGTAGCGACATACCAGGCGCAAAAATGTGTGATATTTCGCATTTACCATCGAATTACTGACAAAACGTCGCCCATATCTTGCATAAAGCCCGAGTGCCGCTCCGTATTTTTGCCGTCGTTGCTCTGCTGGCAGCGTTCGGCCTGCTTGGCCTGCCGGCAGCGTTCGGCCTGGACTTTGAACGTTTGCAACATGCGCTGGCCAGCCGTTTCGGGACGGAACGGCTCGCCCTGCTGAATGACTGGCAGCAAATGCTGGTGGCGGGCAAAAGTGCCGGCGAAAGTGACAAACTCCGCCGCGTGAACGATTTCTTCAATCGGCGCCTGGCTTTCGACGACGACAGCAGCATCTGGGGACAATCCGACTACTGGGCGACCCCACTCGAAATGATCGGCCAAGGCCGCGGCGACTGCGAGGATTTCTCGATCGCCAAGTACTACTCCCTGGTCCAGCTTGGCGTCCCGATCAGCAAACTGCGCCTGGTCTACGTCAAGGCCCTGCAGAACGGCCCGGCCGGGCCGTTGCAGCAGGCGCACATGGTTCTCGCCTATTACGCGACCCCGAATGCGGACCCGCTGGTCCTCGACAACCTGAACACCGAGATTCGCCCGGCTTCGCGGCGGACGGATCTTTCACCGATTTTCAGTTTCAACAGTGCGGGGCTTTGGCTAGGCACCGGCAACCAGTCCAGCAAGAGCAATCTATCGCGCTGGCAGGACCTGCTGGCACGTGCGCGCGCCGAAGGCTTCGAGTGAGGTAATCGCCCATGTCCCTATTCCGACAACTCTGGCTCGCGGTGATTGCGAGCACGCTCATCGCCTTTGCCGGCAGTTTCGTGGCCAGCATGCTGACCGCCCGCCAGTACCTGGAGGCGCAACTGGCCATCAAGAACAACGACAACGCCTCGTCGCTGGCGCTCTCCCTGTCGCAACAGGAGAAGGATCCCGTCACCATCGAGCTCCAGGTCGCCGCGGTCTATGACAGCGGCCAGTACGCCGTCGTTCGCCTGATCGACCCGGAAGGCAGGGTGATGATCGACAAGACCAGCCCCGCTCTCGCCGACGACGTACCGGCCTGGTTCCTCCACCTCTTTCCGATCGCCTCGCAACCCGGACGGGCGCAGGTGTCCAGCGGCTGGAACCAGTTCGCCACGGTCGAACTGGTCAGCCACAGCCAGTTCGCCCATCGCGAACTGTGGAACGGTGCGCTCAAGTTGCTGCTCTGGTTCATCGTCGGCGGCGGCGTGATGGGGCTGCTCGGCATGCAACTGCTTGGCCGCATCAAACGCCCGCTCGATGCCGTGGTCGGCCAGGCGCAGGCGATCAGCGAGCGGCGCTTCGTCAGCATCGCCGAGCCCGCGACCCCGGAACTGAAAAGCGTGGCCAGCGCGATGAATGCGATGGTCGACCGCCTGAAGACGATGTTCGCCGAAGAGGCCGCGCGCCTGGAAAAGGTCCGCCGCGAAGCCACCCTCGACCCGCTGACCGGCCTCGCCAACCGCGCCTTTTTCCTCAACCAACTCGATGCCGCGTTGAGCGACGACGATGCCGCCCCGACCGGCAGCCTGTTGATGCTGCGCCTGGCCGATCTGGCCGGAGTCAATCGCCGCGCCGGCCGCGAAACCGCTGACGAACTGCTGCGCCGGCTCGGGGCCACTCTCCAGGAACTGGCTGGCAGCCGGCCGGGGGCAGCAGCCGCCCGCCTCAACGGCGCTGATTTCGCCCTCTTGCTGCCGGGCAACCAGGATCCCGCCCCGGCGGCAGACACGCTGCTCAACACGCTGCGCGACCTGGTCTCGGCGGGCATGATCGACGGCGAGCGCATCGGCCACGTGGCGAGCGGCGTTTACCTGCATGGTCAGAGCATCGGCAGCCTGCTATCGCGCCTCGACGCCGCGCTGGCCACCGCCGAAACCCAAAGCGGTCTGGCCTGGTGCCGTGCCGAGAGCAACAACGAGCAGCGCGCCATCACCAATGCCGACTGGAAGAAACTGCTCGACGGCGCCATCGAAACCCAGCGCCTGCGCCTGATCGAATTCCCGGTCGCCGGCAGCGGCGGCCAGCTGCTCCACCTCGAATGCCCGCTCCGGCTGCAGGCCAGCGAAGGCGGCGAATGGCTGGCGGCCGGCAGTTTCATGCCGATGGCTTCGCGCCTGGCAATGACTACCGAGCTCGACCTGGCCGCGGTTCGCCTCGCCCTCGAGCGGATTGCCGCGGGCGCGGCGGCCGTTGCGGTCAATCTGTCCGGCGAATCGATTGTCGACGCCAGCTTCCGGCAGCGCCTGCAAGCCCAGATCGCCGCCCGCAAGGAGCTTGCCCACCGCCTCTGGCTCGAGGTTTCCGAAATGGGAGCCTTCCAGCACTTCGCCGAATTCCAGTCCTTTTGCAACGACCTGCGGCCGCTCGGCTGCCGCCTGGGTATCGAGCATTTTGGCCGGCAGTTCAGCGAGATAGGCCGTCTGAACGCTATCGGCCTCGACTATCTCAAGGTGGACGGCAGCTTCGTCCGCGCCATCGACACCCAGCCGGGCAACCAGGCTTTCCTCAAAGGATTGTGCAGCATCGCGCATAATATCGGCCTCACCGTCATCGCCGAAGGCGTGCAGACGGCCGAGGAACTCGCCACGCTGCCCGCCCTGGGCTTCGACGGCGCGACCGGTCCGGCAGTACCCAGGAATTAAGCCAAGATGAGCATCGAAATCGAGCTAAAGCTGCAACTCAATCCGAAGACCGCCAAGAAGCTGGCGGCTCACCCCCTGCTCGCCGCGATCCAGCCGCAAAAGCAGCACCTGCTGAACACCTATTACGACACGCCCAAGCTCGACCTGCACGCCCGACGCATCGCCGTCCGCTTCCGCGAAAAAGGCTGGCAATGGCTGCTCACCGTCAAATCCGCTGAACCAGCCTGTGGCGGCCTGGCCATGCGCAGCGAGTGGGAAACGCCGGCGACACCCGGCACCTTCGATTTCAGCCATGTCGATAACACCGACTTGCGCCACTTTCTGGAAGACGCCACCGAGCGGCTCGAACCAATTTTCACCACCGATTTCCGGCGGCAGATCTGGGAGGTCCCCTACGGCGAGTCGCTGATCGAACTGGCCGTCGATCGCGGCACCATCGCGAGCCGGGGCAAACGCACGCCGATCTGCGAAATCGAACTCGAACTCCTCTCCGGCACGGTCGAGGACATATTCGGACTGACCCGCCAACTGCAGGAACAGCTCAAACTCGACCCCGCCATCGCCAGCAAGGCCGAACGCGGCTACCAGCTGTTCACCGGCGAGCCGATGCGCCCGTTCAAGGCCAAGGCGGCCACCATCGACGCGCAGATGACGCCGCTCGAAGCCTTCCGCAGCATTGCGCTGGGCTGCCTCGAACACTTCCAGCGCAACGAAAAAGGCCTGCTCACCGGCGACGACCCGGAATTCGTCCATCAGGCCCGGGTCGCGCTGCGCCGCCTGCGCTCCGCGATCAAGCTGTTCGCCCCGGTTCTGCCCCCGGAGTTCGTCAATGCCTACGGCCAGACCTGGCAAACCCTGGCCAGCGCCCTCGGCGACGCCCGCAACTGGGATGTCTTCCTGACTGAAACCCTGCCACCGATCCAAGCCGCCTTCCCCAACAACCGCGACCTCAAGCGCCTGCGCAACGAAGCCCGCCGCCGCGCCAAAGGTGCAAGACAAGCCATCACCCGTCTGCTCGCCGTCAGCGAATACCCCCGACTGCTGATCGAATTCACCTCGGCGATCTATGCCCTGGGCGACACGCTACCGCTGCCGCTGGCCGAATTTGTCGAAGACCGGATCACCACCCACGCCAAAAGTGCCCGCAAACTGGCGGCGAAACATGCGACCCTCACGCCGCAGGAACGCCATCGCATGCGCATCTGCTTCAAGAAGCTGCGCTACACGCTGGAGTTTTTCGAACCCCTGCTCGCCGCCAAACGCCTCAAGCCCTACCTCGCCGCGCTCGGCCAGCTCCAGGACGAACTCGGCCTGATCAACGATCACATCACGGCCGAAGCGCTGATCAGCGAAGTGCTCGGCAAAAAAACGCCAGGCCCGATCCATGGCTGGGTTGCGGGACGGCACGGGCTGTTGATCAGTGAGTTGCCAGAGGCGCTGGAAACTTGGTTGGCACAGCGACCACCCAGTTGCTGATCAGCGCGATGAATTTTTCGGCTTTTCTATCCTCCTGATGCCCGCTCACACCACACTCTCCCATCGCTACCTGCTCGGCCAACTGATCAAGCGCGATGTCCTGTTGCGCTATCGCGGCGCGATGTTCGGCGTCGCCTGGATATTCCTCAACCCGCTGATCATGCTCGCCATCTTCGCCTTCGTCTTCGGCCAGATATTCCAGGCGCGCTGGCCCCAGCAGGACGGCGGCGCCCCGTTCTGGCTGGTGCTCTACAGCGGACTGATCGCCTTCAACATCTTCGCCGAGGCAATCTCGCGTGCCCCCGCCGCGGTGCGCAGCTATCCGAGCTACGTGAAGAAGATCATCTTCCCGGTCGAAATCCTGCCCCTCGTCCCCCTGGGGGCCGCTCTGGTGCACGGCGCCTTCAACTACCTGATCCTGCTCGCCGCCCTGGCCTGGACCGGCCACTTGACCCTCAGCACCCTGCTCTACCCTATTGCCCTGGCCCCCCTGCTGCTCCTTGCCCTCGGGCTCGCCTGGTTCCTCGCCGCCTGGGGCGTCTTCATCAAGGACATGAGTCAGATCGTGCCGCCTTTCGTGCAGATACTGATGTTCCTGTCGCCAGTGCTCTACCCGGCCAGTGCCGTACCGGTAGTCCTGCAACCGTTCTACCAGTTCAACCCACTCGGCACCGTCATCGAGGCCTGCCGCAATGTTGCCCTTGGCCACCCGGCGGACTGGTCGACTTGGGGCATTTCCCTGTTCCTCGGCCTCACTGCCGCCGGCCTCGGCCACGCATTTTTCCGCCACAGCCGGGAGGAATTTGCTGATGTCCTCTGAAGCGCAAGAGCCCATTCCCGACGAGATCGCCATCTCGGTTCGCAATCTGACAAAAAGCTATCGATTGTTTAATCATCCAGGCGATCGAATAAAGGAGTTTTTCTCTCTTGGACTCAAACGCTATAACCGGGAGTTCACCGCACTACGAGACGTTTCACTAGAGGTCCGAAAAGGCGAGACCATAGGAATCATCGGTCGCAACGGTTCCGGGAAGAGCACTTTGTTGCAGGTTATCTGTGGCATCCTCAAACCGACAGCTGGTACGGTCCAGGTGCACGGGCGAATTTCAGCACTGCTGGAACTCGGCGCCGGTTTTAATCCGGAGTTCACAGGGCGTGAAAATGCCTATTTCCAAGGTGCACTACAAGGATTCAGCAGTGCGCAAATGGAGGAACGTTTCGCCGAAATTGCTGCGTTCGCTGACATTGGCGATTACATTGATCAGCCGGTTAGAACCTACTCAAGCGGAATGTTTGTACGCCTATCGTTTTCCGTCGCCGTGCATGTTGACCCTGATTTGCTCGTCATCGATGAAGCGCTTGCTGTAGGCGACATGGAGTTCCAGCAACGCTGTTTTGAAAAAATACGCCAGATGCAGGAAACAGGAATAACCATCATAGTTGTTTCCCACAACCCGTATCAGCTTGAGCGTCTTTGCCATCGAGCAGCCGTCCTTCATCAAGGTTCACTATCTCGCCTGTATCCCGCAAAAGAAACACTAACGCTATATCAAAACTTGGTGCATCAGGCGATTGGTGTGCCGAAAACTGGAGCGGCGGCACTAAGAGAGGGTACCCAGTTACTATATTTCGAGCATGTCTCAATAGTAGACTTGGAAGGCAAGCCACTGGACATTGTCAAGACCGGCCAGCCAATCCGTTTTGTCCTTCTAACGACAGCGACACAACCCATTACCGATGTGCGTTTCAGAATCGAAATATGCTCTGCCGCTAATGAAATTGTGACGCTAGCAACAACAATCGGACTAACCGAGGAACTTGTGTTTAACGGTAAGCGGCGCCTTGCTTTTGACATGCCTAATTGCCAGCTAACCTCTGGTTGGTACTACATCAATGCGGTTGCTTCAGGAAGAGACCTGCGTCTCGACACCTGGCAGCGGGCATGCGAAATCAAGGTATTACTGGAGGATCCACACATTCGAAACTTGTCCACCGACGCCGGAAACTACGTTTGCCATGGCCGGTGGAGAATCGACTAGACATGCCTGACTATATCGCCCCCAAAACCATGAGGCCGCTCACACTTCGACCACAAGGGCTAGCCGATATCGAGACAGGCGAGATCGTGGCGCCGATTATTGGAGGCATTCCTCGTTTCGTCGCCCCCGAACAGAACTATGCGGAAAGCTTTGGCTACCAATGGAAGAAATGGCACAGTATCCGCAGCGATCTTCGCAATCACGGTTACAACCTGCGCGATGTCATTCTCGCTCGTACTCATTTTTCCGATTTCGATCTTTCGGGAAAATCGTTGCTTGAATGTGGAATGGGGGGCGGTGATGATACCGAAATTCTTCTATCCCTACCTTTGGCCGAAGTTCATGCCTTTGACTTGAGTACGGCAGTAGAGCGGGCTAAAGCCTTCCTGGATGACCCGCGCCTGTCGATTGCCCAAGCATCTATCTACGACATTCCGTATCCCGATTACAGTTTCGATATCGTGTATTGCCACCGTGTATTGCAGCACACGCCAGACCCTTCGGAAGCTCTGCGCAGAATCTGCGCAAAAGTCAAGCCCGGCGGAATTCTCTTCGCTCACGCCTACAAGCGATCCTGGCGGCACATGGCAGAGTGGCGTTACAAATACAGATGGCTGACCAAACGCCTGCCTTGGCAAATTATCGAAAGGTATGTGGAAATATTCGGCCCCGTTCTGCATCGAATCAACAAAGTCACGTACAGCGCCCCCGTCATCAGAGCATTGGCCTACCGCTTCATCCCCTTCTATTATCTTCCCCCTCATGGCGAAGGTGGTCAGACATCGGAGACATCGGTAATCGAACTGGAAAAACAGATTACATTCGATGCTCTCACCCCTTGGCACGATCATCCAATGCGTTCCGACGAATTCAGGAAGATTATCGAAGATGCCGGATTCGAAATATTGCACCTAACCGATCCGCCGATCTCCCCCATCTTCTGCACCGCCATACGTCGCAGTTGTCCCCAGTAAATATAGCGTCATGTGCGGCATTCTTGGATCAGTAGGTCCAACCCTTCCTTCGCTAGAGCAATTTGGCAAGATGCTGGACACCCTGGCACATCGCGGACCAGACGGGCGCGGGATACGCATACTCGCTGGCGGCGCTGCTCTGTTCGGTCATCGTCGGCTTGCGATTATTGACCTTAGCGCAAACGGCACTCAACCGATCGGCAACGAAGATGGCTCGGTTTGGCTGGTATTCAATGGGGAGATATACAACTACAAGGCACTACGCAACGAACTGAAAACACGTGGCCATCGATTTTTTTCCCTAAGCGATTCCGAGGTAGTCGTACATGCCTACGAGGAATGGGGAGCCGGTTGCGTAGCGCGGCTTCAAGGCATTTTTGCCTTCGCCATCTGGGACGAACAGCGCAGCTCCCTTTTTCTTGCCCGCGACCCGATGGGGGTCAAGCCGCTCTATTACGCAAACTATGCCGGCAGGCTCACTTTTGCTTCACAGCCCAAGGCCATCCTTGCTGACCCAGCCTTCAAGCGCGAAATCGCCCCACACGGCCTACGCGATTTTTTTGCATTAGGCTACATCCCGCATAGCCGAAGCGCTTTTTCTGGCATCTCCAAACTTCCAGCCGGCCACGTTGCCACATTCCGAAATGGCCATCTCGACAAGCACTGCTATTGGCACCTTCCTGCGCAATCCGATCTGGCTGATCCGGAAGATGCTTTGCTCAGGCTGGAGGTGGAAATAGAAAATGCAGTACGCGACCAACTGGTATCGGATGTGCCGATTGGCTGTTTCCTGAGCGGTGGCATTGACTCTAGTCTGCTCGTCGCGCTGGCCAAGCGCTCTACCCCCTCCTTACGAACATTTACTATTGGTTTCGACGAACCTATCTGCGACGAAAGGGAGCATGCCCATATCATCGCGCAACATTTCGCCACGGAACATCACGAAGCCATTGTTTCCCGCTCGGGAATCGAGGATCGCCTGATTACTATGCAGGAATACTTCGATGAACCCTTCGATCCCAACGGACCACTTCCATTTTTCGAAGTGGCACGCCTAGCCCGTGCCAACAATACGCTTGTTGCACTTGGTGGCGACGGAGCAGATGAACTGTTCGCAGGCTATTTGCGCTATGACGATTTTGACCGCCCGGCCTGGATTCCGTCCGGCCCTCCCGCACGGCTTTGGCATTGGATGCGTCAATTGCAGCTGGTTGGCCCCCGGCGAATGCGCTCGGACGATGCCGATCGTTATTTCAGGTACGAAGGCTGCCTTGATGCCAAAAACATCGCGACACTATTTGATCCGAGCTTTTTCCGTCATGTTCACGACACCGAGACTGACATCCTCAAGCACTACCTTCGATCTGACCTGCCTGCAGTGACCGCGGCACAAATTATCGACATGCATGTTTATCTTGTTGATCATGTATTGTGCAAAGTCGATCGCGCCAGCATGGCCCATGGCGTTGAGGCACGCGTGCCGTTTCTTGCCGACGACTTGGTTCGGCTGGCATTTCGGCTCCCCCTGGGAATGCACTACTACAAGGGGGAGCGTAAAGCACTCTTGAAACGACTCGCAAAGAAAATCCTGCCCGAGCAAGTCGTCACAACGCGCAAGAAAGGATTCAGCAGCCCTATGCACAGTTGGTTCGGACATCATATCGAACCATGGATGCGCTCCTTGTTCCGCGAAAGCGTCCTCGTTGATCTTGGCATCCTAAAACCGGATTGGCGCGTGCATCTAGACAACCTGTTGCAGCGGGACTTCCCTGTCGGCTGGCGAACACGATGGCTGCTGATCACGGCAGAACTTTGGGCCAAGCGATGGATTGCCGACACGGATTTATCATCATTCAGAACCGGAACAAGCAGCAAGTCGCTGCCATAGTCAAAACATGATCTCAGCAGCGCTACTACGCCTGTCCAAACGCAAATCCCGGCGCCATCTCTATCGCTGGCTTGAAGAGGCCATACATAGTCACGCCATCGCGGAGTCAGGCAATATCCTGAACATTGGCGCCGGCGGCGAGGTCGGCGCTCAACTCACAGCACATGGTGTTCGGTTTCAGTCTCTCGACATTGACCAAACCCGCCACCCTGACATTCTGGCAAACATTGAATCCATGGATAGTGTTAAGGACAAATCCATCGATGCCATTTTTTGTATCGAGGTCCTGGAGCATGTGAAGCATCCCGAACTAGCCGCCGCCGAAATCTCTCGCGTCTTACGGCCCGGCGGGCTGCTTATTGCTTCCACGCCTTTCTTGCTGGGCATCCATGATGCGCCAAACGATTTCTATCGCTATACCCGATACGGACTGCGCCTAATATTTTCCAACCTTGACGAACTTGTGCTGCGTGAACGGAATGGCTATTTTTCTGCGGTCGCAGCACTGCTCTACCGACAGTTTGCCCACCCGCCACCATTGCCCCTCCGTATAAAAATTGCGGCTCCCGCACTGCTAAGTCTGGCCCTCCTAATGGAACTGACGGACAAGCTGCTGCCATCATCGGCCGGCACAACCGGATATTTCTTCATTTTTCGCAAACCCGGCGCTTCCGACGGCCACTCATCCGAACTCCCACATGGCTGACAAACATGTCGAGTTGGCTGAGGACGAGATCATTGCGGCCCGACTCTCAAACGAACTGCAAAGATTGATCAAACAGTTGCCAGCCAATGCACAAGTGCTTGACTGGGGTTGCGGTCGTGGCCGGACCGTTCTCCATCTGCGAGATGCAGGCATCAACGCATGGGGCGTCGATATGGACACCCGTGTGCTTGCCCAGGCAAATACCGCGTTGGCAGGACGCGGACTGGATAAAGAAGGCGTGCTACGCCCCCTCGACCAAATTGCGCATTTTTCAGCAAGGCGGTTTCACCTGATCTTCTCTGAGGAAACACTTGAGCATGTAATCGACATTGAGCGCCTTGCCGTCGAAAGTTTCAGATTGACGGCTCCCGGCGGCTATGGACTGCATTCCTTCCCCGGTAGTCGCCAGTGGCATGAGCCCCACATCAAGATCCCATTTGTGCACTGGCTGTCCAGCAAGCGCCTTCGGCATGCCGCAGTTCTTGCAGCATTGTTTCTCAGGGCCGGGCCTCGGCCCATTTGGCCAGAAGCCTGCGACCAGACAGGTAGGCCATTGCCGCTGTCTTGCCAGGCGGGTGTTTATGCCAGCTATCTCAATGAAAAGCTTGCCTATCGCCCCATCGAAGAGATGGCCGCCGTGTTTCGCAACGCGGGCTTCGAGGTCGGCCATCGATGCCTTTCTCCGCTTAATATTGTTCGTCGCTGGAGTCCACGGACTTGGCGCGATAATGGCTTCCCGCGAGGGAATAACCTGCTTTTCCTGCGTAAGCCTGCCCCCGCATCCATTCTGCACAATCACTTGACACAGCTATGAACCGCCAGGAAAAACTGCTGCACCGCTTCACCAAAGACAACGTCTCGATGGAAATTGGCCCTGGCTACAACCCGCTGCTACCCAAACGAGAGGGCTGGCAATCTATTTCTGTCGATCACGCCGACCGGGCTGCACTAGTTGAGAAATACCGACGTTTCGATGTCGACGTTGACGCCATCGAGGAAGTCGATGTGGTCTGGACAGGAGGCGCCCTTGACAAAGCACTCCCAACTTCGCGCCTGGGAACAGTCAATGCCTGCGTAGCCAGTCATGTGATCGAGCACATTCCCAACCCGATCATGTTCTTTCAATCGATGTCCCGCATCCTCGAGCCTCACGGGCTCTTATCGTTGGCAATCCCGGATAAGCGTTATTGCTTCGACTTTTTTCAATCGATCACGGGCACAGGGGATTGGCTACATGCATGGAAGCGTGGAGCCGAAATTCATTCCCAGCGCTCAATGTTTCAGCACATCGCCTACACTGTCGGCACAGAAGGGGCGACCACCTGGGGACAGGGCCGATATCTGGAGCGCTTTGAGTTCCTGAGCCCGTCGCTTTCCCAGGCATTCACCCGTTTCCAAGCCTACTCCGAGAATACTGGTGGGACATATCAGGACTGCCATGCCTGGCACTTCACACCATCCAGCTTCGAACTGTTAATTGTCGAACTCTCACATCTTGGGCTGATTCCTTTCTCGGTGGAAGAAAGCTACCCCACCTGTGGTTGTGAATTCATCTTCCTCCTGCGCAACACTGCTCCGCCAGCTCTCGATGTCGCCGAGCTGACACAAAAGCGTCTGCAACTGCTAAAAAATATTGTTTCCGAGCAAGGAGCGCAGGCGGATCAGTTGCGGCGCAAGCTGATCCGCTCCCGCATGCGACGGCTGGCAGCGTGGATGTCTAGCAAAATGGGCATTCGTCGCTAAGCCTTTCCGTCATCCCGATGCCATCCCCGAGCCATAGCGATGTCACGCTGATCGTCCGAGAGTGCGGCGAACGCACTGCCGATGCCTGCGTGGGCCTGCTGGAGGAAATGTTTCCTAGGCAGATCGTCTTTCGGGTTTCGGGCCAACCTTTTGCGGCGACCTTGGAAAAAAGCCTGCTTCAAGGACTAGCGGAGGCACGCCCCTGGACATTGTGCATCGACGCCGATGTACTAGTGCTACCGTCGCTAATAGATTTCATCGATGAGGCCAAACGCTTGCCGGATCACTATGTGGAAGCTCAAGCGTTGGTAGCCGATAAATTGTTGCCCGCCCGGCGCCCTGCAGGCAATCATCTGTATCGAACTGCCTTGATCCCCAAGGCCTTGAGCTGCCTTCCCAAGGGGGCCAGCCTTCGGCCTGAGTCATCCATGATGGACTACCTGGGTCAAGCCGGCCATCCCTACCATCAGTCTGGCATTCTGGTAGGCCTTCACGATTTCGCCCAGTTTCCTGCCGATATTTACAGTAAGGCGGCATTGCATGGCCACAAGCATGCCTATCTGGAAGAATTGCTGCTTCCACTATGGCAGGAATGGGCGCAAGAGGATCCAGACTACCGCATTGCCTATGACGCCTTTGTTGCCTCCCGGCAGAGCCCCCACCCGCAGCCGTCTCCCGAAATTCACCACACTACCTTCCCACTACAACCAGGTCGCCCGTTCCAGAACTTGGGCGCATGTCAGCAATCGACCTTCAGTCAATGTTGCGTCGTGCCCCCTACCTCCGCCCGGAAGCTGCTACATTGCGTAATCGCATTGAGAACGACGTTGCTAGATTGATGACACACCAACGGCGTTTGCATGCTCTAACCCTGACCCGTTGGCAGCGCCGTTGGCGTCGATTGCTGGGACGTTATCCTTTCCCGCTGTGCTCCAGCTGATTGCCTGCCCTGCCGCATGACTTCCGAAAAACCACTCGCCCTGTATGCCAAGTCCTTTGCACCCGGCAGCCAGGTAAGAAGACTGGCAGAACAGCATGCTGCACTGACTCAGGCTACGATATGGATCAGTCTCGACCCCATTGGGTATCACACGCCACCTCAAGGGGTTCTCTGGCTGCGCCTCGGCGAGCAACGACTAAGGAAACCTGGATTACGCCAAACACTTGCAATTCTCAGCAAAGTCGTGCCTGCCTTGCATGCCGTTGGCGCCCGCAGACTTAGCTGTCTCGACGACACTGGCAGAATACGACCGGTGGTCAGTGCCATAGTGCAGCACCTCTCTCGTACTCCCTTACTGGCTGGCCTTCCGATGAGGCTGCTCCGTCTCATCAGCCCTTCCCGAGCAAGGCGACTTGCTTCGCAACGAGAAGATTGTGATGGGCTGCTTCGGCAACTGTTTGATGTCGGCCATTACCTCGGCTGTAACCCCCCAGCGTCATCCGACATTTCCCCTCTCGCACATTTCCTCGCCGCCGGACAATACGCCGGACTAAACCCCCATCCGCTATTCTGGAGTGACTACTACGCCACCCAATTCGCGGGAGGTTTCGATGGACTTGCGCCGTGGCGACATTTTGTCGAATCCGGCGGCAATCCCAATCCCTTCTTCCTGACCAGTTGGTATACCCGGCAACCCAGCGCCGGACGGCATCATTCCAATCCATTGCTGGACATGCTTGCCCACCATCGCGCCGGCGACCAGCCCCCCGATCCAAACCCGCTCTTTGACCATGCTTGGTATGTATCCCATCACGACTCCCAAGGAATATTGCCCTTGAGTCACTTCCTTCTCAGCAACGCCCGGCTGCCAACGTGCGCCTTTCTAGCCCGGCACCCTGAAATTGCTCCCATGGACTACGACGGAGGGTCCTATCTTCCCGCCTTCCTGCGTCAATTTGCCAGCCGTCCTTCCTCCATACCCGCCACAGCCCCAGGACCTTCGACAGTTGCCCGGCACGAGCATCGCGTTGCCGTTTGCTGTGTTGTCACAGGCAACTACGATACGCCGCAACCGGTCAGCCATCGAATTCCCAAGGCCGACTACTTTTTGCTTTGCGACAGCCCCCGAATGGCCCACTCGACGGCTGGAGCCTCATTCAGGTCGATTCTGTTGCGGGAAAATCTGCCCAGTACCTTTCACGCTATCTGAAAATGAATCTACTAAGCCACATACCAAGGGCAGAAAGTTACGACGCCGTCGTGTATATCGACGCGAACATTACAATGCGAGGCGATATCGCCCCGGCGATTTCCGCATTCGTTGCCAGTACAGCCGATCTCGGGGTAGTGCCGCATCCGTTCCGTCAATCTGTGTATGAGGAAGCTGCGACGATCATGCTGCACATGCGCGAATCACGTGAGCAGGTTTACAAAGTGCTCGAAATGCTCGAACGAGAAGGCTGCCCCCCAGAGGCCGGTCTGTTCGAGATGAATTTCTTTTCGCTGCGCCCAGGACCGCCTGCCGATCAATTCCTGAAGGATTGGTGGACTCTATTCCAGCAATATGGAAACCGTGACCAGCTACTGGCACCCTTCGTTACCTGGAAGCACAGAATGAAACTCCATGCCCTCATGCCGGCAGGGCAATCGGTCCGCAATCATCCCGCGTTCCAATACCGGCCCCACTGAACAACGCCGACTGGCATCACAAGAATGAACACAACCCATTACCTCTCCGGAATACGGGACTTTATTGTCGGCCGCAACATTTCTGAGCTGTTTATCAAGGGATTTCGTCTGTGGCACCGCGAAGGCCTCCATGGACTGACACGGCTCATCCGCGGCTTTGGCGACATTAGCTATAGTGAATGGATTAGCCGTTATGACACGCTCACGGAGCATGACCGCCTAAGTATTTCACGCCATATCGCGGCCATGACGTACCGCCCGCTGATCTCCGTACTGATGCCAACTTACAATACGCCAGAATGGCTTCTGCAGAAGGCAATTGCTTCCGTTCAAAGTCAACTCTACCCAAATTGGGAACTGTGCATTGCCGACGATGCATCCCACGCACCCCATGTCCGCACGTTTTTGGAGCAGGCAGCCCAGCTAGATCATCGCATCCGCATCGTCTTTCGCCAGGAAAACGGACACATATCGGCCGCAAGCAATTCAGCACTGAAAATTGCCCACGGCGACTTCATCGCCTTGCTTGATCACGATGATGAATTGGCTGAATCCGCGCTTTACCACGTTGCCAACGCCCTAAATGAAAATACGGACCTTGATCTTCTCTACAGCGACGAAGACAAAATCGACATTCATGGCAAACGTTTTGGCCACTACTTCAAGCCCGACTGGAATCCGGACCTGTTCTGCTCACAAAACATGATCAGTCATCTTGGTGTCTATCGCACCTCGATCGCGCGGGCCATTGGTGGATTCCGCACCGGTTACGAAGGCTCCCAAGACTGGGATTTTGCCTTGCGCTTCATCGCTCAGACGCAGCCGGCGCGCATCCATCACATTCCTCGCATTCTGTATCACTGGCGAGCCATTCCCGGATCAACCTCTGTTTCCATCTCGGCCAAAAGCTACGCAGTTGAGGCTGCCCGCCGCTCGCTCACCGATTACTGGAACACAAGGAAGATACACGTCGAGTTGGAAGGAGTAGAGCCTGGGCATTTCAATGCCCGCATCTGCCTACCTGCCATGCCACCTGTTGTTTCAATCATCATTCTCGCGACGGATCGTCTCGATCGACTCCGCTGTTGTATGGACGGCCTGAATGATGAAACTGATTATGCAGAACTGGAGATCCTGCTCATCACCAGTTCCATCACCAGCCCAGACATCCAGGCTCATCTTCCGAATCGGCGACAAGACCGGAACGTGCGTGTTCTAGCGTACTCTGGTCCGGCCCAGCATTCGTCGATATACAACTGGGCGGCCGAACAGGCACAGGGGGAGGTACTCTGTTTACTCAGCGATGCCGCCGCGCCGGCCTCCCCCTTGTGGCTCAAGCATCTGGTGGGTCACGCCCTGCGGCCCGAAATCGGCGCAACCGGCGCCAAGCTGTGCACCCGAGAGGGAAAGGTGGTTCATTCCGGATATATTCTGAACAATGGCGAACCGGAATGCCCGTTTGCCGACCAAGCCACTGCTGCGCCGGGGTATGCGAACCGTGCCCTGCTCAACCAGAACCTTTCCGCCGTATCTGCTGCCTGCATGGTCATCCGTAAGGCACTATGGGATGAAGTGGGCGGGATGGACGATCAGCTCTTTCCGGCAGTTTCTGGCGACATCGACTTCTGCCTTTCCCTGATCGGCAAGGGTTACCAGAATCTCTGGGTTCCGCTGGCCCTACTGTATTATTCTGGTGAGCAGCCTCGTTTGCGGGGGGAAAATGAGCTTGCCCGCCAATCGACCCTATTGGCGCTTCGCAAGAAATGGGGCGAACGCCTTAACCACGACCCGGCCTGGAACCCCAATCTGGCGATCAGGCACGGTTCGATTGGGCTGAACAACCCCACCTGTCTTGCCACCCGCCAGGGACAAGACAGGTGACTGATCGCTTCTCGGTGGCCTTGGCAACCTGCAACGGGGCCACGTACCTCGCGGAATTCCTTGACAGCCTGGCGGTACAACAACTGCCCCCTTGTGAGCTCGTGGTCAGCGATGACGCTTCTACTGACGCGACGCTAGCCATTCTCGAACGTTTCGCATCTGATGCCGCCTTCGAGGTTCGCATTTTGCGTAACACGACCCGACTGGGGGTGGTCAATAATTTTGCCCGGTCCATTGCCGCGTGTTGCGGCGAAGTTATCGCATTAGCCGATCAGGATGATGTCTGGCACCCCCACAAACTCACCCGTCTGGCGCAAGCCTTACTCTCGCCAGAAACGCAAGCGGCATTTTCCGACGCGGCAGTTGTCGATGCCGATCTCGCTTCTCTAGGTTATACGATGTGGCATCGCGTACGGTTTACCCAGGACGAACAGGCATGCATGGCAAGAGGTGAAGGATTCACAGTCCTACTGAAACACTCCGTTGTCACCGGAGCAGCACTGGCATTCCGGTCCAGTTTGCGTGATGTCGCGCTCCCCGTTCCCGAGGACTGGGCTCACGATGCCTGGCTGGCCAACATTGCTGCAGCCCGGGGAGCCATCATCCCTGTACCAGAACTGCTGCTGGCATACCGACAGCATGACAGCAATGTGGTTGGCGGCCGAGCCAGACCACTTCTTTACGAAATCCGCGCAGCGCTCAAGACTGATCGTGCAGCTTGGTACCGAACCGAATTGCAACGGTGGGAAGCCCTGAATGCGCGTCTCGCATCAACCAATCCCGCAGCATCAATGCGCTCTTCACTGGCGGAAAAGATTCGCCATCTGCAGTCGCGCGCCGATCTGCCTGTAGCAAGATGGCGGCGCGTTCCCTTGGTCCTGAACGAAGTCCTGACTGGTCGCTATGCCCGTTACGCACGTAACTGGGGCAGCATCGCCATCGACCTGCTTGTCAAATGAGCCTAGGCAGACCATGCTTGAACAGCATTCGTAGCTTGTAAGGTATCCAATCGAAAACGGAAAAAAAATCCGTGCTGGCGACTTGGCCGTGCTGATGGATAGCCGTTCGCAGATCCCATAAACTAGACTTCCGCCGATAGATGGCTACGAATACCGGCAGGTATATCTCTGTCAGATAGGCGGTGCGCCTTTTGAATAGCGACAGTAGCACTCCCTCGCAGAACAGCATGAGGATATGCATCGGCAAGATAACGGGCATGAACAGAGCCGGACAAGTCAATGCCATGACATACGTCTTGTTCCTTTCGGACAAGGCCCGTCGCCGGAAGGTACTGGCCAGACGACCGTCGCGGACCTTGCCACCACCGAAGCTCGCCCCCACCCGATGACTGTAGCCGGAAACGTCAAGCACACGCACAGGATAACCGACCAAACGCGCCCTGCAGCACAGATAGAGATCCTCGCCGATCGAGCCGAACCACTCCGGGAAGCCGCCAAGTTCGTTCCACAGGTTGCGCGGCAGCCACAGGCAGGCGCCGATAGCCATCGCCACCTCGCGCCGCTCGGGGTCGAGATTCGGCACCGGGTTGTAGAACGGGTCGAGTAGGCAGCCGCGATCGATCAGTGCGCCGCTATCGTAGTCATACTGCGGCAGACTGAGCAGCACCGGACTGGGGGCTGCCTCCGCCGCGGCCAGCAGATGGTGCAGGGCATCGGGCAACAACTCGGCGTCGTTGTTGAGCAGCAGCACGTATTCGCCGAGAGCCGCGGCGACCATGCGGTTGTTGGCAATGCAGAAGCCGACGTTGTCGGCACTACGGATCATTCGAACCACGGGATAAGCAAGGCTGATAATTTCGACCGATGCATCGCTTGAAGCATCGTCATGGACGAGTATCTCGACCTCAAAATCACCTTTTTGGGTGAGGACAGAATCAAGGCAGCCGGCGATCATCGCCGCCCCGTTGTAGTTGGCGACGCAGACCGAGACGCGCGGCGTCCCGCTCACTGCAAGCTCCGCCAGGTCCGGGCAATGCCTTCCTCGAGACCGACATTCGGCACCCAGCCCAGACTGGCCATAGCCAGCCCGGAATCGAGCACGATGCCCCCGACATCGGAAGCACGGGCAGGACGATAGTCGACGGCCAACGGTTTGCCGGTGACGCGCTCGACGATGGCGATAAGCTCGCGTAGCGCCACTCCCACGCCGCTGCCGATGTTGTAGGTAACTGCCGGCGCCGCGAGCGCCGCGACGCAGGCGGCGACCATGTCGTCGATGTAGAGGTAGTCGCGGACAGCGCCACCGTCACCATAGACGACCAGCCGACCACTGTCCCTCGCCCGCTCCAGCAAGGTCCGAACCGCCCCAAAGCCAGGGCGGAGCCCTTGCCCCGGGCCATAGACATTGGATGGCCGCAGGATGGTCAAACGCCCGGGATGGCGCTGGCCGAACACGCCGAAAAAGCTCTCCAGCGCAAGTTTTCCGGCGCCATGGTAGGAGACGGGAGCCAACGATGCTTGCTCTGTAGCGAGTTTGGCGTCTCCATAGAGCGCTCCACCGGTCGACACATATAAGTACTTGTTTGCCGGGAACTGTTGGGCACATTCGAGAAAGCGCAAGGCAGGCAACACGCTGACTTCAGCCTCCATTGCCGGCTGCCAGACCGTATCGGCTGGTGTCGTCGCGGTCGCCAAATGAAAAACTTCTGCGCAACGAGCCAATAGCGGGACTACGACATCGTGGTCGCCCTGATCTCCCTGATGGGCAATGACGCCCGCAGGCAGTTCGCCAGCCAGCCTCCGCGACAGCACATGGACCTCGTTCCCGAGTGCGACCAGGCGGGCCGCTAATGAGCGCCCTATAAACCCGGCCCCACCAACCAGCAGAATAGCCCCTGTAGATTTCACAGACGCCTCAGCAAATCATCATAAGCATCAACATAGCGCCGGGCGCAATCATCCCAAGTTCCTATATGCTCAGCCACCCAGATCCGTGCGGACAAGCCTATGCGGCAGTTGAGTAGCGGGTCATCCAATTGAGCGAGAGCGGTCGCAAAACAATTCGCATCATCGACAAGGAACCCGGTCTCACCATTTCTCAGCAGATCACGATGTGCAGGCAGATCGGACGCGATTACTGGCAACCCTGCTGCCATTGCCTCCATCATCACCTGAGGTCTGCCCTCGTCGTGGATACTCAGCGTTAACAGGCCCGCAGCGCGTGGAAACCACTCCCGCGACAAAGTATCGGGATTGGTCGGCCCGTGATATTCAATCCAATTGGGTAGCGTGAGCGACTCCTGCATCGGCCCGAGCAAATGCAACCGGTGAGTGTCGCCGAACAGGCCTTCGCCCCATTCAAGCAAGTGTCCGAGCTTTGCCTTGGTTATTCGGGAAACAACGATCCAATCGTTGCATGCACAGGCATCGGGATTTCGATTCAGGGCAAACCAGCGGTCATTTACGCCAAATGGGATGGGCCGAATTTCTGCCAGATCACCGAAGTTCTCTCTAAGTGACGCCGCCATCCATTCTGCATTTGGCGCCAAGGTCGCTCGGCGGCCAGCGAGCATTCTTCTTACCAGCTGAACCATTCCTGGTAGTTTAAGAAGAGCTAGGTCACTGCCCAAAACGGTAATCAGCGCAGGAATGTTGGTTGCTGCCAAGGGCAATGCGTTTTGTATCCAATTGACGTGAGCCACGATTTGCCCGCCGTCACCCGAAAAATGTCGATAGAGGCGCCGTAGCCGCCAAAGTAGATTCAAGGCATGAAACCCACCGCGCAGTGGCTGGCGGCGTAACAAATGAGCTATCCCGCCCCGTTTCAGCAGTTGCGACAGCCACGCAGCATCACCATCGGCCAATGCCGACGTAACACCCAGCGGCAAGGTGCCTGGAGGGGCCCAAAGCCGGAGATCGAATTCCCTGACTCTTGCCAACGATTCCGCCATATCGAAAATGAAGCGCCCTTGCCAATCGGCCCCGCTGGCGGGATAGGACGTTGCCACCATCAGGACCTTCGGCACATCGCCCCCGAAACACCAGACTCAATCAAGATGCCATTCCTATGTCCCTCCTAAGCCTTTGGCTTCTCCGGGCCATCATCCATACCTTTGTAATGCAGTGCTGAAACCTGCTCCGAAACGATACCGATCAGGAATGTAAAGATTGCGGAGATGAAGAGCAGGGCACTCATGTTGGTAAAACGCCCAGATACGAGGAAGGTATAGAAGTAATACACAAGCCCAGTCACCAAGAAACCAGCACTTATCGGCAAAAATAGCTTCTGCGGCGAATAAAGCGTCCCAATCTTGATGATAATTAGCAGGAAACGTACGCCATCGCGCAACGGTCGGATGTGGCTCTTGCCGATACGTCTTGGCGTATGTATGGGCACATATCCGACGCTATAACCTGCCCGAAAGAAACTCATTGTTATTGTTGTCGGGTACGAAAAGCCGTTCGGAAGGAGATATAGGAACTTGCGGAATTTATCAGCCCTGACGATGCGAAAACCTGAGGTGAGGTCATCCACGGTCTGCATCACCATCCAACTGGCCAGACGACTAAAGAAATCGTTGGCAACTGCACGGTGCATTCCGGCGTGAGAACCTGATTGACGGGCGCCGACGACCATGTCGTAACCTTCATCGAACTTCTTTAACAACGCCGGGATATCTTCGACCCTGTGTTGCCCGTCCGCATCCATGAAAATCAGGACGTTCCCTGTTGCCACCCGGGCACCACTCTTGATGGCAGCGCCGTTACCCTTGGGATAAGGGTGTGAATGCACCTGAATATGGGCATCCTGGCACAAGGCCACAGACTGGTCGTTTGACCCGTCGTCTACCACTAGAATTTCGGCAAGCGGCATACAACGTTTGAGTTCAGGAAGTAATGCACTGAGCGCCTTAGCCTCGTTTCTTGCCGGAAGAATTATTGTCACACTACTCAACAAACACCTCTTATCAATGGAGACCGAAAGAGCAAAACTCAAAGCCACACATGGACCGCAACCGAGCAGCAAAATGAACATCAACAAACATTAGGCAAGGCCCGACGTCCGATTCGGCATGATACCTTATCAACTTTGAGATCAAGAACTAGACATGGAGAGGCGCGATGATTCTAAAGTGGTTTGATGCAAGTGAAGCTAAGGAATTCGGCATTTCCCTCGCACAGGATTTGCTAAAGCAGGACGATCCTGCAAAGAGCAAAAGGGCAAAACCAAGCCAGAAGAAGAATCACGATGCACTATTAAAATTTCTGGATCGAATCGCCAAATTCAAACTGCAGCACAACCTCAACATTTACAAAAAAGCTCAGTTGGGCAACGCCTTCGAATGGAAACTCATCGAAGGTGGCTACGACCCAAAATACGCCAAAAGCATCACCACATCACTGCTAATCAAGCTGTAGAGCCGAGAGTTTCATGTTCAGTTCATTAAAGAAAATATTCCTGAAGAAAGAAAAACCAGAGCATCAGGAAAAGGAAAAAGGTGATCGCTATCTATCAGAAGGCAATCTGGAGGCAGCTGAACGCTGCTATAAGGAAGCGTTGAAACAGGATCCAGGCTACTGTGACGCATTAATCAATATTGCTTACATTCTTACGGAAAAAAACAAGAATTCAGATGCCATCGCATTTCTGGACAAAGCGCGCGCAATATCAGCCAAAAATCAAGATATATATTTCTTCTTAGGCCTTGCCCACAAAAATATCGGCAACACTAATAGCGCAATTGAAAACTTCAGGCTTGCGATTCAATACAAACCTGATTTTGATGCGGCCTATCTTGAAATTTGCCAATGCCTGGTTGTAGAAAACAAACTTGACGAGGCGAAAATCCAGGCGATCGCCGCTACCAAAGCATGTCAGGAAAACAACGATATACACCATTTGCTTGGCAATATTCTGGCGTCGCGCGGTGAGCTGGAAGACGCCATCGGCGCTTATATTCGTTCGATAGAACTTCAGCCCAATGCTCCTGAAGTCCATATCCATCTGGCAACCGCTTACCGGCTACGGAAGGACGACGAAGCCGCAATCGAACATTACCGACTTGCTTCGCAACTTCAACCACAGAATGCAGAACCCCATGCAAACCTTGGCGACCTCCTGCTCAAGTCCGGGAAGTTCGCCTTGGCACATGAAAGCTATCAAAAAGCCATCGCTATAAATCCACAAGCCCCATCGGCACTAAGTGGCATCGCTCTGCTATTGCAAAAAAAAGGCAAGTTGGAATCTGCGGTTGAGTATTACGAAAAAGCTCTCGCCATCGCGCCAAAATCGGCAACGATACACTGCCATTTCGGCATCGCGCTACAAGCCCAAAATAAACTTAGTGAAGCTGTTGCTGCCTACCGCAGAGCACTTGCCATAAATCCGGAGTACGCAGAAGCACACAACAATCTGGCAGGGGCACTTCATGACCAAAACAATCTGACAGCGGTCATCGAGCATCTGCAAAAAGCCATTACGATCGACCCCGGTTATGCCGAAGCTCACAGTAACCTGGGGGTCGCGCTCTATGAGCAAGGACATGTTGAGCAGTCGGTGGCAAGCTTTTATCGAGCTCTAACAGTCAACCCCGAACACATCGCCGCTCATAGTAGCCTCTTGTTTGTTCTGAGCTTTTCACAACAACATTCACCTGAAGAATATCTGGTTGAAGCTAGGCGTTTTGGTGAAAAGATTTCACGTCTTGCGAAACCGTTCACCTGCCATCCACCAGTAACTACCACCGGCAAAATTAAGGTTGGCCTAGTTTCGGGAGACCTTCGCGGACACCCTGTTGGATATTTTCTGGAAAACATACTGCACCATATCAACCCCGAAAGAATAGAGCTAACCGCCTATCCAACCAACGACCAAGTAGATGCCCTAACCAGACGAATCAAACCGTACTTCAAAAGCTGGAAGCCAATCACCTGGCTAAACGACGAATCTGCCGCCAGAATGATCTACAACGATGGCATGGATATCCTAGTCGACCTCGCTGGACATTCCGCCCACAACCGCCTTCCCGTATTTGCCTGGAAACCGGCACCAATTCAAGCCAGTTGGCTGGGATTTTTTGCCAGTACAGGGCTATCGGAAATCGACTACATACTCGTTGACCCCAGTTCAGTCCCTCCTGACGGCCATGCTCACTACTCAGAAACACCCTGTTTCCTGCCTGAGACACGACTCTGTTTCACGCCCCCCGCCGCGATTGAGGCCCCCGAAATTGCCTCACTACCTGCAAGGCAAAATGGCCATATCACATTCGGTTGCTTCCAGCATCTGGCAAAACTGAACGATCAAGTACTCAAGCTCTGGGGCCGTATCGCACAAGCGATTCCTGACGCCAGATTCCGGCTCCAAATAAAACAATTGACCTGTGACAGCATCCGGATTCAGTTCCAACAGCGCCTGAGCGATTTCGGCATACCGGCTGAACGAACCATGCTGTTCGGCCCTCAAAACAGGGAGGGCTATCTGGCAGCACACTCAAATATCGACATCATTCTCGACACCTTCCCCTACCCCGGTGGAACTACCACCTGCGAAGCTCTATGGATGGGGGTTCCTACATTGACACTCTCTGGCAACTCGATGCTAGCGCGCCAAGGAGCCAGCATCATGTCATGTACGGGTTTGGCAGACTGGATCGCCACTGATGAAGATGACTATCTGGACAAGGCAATCAAATTTGCCGGCAACCTTGAAGATTTGTCCGACCTGCGTGCTTCACTTCGAACGCAAGCAGGAGCATCACCATTGTTCGATGCTCCGAGATTTGCAAGAGCCCTTGAATCCAAGCTTACCGAGATGCACCAGGAGAAAACAAGGCAGTCACGGCACGCTGATGGCTGAGACTCGTGATAAAAAGTCATCAGAAATTGACAGCACATATTGCGCTGTCAGGTGTCGATCATCGCGAAAAACGACACTACTGCGTTGCTCAGCCGCGCAACGTTGGTCGGGACAAACCACAGGATTCATGTCAAGCACACTGACGTTGTCAAAGGCATTTACAGCTGCTGTCAGCCAACTCTTCAATGCCACCCCACCCTCGACTGTCACGACACACTCATTCGATATCGGCAGGAAACGAGCTCGCCATGCCTGCCTACCGAGACAGTGCGGGCCATCAAACGGAATGATTGGCGTTGGCTGGATCAAATATATCCTCTTTGCCACTCCCGACAATTCTTCAAGAAGCCTCCGGGTCCCCATCGTCCATTGTGTCTCGGTAAAGCCATATGACCCGGCCGATCCAATAAACACCAGATCTGGTTTCAATTCTGTAATGGTCTTGGCTACCTGCCCCCTCCAGATCTCGCACTCGACATATTCCCGCCCGATGCGAGGATAAAAAACGATTTCATCCACAAAGGGACATGCTGATTTCGTCATTACCAACAGACGCCAATCGGCACCGGCATAAATTTTCGATAGCGCTGGAAACCACTGTGCACCAATGCTGTCCCCAAGCAACACCACAGTGTGCTGTGCATCCTTGTTGCCAAATTGGCAGGCATTCAGGCTTGACGAGTGAAACCAATCGTCACACCCCATTGCGTAAATCCTGGGCAAGTCGAAGCGAGCATCACGGTGGCGCTCCTGTTCTGGCGCTGCTAGCCAGGAAGTAGACGCACCGAGCCACAACACACTAGAGCCAACCGCTGACAACATCATGAACAAGCCACCCCAAATTGACCAACGCGGACGGGACGACAAAAATCTGCTGTAGCGAACAGGGCTTTCAATAAAATGAAAAGTCACGACAGCCAGACAAAGTGAAACGGCCAACAAGACCATCGAGGATAAAAGTTGCCCCGGGGCAAGAAGGCTGCCACCAAGCAGCAGGACCGGCCAATGCCAAAGATAAAGCGAATACGAGCGTCGTCCGAGCCACAACAGGGGAGACTGCGACAATAGGCGAGCAACACCATGTCGGCAGCCAGCCGTCCCGGACAACAACACCAGAGCAGCTCCAATAGACGGCGCAAGTGCGCGCATCCCCGGGTAGGGCACGCCCCCATCTAGTATCATCGCTGAACCCAAGATCAAAAGCAGGCCGCACCACCCCGCAATCACTGAATCGCGCGCTGATGGCGCAAAAACAAACCATCGACCAAATACGGCCCCATTTCGCCTATTCACGACATCGACAAAGACACAAAGTGCCCCTAGTGCAAACTGCCACCCTCTAAATGGCATCAGATAAAAAGACCAGCCCGGGTAGCTGCTCAGCAATCCATATGAAAAAACGAACGAGAAAACGAAACAAGCACCGAGCCCGTAACCCAAAACACGCTGCCAGCTTCTTTGCAAATAGCGTGCAAGCCAAAAGAAAAGCAGCATCAGGAAAGGCCAGACAAGGTAGAACTGCTCTTCCACCCCAAGCGACCAAGTATGCAGAAACAAGTTGCTGCTGGCACTTGCACCAAAATAATCCACCTCGAGAAAAGCAAAGTAGATATTGCTAAACCATAGAGATGCGGCGGTAGCGGCACTTATCTGATCCAATTGCTCCGAAGGCATCAAAAAAAAGGTGGCCGCCATTCCCGTCCCGAAAATGGTTACCAGTAACGCGGGAAGCAACCGCCTAATTCGTCGTGCGAAAAAACCAGCCAAGTCAATCGAGCCAGTTGCACGAATCTCTGCCAGCAACAAACCGGTAATCAGATAGCCTGAAATTACAAAGAACAGGTCGACGCCAATAAATCCCCCCTCAAATCCGGGAAATTTTGCGTGTGAGGCAAGGACCAGCAGAATGGAAAGGGCACGAAGCCCCTCAATATCGGTACGAAAGCGAAGCTGTGGATGATCTTTCACGACATACTAAAAACGATCAGACTTTCATACTGACTAAAACACTAGCCTGCGTAACGACTATCGAGGCCAAGTAATTGTTCAAGCTCGTTAAGCTCTTTGCGCTGGGCAGCCGGAACTTTCATCTTGGCAAATTGCATATAAGCTTCGACTGCGCGCTCACGCTCCCCTGCCTTCAACAACAAGTGAACCAAATTGAGCCGCAGGGAAACGCTGGATGGATCGACGCTAATCGCCCTGTTTGCATATTCCATGGCGAGCGGTATGGATTTCATCTTGGCAAATGCGAAATCCATCCCGACGGATAAAATCAGACCTTTGGCAGAAGCATCAAGTAGTGGATTTTCAAGCGCGCTAGCAAGTAAACGTTGCACCTCGTGATCCTTCAGACACAAGCGGTTTTCAACCAATAGTTCGGAAAGACCTTTATAGACACCAAGGTCCCCCGGTGAAAATCGGGCTGAACTCAATCGCGCCATTAACAGAGTCAGTTGCTCCTCATTTCTCGAAAGATGGACTTGGCAAGCCAGATACAACAGGCCGATCAACGGTGCCTTGGCATCTTTATCGAGTTCCGATGAACGCACAAGGTAATAGTTGATTGCCTGAAACGCCACAGGGTTACCAAGACTATTCGTCGCTTCAGCACGCTTGATGACAATCAATGCCGCCTGGTAATTGGCACGAGCAGAATCGGGGTGGGCTGCCGCCTCAAAAGTAGCACGACGATACTCGTCCCCCCACTGATTTGCCCTTAGTCCGGTCAGTAATACACAAAACGATGTAAAGCTGATGAGGAAGACAACGCGCGGAACATACCCCTCTTCTTCTTTCGCCGCCAGCAGCAGCGAACCAAAAAGGAACAAAGGCCCCAGCGAGGGAAGGTAATTCCGGTGTTCGTGCATGATCTCAAGAGGCAGAACACTTGACTCCAATATATGCCCGACCAAAAACCAACTTACCGCAAACAGCAAGATAGGCCACTTCTGACGCATCCGGAGGGCAAATCCGATCAAGGCACACCAACCCAAAATTGAGACGAGGGTCTCAGGAGGCACAAGCAAGCCGCGGGATATCTGAAAATCGTCGTGATACAGGCTGAAAGAATCGGGCAAGGGAAGAAAGAGCTGGGCCAGATGGAACCACAAGACTCGAGACTCGGTTAGCAGGCGCTCTACGAGAGTAAAATCGCGGAACCGATAGCCTGATAACAGAACATCCCAGAAATACAGCCCTAAGAAAAATGTAACCCCTCCCCCAAGGCCTAGCACCGTAATCAGCACGCGCCGGGAAATGATCCGCTCGCCAACATTCCTGGTCAATAACTCGCAAAGCAGCGCAAACAGGGGGAAAAGCAGCCCGGACTCCTTTGCCAGAACAGCAGCTGGCCAACAAACCAAAAAACTTACCGCAAAGGAACTCCAGCGTGTTCTCAGCGCATCTGCATTTCTCCCAAACAGATAAAAATATAGTGCTGCCAACGTAAACAAGGCGGCCAGACTGGTCATCCGCTGGGTCACAAAAAGAACGGGGGAAAGATTCAGTGGGTGCAACCCCAGAGCAACGCAACACTTAGCGGGAGAAAACCAGCCCCCCTCACCCGATTTAATCGGTTCCAGAGTTGCCCAACGACCAAAAAGACAAGCACTCCGTTGACCAGGTGAATTAACAGATTGACCAACTTGAAAGAAAATGGGTCCAATCCACCGAAATACAAATTCAGCGCAAAACTTGCCATGCTTAGCGGGCGCCCCAAGGGGCTGGCCACACCGTTAACTGAAGCATCGATAAGGCTGTAAAAGGAACCATCGAATAGCCTCAGGGCAGGGTTTTCGACAATGTTCGAGGCATCATCGAAGAAAAACCCCCCTTGCAACCCTGGCCAGTAGACAACTACGACAATCAACACCCCCACCAGCGCGCACATCCATTTAAATGCAGAACCAAGCCCCTTTGCATTCATTCCATTCTCAACACGAGATTCAAGAGGCATATTTCCATTCACATCAGAACATTCTGAGCCACAAAAAAACCCCACGATAACTCGTGGGGTTTTTGGGAAAGTGAGTTGGATTAACGGCAGTTGGCAGGACGATATTTAGCAGCGATGGTGCTCGTCGTGCAATCCCAATTGACAACACCAGTTGCATCGGCGGTACCAACCAAAACGATAGTGCTACCGGCAATTTTCGGTTCTGCAGCAGAAGCTGTTGCTGTGATGGTGCCAACATTCGTTGCACTAGTTGTATAAGCCACAGTAGCTACGTACTTAGATGTTTGACCGGAAATCCCAGCAGAAGCGACCGCTGGCATATGCCCCAAAGTCTGAAAGGCCTCGGCGATTGTAGTTTTTGGGCCGGATGCAGCAAGCATAACTTCAGACACTTTCGCACGCACTGTGTAATCCTGATAAGCCGGCAGCGCAACAGCAGCCAGAATACCGATGATGGCGACAACGATCATCAGTTCGATCAGGGTAAAGCCTTGTTGTACACGCTTCATTTGAATCTCCTTTATTGAAAAGGCGGGAATAGCCGCTGATAAAGCTTAATCACGTTCCGTGCCAGGCCTTTCGCAACCGTACCCTGACACAAAAATGCCCTGTCATTCATTCACTTAGCACCGTCTGCTGACTGACACCAAAAACGGTACATCAGCCCCTCTGAAACGAACTGACAAAACACGGCACTTGCCACCTGCGCGAATGGTCAGTTACCGGCATCACAGCACGCATCGGCATATATTCTTTATAGCTGGAAACAGTGAAGCCCACGCTGTCAGGCATGGGCTTCGGTTACTGCAACCCCTGCACTTTCGGCTGGGGTATTCGGCATTACGCCGTTACGGAGTACTACACGGTAATCTCAAGAAATGCTTCCATTGATAACTGCCATAGACTCTCCTGCAACGCAGCATTTGCTACCACTGCATGTCGGGCTTGCTGCGAACCTTGACACGGGTTCAGCTTACCACTCTGAGGATAAAACACCAGCCGTTCCTCGACTAACGCCGGAAAATGACATTGACGCCCGGTGGCACGCTGGACAGCGGCAGGTAGCCGACGGCGCCGGGGGTGTTGCGGACATAGTCGAGCACTTCGCCGATATCGGCCACTTCCTTCGGCGGCGCGCCCTTGCCGACGTAGCGCCTGACCAGCCAGTAGGCGGTGTATTGCTCGTCATTCTGGCCGAGCAGCGATTCAAGAAAACTCTGGCGGACCGGGTTCCCGGCCGGCAAATTGACCGGCATCGCCGAGAGCTGGCCGATCGATACCGAGCGTCCGGTGTAGAGGCGCTGCAGCGCGGCGGCGTCGGTCTTCGGCATGCCGGCGTAGGCGATGACCGCGACCGGCTCGCCAGCGAGCGTTCCGCCGGCGGCCAGTTGGGCGAAAAGGAGAAGGAGCAGGCGCTTTCTCATGACCGGCTCGTTCAGAAAGTAAAACTGTAGGAGACGGAAAAGACATCAATGCGCTGATCGGCGCTACTGCCGCCACTGGGCGCGTCGACAAAGCTGGAGACGATACCGGTGCGCGTCTGCGACCACTCGGTCTTGAGCAGCGAGCGCGGCGTGAGCTGGTAGGCCGTACCGATCGCCCAGGTGCATTGATCGTGGCGATCAGATAGTCGGCGGCGAGGTGCTGGCTGGCGGCTATGCCCGGTGCAGGTATCGACACGTTGTTGTTCTCGGCTGCCTGGTAGCGGCGCAGGACCTTGCCGGCCGACTGCATCTGCGCGTAGTAGCCGTAGGGCGTCCACCGGCCGATGCGCTTGGCCAGCGCGGCATAGCATGCCCAGCGGTTCCAGCCGTTGACGGCGTCGGGGCTATACAGTCGCGCATACTCCGCGGTCAGCTGAAAGCCTTCCGGCAGGGCAACACTGGCGCCCTGCGTGAGGAGTTGCGAGATGGTGGCATCGACCTGCGGCGAGCTGCTGACATCGTAAAGTCCTTCGCCCGGCTGGTAGGGGGGTGAGGGCAAGGGGGTAAATGCCAGATCGGAAATAATGCCGCCCTGGCGACGCCGGGTTTCGATGCGGTGATAGCCGATCCGATAGACGTCCTCGTCGGTGCGCAGCGACAGGACCAGGCCGCCGCCCTCGAGCCGGGTCGGGTCATACCAGGTCGCGCTGCCGCCCTGCGGCGGCATGTCCCGAACATGCAGGCGCTGGAAATAATTGATCTTGCCGTAATAGCCGTCGAGCCCCCACTCCCAGTCGGCCCGCCACCAGGACTTGGAAAACATCACGCCCCAGATATCCGTGGTCGGGGCGGTGGAATAGACCTCGACCGGAAAGCGGACAAAGGGATAGGTCGCTCCGACATCCTGGTTTTCCGTGTTCAGCATCAGCGGCACGCGCAGCTTGCCGGCGCGCAGCAGAAAATCATCGAGCGGTCGCCAGGAGAGAAAGGCCCAGGCCAGCGAAGGCTCCCAGCGCGAGTCGCTGTCGGCCGCCGGGCCAGCCGGGCCTGAACGGTGGCACCGAACTGCTGGTTGAACTTGACGTCGAGTTGCCCGCCGAAGACGCTGTCCCGATTGAAGGTGCCGCGGTCGGTGATGAAGCGCTGATAGCGGTTCGCACTATCGGAGATGGCGTAGCCGGCCGTGCCGAAGCCGGACCAGTTGAATTCCGCAGCATCCGCCGCCAGGGGTACGACCAGCACCAAGGCCAGCCAGTAGTTGAATTTCATGGGCATCCTAATTGTCGGCGGCATCGCCGGGCGCATTGTCAGCCAGCTGGGTGGCTATCCTGGAAAACTCGTCTTTCAAGGCGGTGAAGGCGTCGACCAGGGCCGGATCGAAATGCCGTCCTCGTTGTTCCTCGACCATCCGCACCGCCGCTTCATGGCTGAACGCCGTCTTGTAGGGGCGCACCGAGCGCAGGGCATCATAGACATCAGCCACCGCCATCAGCCGAGCGGCCAGTGGAATGGCCTCGCCCTGCATCCCGTCCGGATAGCCTGAACCGTCCCAGCGCTCGTGGTGGTTACGGGCGATCTCACAGGCGAACTGCAACAGCATGTTGTCCTCGCCCAATTCACGGCGCGTCCGGGCCAGCATGCTCGCCCCTTTGAGGGCATGCGTTTTCATGATCTCGAACTCCTCGACCGTGTGCTTGGCGGGCTTGAGCAGGATATGGTCGGGAATCGCGATCTTGCCGATGTCGTGCAAAGGAGCCGCCTTGGCGATCTGATCGATGCGCTCGGCGGTAAGAAACTCGCGGTCGCGCGGCTGTTTGCTGAGATATTCGGCAAGCAAACGGACATAGGTCTGGGTCCGGCGGATGTGGTTGCCGGTGCATTCGTCGCGAAACTCGGCGAGCGACACCATAATGCGGATCGAGGCCTCCTGCAAATGCAGCACCTCATTGACCCGGCGCTCCACCTCGCCCTGCAACCAGGCGCTCTGGTTCTCGAGAAAGGTTTGCCAGGCCTTGATCTGCAGATGGGTGCGGACCCGGGCGAGAACGACGGAAGGCACGATCGGCTTATGGATAAAATCGACGGCCCCCAGTTCGAACCCTCGCTCCTCATCGGCCGCATCGACCTTCGCCGTCAGGAAGATCACCGGGATGCCGACCGTCAAATCGTTCGACTTAAGACGGCTGCAGACTTCGTAGCCATCGGTTTCCGGCATCATGATATCGAGCAGAATCAGGTCAGGCGGGTTGCCTGCGGCCAGTTCCAGTCCGCGGGCGCCGCTGCTGGCGAGCTTGACGCGATAGTGCGGACGCAGCAGCTGATTGAGCAGACTCAGGTTGGCCGGGGTATCGTCGATAACCAAAATGGTGGGGCGGACAAGGGTATTCAATGGTCTTCCTCATGCTGAGTCGTGACGGCCAATGCGGCCAACGCCTCATCAACGTTCCAGTGACTGATAGCACGCTCGATCGCCGCCAACTGGAGCGGGGTGTACAAGCTCCCCAGGCGCGCCTTGTTGGCCCGCCAAAGCTCCTCGGCCTCGCCGTCGCCATCGCTCAATTGCTGCCGCAGCAAGCCCAGCACCCGGCTCAGCTCGGCGGTATCGAATCCGGATGCCCCTGCATGCTGATTCTCGGGCAATGATGCCAGTTGGTCGAGCAGGGGTTGCAGCCGGTGCTCGAGCGCAGCGATATCGGCCGACAGTTCGTCGTGCCCCCCTGAAATGGCCTTCTCCAGCGCCTGCACCGCGTTTTGCAAAGAGGTCATGGCAAAAGTCCCGGCCAGTCCCTTGAACGAGTGGGCGTGTCGATGGGCCGTTTCATGATCGCCGAGCGCCATGGCATCACGCAACCTGTCCGGAAAACGCCCGGCCTCCTCGGCAAAGCGCCTGAGTGCCTTGACCAGGAAAGCGGTTCGCCCGCTGAATCGGCGCAGCAAAAGCACGCTGTCGATTTCCTCGATGGCCGCCAAGGCAGCGGCAAGAGCCGCTCCCCCCCCCGGTACGACAGCAGCCGGCAAAGTCGCCGGCTGCGTGGGCAGGGCAACCGGCGCGTTGGCAGGAAGATAGGGATGCAGCAGCGTCAGCAATTCCTCCGGCTCGAAAGGCTTGGCGATATAACCATTGAAGCCCAGCGCAAGCACCTGCTGCAGTTCATGGCCCAGTGTGTGAGCAGTCATGGCGATGACCGGCAAGGATCTAAAGCGATCGTCGGCGCGCAAGCGACGCACCGTCTCACGGCCATCCAGCACCGGCATCTCAAGATCCAGCAGTACCACCGCATAGCCGTCGGGCAGTCCGGAGAAAAGCTGGCTCAAGGCCGCCCGACCATCCGCCGCGACATCGACCGTTGCCCCCCAGCCACAGAGAATCTCGCGCGCCACCTGCTGATTGATTTCGTTGTCCTCGACCAGCAGAATCCGCATCCCGTTCAACACGTGCGAATAGCGGGCGCTGCTATCCGGTGCCAGCAGGGCTCCGGACGCTTCCCGCGTCGCGCAGATGCGACGCAACATGCCGGGCATCAGCGGTTTGGGCAATAGTTCGCTGATGCCTGGGCAGTCGATCTCGGCTCGCAACAGTGCGGTATCGGCCGCCGACATGACAATCGTTTTCGCCGGCAGCGCCACGCCACGCGCCTGCGCCGCCGCGATCAGTGCCGCCCCGGAAAGACCCGGCATATCCCAATCCAGGAGCAGCAGGTCATAAGGCGTTTTACGCTCTGCGGCGGCAAGCAACTTGACCAAGGCCGATTCGCCATCGGTCGCCTGGTCGACGTGAGGGCAACCGGTGATCCGCAACATCTCCGCCATGCAGCTACAGGCAGGAGGATAGTCGTCCACCACCAGCGCCCGGCTGCAGGCCATGCCGACGCCCTCCTCGACTACCCCGGCGCCGGCAGCGACCGGCAGTCGCACCGTGAAATGAAACGCACTACCGCGACCGACCTCGCTTTCGACGCCGATCTCGCCCCCCATTGCCTCGACCAGATGCTTCGAGATGCTCAGCCCCAGGCCAGTCCCGCCATATTTCCGGGTGGTCGAGCCATCGCCTTGGGTAAACTCCTGAAAGAGCCGCGCCACCTGCTCGGGCGTCATGCCGATGCCGGTATCCTCGATCCGGAAAGCCAGGGTCGCCAGGGCCACATCACTGGTGACTTCCCGGATGCCGAGTCGAACATGGCCGCTCTCGGTAAATTTCACGGCATTGGTCAGCAGGTTGATCAGCACCTGGCCCAAACGTAAGGGGTCGCCGACCAGCGCATGCCGGCATGGCCGAAAATCGAGCATCAGTTCGACGCGTTTGGCCTCGGCCCGTTGCTGAACCATGAAAAGCGCGTGCTGGACAACCGGCTCCAGCTCGAAAGGCGTGGCTTCGAGCACCACCTTGCCGGCCTCGATCTTCGAGAAATCGAGAATATCGTTCAGGATACCGAGCAGCGCGCGTGCCGCCGAATGGATCTTGGTCACGTAATCGTGCTGTCTTGGCGGCAGACCCGATTTCAGGGCGAGATAGGCCATGCCAAGGATTGCGTTCATCGGCGTGCGGATCTCATGGCTCATGTTGGCCAGAAAAATTGATTTCGCTTCGGTCGCAACCTCGGCCTTGGTCGTCGCCTCGACCAAGGCCTGCTGCGCGACCTCGCGCTGCTTCAATTCGGCCTCGATGGCATCGGCCATCCCGTCGAGGGTGGTCGCCAGGGCCTGAACCTCCTCGACCCCGCGCACATCCCCGGCCCGTTCGCCGAAAGACTTGCCGGCCAAAGCCGTCGCCGTCCGGTGCAGCGAGGTCAGCGGGGCAAGCAGATGCCTTTGCAGATATCGATAGCTGACCAAGAGGACCACGCCGGTCCCCAGCAACAGGGCCAAGGCCGAAAATATCCATTCCTCCAGCCGGCGCGAGGCGCGCCCCAGATTGTTGGCGGTGCGCCGATCAACCAACGAGGACAGCTCCTCTACCGCCAAGGCCAGATCGGCCCGCAATTTCAGATAGGCTGCCTGATGCAGCAAGTCACCGGCAAACTTGCGTTGCGGCGCCGTCTCCGAGACGAACTCGCCGGCCACCGGGTCGTACAGCCCCTGGGTGGCAGCGAAGGCTACCTGTTCAGTCTGCTTCATCTGTTCGGTGATCTGGTAGATCTTGCGCACCACGGCCTGCTCGCCGGGATCGAAGCCGAGTTGCCTGGTCCGTTCCTCCAGCGGCAGCACCTCGCCAGTGGTCGGCGCGGTGTAGGGCTGGGTTCCGGCGATGATCTGCTCCCAGTACGAAGCCGACAGATTGTCCGGGCGCGGCTTGGCCCCTTCGCGGATGGCGAGGATGTCGTAGTAATAGATCAGGAAACGCGGATTGCTGGTGATGACGTAGGAAATGACCAGACGACCGAGCAGGCTGACCTCCTGCTGAACACCGACCATCAGCGCCATCGAATTCTGGCGGTGCTGCGCCGCCGCCGTGGCTTCATTGAAGGCCGCCAAGGCGCCGAAAGTAACGCTGCCAATCAAGGTCAGCATGCCGGTCAAGGCCAAGGAGACGATGAGAAACGCCTTGCGCAGATTCATCTGCCGGCCGGGTGAGCCGGACGAGCCACGACCAGATTCGGACAACGCTTTTCTCTCCAGCAACACCATGACAATGTGAAATGAATCATATGCCAAATCGATGCCCCGAGAAGGGCCAATTTATCTTTCGCGACATCGATTGGCCGATGGCCGCCAATCGTTCAGAATAGCGGCATGCCTGCCTTCCCTTTCGGTTCATGGACAACCTGATCAAGGACACCGCGACGCTGGAGCTTTTCTGCTGGCTCGACCCGGGGGCCGAGCTGCCCGGCTGGGATATCCTCAAGGGCAGCCCGTTCGGTTCCACCCTGGCCTCGCCGGAAGGCGGCGCGCCGACGCCGGGCGACCAACTGATCTCGGTGCAGAATTACTTTGCCGAATACCATCTCGAATACTTCCGGCAGCGTCGCTACAACCATTTCCCCAGTCGCCTGCACGCCCTGCTGCTGTTCGCCACGCGCACCGACGCGATGACCTTCCGGACCAAGCACCCGCAGCGCGTTTTCGGCAAGAACCTGTCGTGCGCCAGAACCAAGGGGGCTTATATCTGCTCCTTTCACGACGCCAGCTGGCTCGATTACCTGCGCCTGCCGCATAGTCTCTCGCTCAGCGCCCTCGACGAGGTGGCGGAGCATTACTGGTCGGGGCGGACCGTCGAAGAAATTGGCTTGATGTTCATGAACGAACCCTGGCCGGAACCGCCGGTCATCGAAGCCCTTTACCAAGGTTCCCTGGAGCCCGTCTGGGGACACGCTCAAACCGGGTGGTTGCCCGGCTTTCGTTAGGAATTCCGCATGCGTCGCATCCTTATTGCTCTCGTCGTTATCGCCGTGCTCGGCCTGGGCTTTTTCTGGTTCAGCCGACCCAAACCGATTCCCGTCGTGCTCAAGGAAGTAACCACCGGCAAGGTCGAAGCCTCGCTGGCCAACACCCGCGCCGGCACCGTCGAAGCCTGCCAGCGCACCAAGTTGTCGACCATCATCGGTGGCCGTATCGAATATCTCGGCGTCAAGGAAGGCGACAAGGTCAAGAAAGGCCAGTTGCTGCTCAAGCTCTGGAACGACGACCAGCAGGCCCAGGCCGCCCTCTCCCAGTCACAGGTGACGCTGGCTGGCAAGCGGGTCGACGAAGTCTGCATCGCGGCCGCCAATGCCGAAAGGGAAGCCAAGCGGCAGTCCGAACTACGTGAAAAGGGCTTCGTCTCGACCAGTCGCGAGGAAACCGCCCGCACCGACGCCGAAGTCCGCCGCGCCAGCTGCAACACCGCCAAGGCCGACGTCGCCCAGGCCGAGGCAAAGCTTAAGGCGACCCGCGTCGAGCAAGGCCGTGTCGCGCTTTACGCGCCGTTCGACGGCACGGTGGCAAAGATCGTAGGCGAACTGGGCGAATATTCGACCCCCTCTCCCCCCGGCGTGCCGACCCCGCCGGCCATCGACCTGATCGACGATTCCTGCCTCTACGTCAAGGCACCGATGGACGAGGTGGACGCACCCAGGATCAAGGCCGGCCAGCCGGTCCGCATCACCCTCGACGCGCTGCCGGGCAAGCTGCTGCCCGGCAAGGTGCGGCGCGTCGCCCCTTACGTCTCGGCCGTAGAAAAGCAGGCGCGCACGGTCGATATCGAGGTCGACTTCGACGATCCAGAAGCCGCCGGCAAGCTGCTGGTCGGCTACAGCGCCGACGTCGAAATCATTCTCGAAGGTCGCGATCAGGTGTTGCGCATCCCGACCGCGGCGATCCGCGAAGGCGGCCATGTCCTGCTCTTCAACCCGGACAGCGGCAAGCTCGAAGAGCGTACGATCAAGGCCGGCCTCGCCAACTGGGAATTCACCGAGGTGATTGAAGGGCTGGCCGCCGGCGACCGGATCGTCACCTCGCTCGAAAAGGAAGGCGTCAAGGCCGGCGCAGCCGTCACGCCCGACGACAAAGCCAAGGCCAAGTAAGCGCATGGCGCTGATCGAACTTGCCGGCATCGAGCGCGTCTTCCAGCTCGGCGATACCGAGGTGCACGCGCTGGCCCAGCTCAACCTGCAGATCGAAGCCGGCGAGTACGTCGCAGTCATGGGACCTTCCGGTTCCGGCAAATCGACCCTGCTCAACCTGCTCGGCCTGCTCGACCGTCCCAACGCCGGCACCTACCGGCTGGAAGGGCGCGATGTCACCACCCTCTCGCCCGACGAGCAGGCGCGCGTGCGCAGCGAGCGCATCGGTTTCGTCTTCCAGAGCTTTCACCTGGTGCCGCGGCTGACCGCCGCCGAAAACATCGCCCTGCCGATGACCCTGGCCGGCATCCCGGCCAAGGAACGCAACACCCGTGTCGCCCAGGCGCTCGCCAATTTCGGCCTGGAAAACCGCGCCAACCATCGGCCCGATCAGCTTTCCGGGGGCCAACGCCAGCGCGTCGCGATTGCCCGCGCCACCATCATGCAGCCCGCCCTGATCCTGGCCGACGAGCCGACCGGCAACCTCGACCGCCATACCGGCGAAGAGGTGGTCACCCTGCTCGAAGGGCTCAATGCCAGTGGCGTCACGCTGGTCGTCGTCACCCACGACCAGGCCATGGGCGCCCGCGCCCGGCGCCAGCTGGTGATGGAGGACGGTCGCCTCAAACTTGACAGCCTGACAGCCGGACCAAACGCCGATGCGCCTGGCTGACACCCTGCGTTTCGCCCGCGATGCGGCGACCGGCTACCCGATGCGCACCACGCTTTCGGTGCTCGCCATGTCGATCGGTGTCGCCGCCGTCGTCATCCTCACCGCCCTCGGCGACGGTGCCCGGCGCTATGTGGTCGGCCAGTTTTCTTCGATCGGCACCAACCTAGTCATCGTGCTGCCCGGCCGCTCGGGCACTGGCGGCTTCAATCCGGCCAATGCCATCACCACCACGCCGCGCGACCTGACCATCGACGATGCCGGCTCCTTGCGCCGCGCCCCGGCGGTCAGCCGCGTCGCCCCGCTCACCGTCGGCACCTCGGAAATCAGCTTCGGCGGACGACTGCGCGAAGTCATGGTCGCCGGCTCGACCAGCGAGTTCGTCCCGATCCGCAATTTCGAACTGGCCCAGGGCCAGGGTCTGCCGGAAGACGACTGGAACCGCGGCTCGCCGGTCGCCCTGATCGGCGCCACGGTCCGCGAGGAAATGTTCGGTCGCGAACCGGCGGTCGGCCAGCTGATCCGGGTCGGCGACCGCCGGCTGCGCGTGGTCGGCGTCCTGAAATCCGTCGGCCAGGGCCTGGGCATGAATACCGACGAGCTGGTCATCGTGCCGGTGGCGCTGGCTCAGGCCATGTTCAACTCCAACACGCTGTTCCGCATCCTGGTCGAAGCCAAGAGCCGCGAGGCGATCCCCCAGGCCAAGGAACAGGTCGCGGAAATCCTCAAGCAACGCCACCGCGGCGAGGAGGACGTCACGGTGATCACCCAGGACGCCGTGCTTGCCACCTTCGACAAGCTGCTCGGCACGCTGACCCTGGGCGTCGCCGGCATTGCCGCGATCAGCCTGGCAGTGGCCGGCATCCTGGTGATGAACGTGATGCTCGTTGCCGTCACCCAGCGCACCGGCGAAATCGGCCTGCTCAAGGCGCTCGGCGCCACGGCACGGACCATCCGGCTGGCCTTCCTGGCCGAGGCGGCGATGTTGTCCACGGTCGGCGCCATCGTCGGCTACCTGCTCGGCCAGCTGGGCGCCTTTGGGCTGCGCCAGGCCTTTCCCGTCTTCCCGGCCTACCCGCCGGACTGGGCGGTGATCGCCGGCCTGAGCACGGCACTGGTTACCGGCCTGCTGTTCGGCGTCATGCCGGCCCGCCGCGCCGCCCGGCTCGATCCGGTGCAGGCCCTGATGAAGCATTGAGCATGCTGGTCGCCGACTCCCTGCACCTCGCCCTGCGCGCCATCACGGCCCAGCGTCTGCGCAGCTTCCTGACCCTGCTCGGCATCGCCGTCGGCATCGCGGCAGTCATCCTGCTGACTTCGATCGGCGAGGGCATCCACCGTTTCGTGCTCGGCGAATTCACCCAGTTCGGGACCAATGTCATTACTGCGGTGCCCGGCAAGACCAAGACCGGCGGCTCGCCTTCCGGCCTGCCGTCGAGCGCCCGGCCGCTGTCGCTGGACGATGCCCGTTCGCTCGAACGACTGCCCCACGTCGTGGCGGTGACCCCGAACGCGCGCGGCAATGCCGAGGTCGAGGGCAACGGGCGCACCCGGCGGACCCTGGTCTACGGCGTCAACGCCCACCTGCCGGTCATCTTCCGCTCGACCATCCAGAGCGGCCAGTTCCTGCCGGCCGACGACGAGACCAGCGCCCGCGCCTTCGTCGTCCTCGGTTCCAAGGTCAAGGACGAACTGTTCGGCAGCGACAATCCGCTCGGCCAGCGCCTGCGCATCGGCGGCCTGCATTTCCGGGTGATCGGCGTCATGGCGCCGAAAGGCCAGTTCCTCGGCATCGACCTCGACGATACCGCCTTCATCCCGGCCGCCCGCGCCCAGGAGCTGTTCAATCGCGAAGGCGTCGACGAGATCAACATCGCCGCCGAGGAAGGCGTGCCCTCCGCCCTCGTCGCTGCCGCCATCAAGGAACGGCTGATCGCCCGCCATGGTCGCGAGGACTTCACCATCGTCACCCAGGAAGAGATGCTGAAGACGCTGTCCAACATCCTCAACGTGCTGACCATGGCGGTCGGCGCACTGGGCGGCATTTCGCTGCTCGTTGGCGGCGTCGGCATCGTCACCATCATGACCATTGCGGTCAGCGAGCGGACGGGTGAAATCGGCCTCCTGGTCGCCCTCGGCGCCCCCCGGCGCACCATCCTGCTGCTCTTTCTCGGCGAGGCGGTCGCCCTCTCGGCACTCGGCGGCTTTCTCGGCCTGGTCCTCGGCATCGGCCTCGCCCAGTTGATCCACCTCGCCCTGCCCGCCCTGCCGGTGCACACCCCGATCACTTTCGTACTGCTCGCCGAGGGCGTCGCCATCGCCATCGGCCTCGCCGCCGGCGTCCTGCCCGCCCGCAAGGCGGCCCGTCTCGACCCGGTCGAGGCGCTACGCACCGAATGACATGCTAAAGTTCGGCCCACAAATTTCATAACCCCGAGGAAACAGTCATGACTTATCACATTCAGGACCTCAAGCCCGGCATGACCGCCAGCATCGCCAAGACCGTCACCGAAGCTGATATCGTGCTCTTCGCCGGCATCTCGACCGACGTCAACCCGGCCCACCTGGACGAGGAATATTCCAAGACCACGGTCTTCGGCGGCCGCATCGCCCACGGTATGCTCTCGGCCGGTTTCATTTCCGCCGTGCTGGCCAACCACCTGCCCGGCCCCGGCACCATCTACCTGTCGCAGACCCTGAAGTTCAAGGCGCCGGTCCGCCCGGGCGACACCGTGCGCGCCACCGTCACCGTCAAGGAAGTGTTCGTCGAGAAGAACCGCGTGACGCTCGATACCGTGTGCACGGTCGCCGGCAAGGTCGTGATCGAAGGCGAATGCCTTATGATGCCGCCGGTCCGCGCCCAGGCGGTGACCGGTACCGCCTGAGCATCCAGCTCGCAGAATGAAAAACGCCGGCTTCAAGCCGGCGTTTTTACTTGCTCAGAACGATTCGTCGGGACGCAGAAAGCGCCACTGCCCGATCTGCAGATCGCCCAGCTTGACGCGACCGATACGCACGCGCTTCAAGCCGATGACGCGCAAGCCGACCAGTTCGCACATGCGGCGAATCTGGCGCTTCTTGCCTTCCTTCAGGATGAAGTGCAGCTGGTCTTCGTTCAATTGCTTGACCCAGGCCGGCTTGAGCGGCTTGCCGTCGAGTTCCAGGCCGTGTTGCAACAGTTTCAGGCCACCCGGCACCATCTCGCCGCTGACCCGCACGAGATATTCCTTTTCGACCTGACTGTCTTCGCCGATCAGCTTCTTGGCGATCCGCCCGTCCTGGGTGAACACCAGCAGACCGGTAGAATCGATGTCGAGCCGCCCGGCCGGCGCCAGGCCGCGCAACATCCACGGCTTGAATTCGGGATCACCCGACTGGCGGACCCAGCTTTCGGCCGAAATCAGCGTTACCGCCGGCTTGCAGTCGGCCTCCGGCTGGCCGGAAACATAGCCGATCGGCTTGTTGAGCAGGATGGTGACCTGCTTGGCCTGATCCAGCTTGGCTTCCTTGGAAATGACGATTTCCGCATCGGGCGAGATGCGCGAACCCAGTTCGGAAATCCGTTCGCCATTGACGAAGACCCAGCCGCGCTCGATCCACAGATCGGCCTCGCGGCGCGAACACATCGCCCGCTCGGACATCACCTTGGACAGCCGAACGCCTTCCGAGATATCGGCCGGGTCGCGCGGCGGCCTTTGCGGCACCGGCGGACGTTCCTCACGCGGCGGCCGCACATCGTGCGCCTTCCCACCCCGCGACTGGGGATGAGGACGGGGCGCTCCGGCGGCGGCCGATGGCCGCTTTGCAGCCGGGCGGGCCGGCTTGGCTGCCTTGATCGGGCTCAGGGTGCCCGTCGGGCGCTCGGTTGCCGCTGGCTTTTCCGCCTTGACTTCAACTTTGACCGCACTCCGCGGCGCGTCTTCCCGCTGGGCAGGCGCCGGGCGCGGCTTCGGCGCAGGAGTCGGCGTCGGGACGCTCTCAGGCTGGCGCCACTTGGCCCACGGGTCGTCACCGGCCGCCGCCTCTTGGGGCGGCCGTTTGGCTTTGCGTTCCTTGTCGAAATCGCTCATTGAATGGCGAGCAGTTCGACCTCGAAGACCAGCGTCGCATTCGGCGGAATGACGCCGCCAGCGCCGCGGGCGCCATAGCCGAGTTCTGGCGGAATGGTCAGCTTGCGCGTACCGCCAACCTTCATGCCCTGAACGCCTTCGTCCCAACCGGAAATGACGTGGCGCTGGCCGAGCGGAAAATCGAATGGATCGTTGCGATCCTTGCTCGAATCGAACTTGCTGCCGTTGGTCAGCCAGCCGGTGTAATGGACGACGACGTGGTTGCCGGCCTTGGCCTCGGCACCCTCGCCAACGATGGTATCTTCGTAGATCAGGCCGGAGGCCGTGGTGATTTCAGCCATAGTAAGCTCCTCGGGAAAGGGCGAAAGTTTACCACAAGCCCACGACAAGGCTTTGACTTCGCTACCCTTTTGCGTATAATGCGCGGTTCTTTGTAGCACCCTTTAGATTTATTTTCGGAGTCCAACCCATGTATGCGGTCATAAAAACCGGCGGTAAGCAGTATCGCGTTACCAATGGTCTAAAACTTAAAGTAGAACAGATACCGGCAGACGTTGGCGCAGAAGTTACTCTTGACCAGGTCCTCATGGCAGGCGAAGGCGAGTCGGTAAAGATCGGCGCCCCCTTCCTTGCTGGCGCCACCGTCAAAGCAACCGTGATTTCCCACGGCCGCCACGACAAGGTCAAGATCTTCAAGATGCGTCGTCGTAAGCACTACCAAAAGCATCAAGGCCATCGTCAGAACTACACCGAACTGCGCATCGATTCGATCGCCGCTTAAGTTCAGACAAGGAGCTAATAAATGGCACACAAGAAAGCAGGCGGTAGTTCACGTAACGGCCGCGACTCACAGGCAAAGCGTCTTGGCGTCAAGCGCTACGGCGGTCAATTCGTTCTGGCCGGCAACATCATCGTTCGCCAGCGCGGTACCGAATTCCACCCGGGCGAAAACGTTGGTTGCGGCAAGGATCACACCCTGTTCGCACTCAAGGACGGCGTCGTCCAGTTCGCCATCAAGGGCGAAAAGAAGCGTCGCACGGTGACCATCGTTCCGGCTGCCGAATAATTCGGCACGGCGGAAATCAAAAGCCCTATCCGCCGGATAGGGCTTTTTAGTTTATATCGCCGGATTTTCCGGCGACGGATGTAGAGGCGGAACATGAAATTTATCGACGAAGCCAAGATTTACGTAAAGGCCGGCGACGGCGGCAATGGCGCGGCGACGTTCCGTCGCGAGAAGTACATCCCGATGGGCGGCCCGAATGGCGGCGACGGCGGCCGGGGCGGCAGCATCTATGTGCTGGCCGACCGCAACATCAACACCCTGGTCGACTATCGCTACACCCGCAAATTCATCGGCAAGCGCGGTGAAAATGGCGGCGGCGCCGACCAGTACGGCGCCGGTGGCGACGACATCATTTTGCGCGTGCCGGTCGGCACCGTTATTTACAACCTCAATACCGAAGAAATCCTCGCCGATCTCTCCGAACACGATCAGAAAATCATGATCGCCAAGGGCGGCAAAGGCGGCCTCGGCAATCTGCATTTCAAATCCTCGACCAACCGCGCCCCGCGCCAGAAAACCAATGGTGAACAGGGCGAGGAATTCGAGCTGCGCCTGGAACTCCGCGTACTGGCCGACGTCGGCCTGCTCGGCCTGCCCAATGCCGGCAAGAGCACGCTGATCCGTGCCATTTCCTCGGCGCGGCCGAAAGTCGCCGATTACCCCTTCACGACGCTACACCCCAATCTCGGCGTAGTCCGCGTTGGTGACGAGAAAAGCTTCGTCATGGCCGACGTACCCGGGCTGATCGAAGGCGCCGCCGATGGCGCCGGCCTCGGCATCCGCTTCCTTAAGCATCTGCAGCGCACGCGGATTCTGCTCCATCTCGTCGACATCGCACCGATCGATCCGGACTCGGACCCGGTGCGCGACGCCAAGGCGATTGTCGGCGAGTTGATCAAGCACGACCCGGAACTGGCCGACAAACCGCGCTGGCTGGTGCTCAACAAGCTCGACCTGATTCCCGAGGAAGACCGCGAAGCCGCGATCAAGAACTTCCTGAAAGCCTACAAGAAGGCCACCAAGTACGATGGCCCCTACTTCCCGATCGCCGCCATCAACGGCGAGGGCACCAAGCCGCTGATCTATGCGATCAGCGAAGCCCTCGACCAGATGGCCCGCCCGGAAATCGACGACGACCACGAAACCGAAGACAGCGAAGAAGCATGAACAAGACCCGCCTAGCCAACGCCAAACGCCTGGTCGTCAAAGTCGGCTCGGCCCTGGTTACCAACAACGGCGCCGGCCTCGACCTCGCCGCCATAGAGGACTGGGCTCGCCAGATCAGCGTCTTGCGCCAGCAGGGCAAGGAAGTCGTACTCGTCTCCTCCGGCGCCATCGCCTGCGGCATGCAGCGCCTGGGCTGGGCGAAACGCCCGAAATCGGTTCATGAATTGCAAGCCGCCGCCGCCGTCGGACAAATGGGACTGGTCCAGGTCTACGAGGCGGCCTTTTCCAAGCACGGCCTGCACACCGCCCAGATCCTACTGACCCATGACGACCTGGCCGACCGCAAACGTTACCTGAACGCCCGCTCGACCCTGACCACACTGCTCCAACTCGGCGTCGTGCCGATCATCAACGAGAACGACACCGTCGTCACCGACGAAATCAAGTTCGGTGACAACGATACACTGGGCGCCCTAGTCGCCAACCTGATCGAAGCCGAAGCGCTGATCATCCTGACCGACCAGACCGGCCTGTACACGGCTGACCCGCGCAAGGACCCGAACGCCACGCTGATCAGCGAAGCCATTGCCGGCGACGAAACTCTCGAAGCCATGGCCGGCGGCGCCGGCACCAGCATCGGCAAGGGCGGCATGATCACCAAAGTTATCGCCGCCAAACGCGCGGCGCGCAGCGGCGCCCACACCGCCATCGCCAGCGGCCACGAAACCGACCCGATCATCCGCCTGGCCAATGGCGAATCCGTCGGCACCCTGCTCGTCTCAAAAACCCAGCCGCTGGCCGCCCGCAAACAATGGCTGGCCGACCACCTGCAATTGGCAGGCCGCCTGATTCTCGACAATGGCGCGGTGAACGCCCTGAAAGCAGGAAAAAGCCTGCTGCCCATTGGCGTCGTCGCTGCCGAAGGTGAGTTCGAGCGCGGCGCCGCCGTCGCCTGCATCACATCCGAAGGCAAAGAAATTGCCCGCGGCCTGACCAACTATGGCAGCGGTGAAACCCGACTGATCGCCCGCAAATCTACACCCGAGATTGAAAGCATCCTTGGTTATGTTGACGAACCTGAGATCATCCACCGGGACAACCTGATTCTCGCCAGCTAAATCTCCATCCAAGAAAAGCAAAGCCCCGGAAATTTCCGGGGCTTTAATGAGATGGTCAGCCCGATCCCCGCCAGCGGTAAGCTGAGCGGGGATTTTTCTTCTGGAGGCCATCATGAACATTGTGACGCTAATTGGGATTGATCTTGGGAAGCATTGCTTCCACCTACACGGTCAGGATGCATCGGGTCGCATGGTATTTCGCAAGAAACTCTCGCGAAGCCAGATGCTGACGCAACTCGTGAATGTTCCGGCCTGTCGTGTCGTTATGGAAGCGTGCGCCGGAGCGCACTGGATTGCACGGCGACTCACGGCGATGGGGCACGAGGCGAAGCTGATCTCACCGCAATTCGTGAAACCCTTCGTGCAAGGCAACAAGAACGACTTTGCCGATGCCCAAGCCATCTGCGAAGCGGCGAGTCGGCCGAACATGCGCTTCGTGAGTCCGCGCAACGAAACACAGCAGACGATCTCGGCCACCCATCGCGTGCGCGAAGCGCTAGTGCGGGATAAAACCTCCACCACCAACCAGATACACGCCTTCTTGCTGGAGTTCGGCATCAGCCTGCCCAAAGGGGCGGCGATCATCAAGCGGCTGCCAGCCCTGTTGGCGGAGCACGAAGCCGAACTGCCGCCCGTCTGATCGCGCTCATTGAACGTCTGCGCGAGCACTTCAAGTATCTGGACGAACAAATCAAAGCTGTCGAGCGGGAATTGGCGCAACAACTGGCCGAAGACGAGCGCAGCCAGCGCCTGCTGGAAATACCCGGGGTCGGCCCCATTACTGCCAGTGTGCTGGCGGTCGAACTGGGCGATGCCCATCAGTTTGCCAATGCTCGCCAGTTCGCCGCCTCCATCGGATTGGTACCTCGTCAGTACAGCACGGGCGGCAAACCCACCTTGCTCGGCATCAGCAAGCGCGGCGACAAGAACCTGCGACGACTCCTCGTCCAGGGGGCGCGGGTGACCCTGCAGCACATCCAGACCAGAACCGATGCGCTGGGCGAATGGATCAGAGCGATGCTCTGTAGGCGACACTCGAATATCGTGGCCTGCGCCTTGGCCAACAAAATGGCGAGGATCGCCTGGGCCATCCTCGCCAAAGGAACACACTATCAACCGCGTCAGGCAGTTGCAGCTACCTGAGGCCTTGCTTCATCATTTTGTAACCCCCCTGGTTTTGCGACGGTAGATCACGGGATGAACTAAACGGCACAACGGCCTGGCAAAGAACCTGAACGTAAAAACAGCAATCACATGCTGAGGCTTTTTTGAGGTTTGCCAGGCGCGGCTCTCATCGTGGCGCGGGAAATCAACCTCCCCATTCGACGCCGGATAGATTTGCGCAAGCCCACTTTAGATCAACTCCAACCTGCCTTGCAAAAATCGGGCTGACCATAGATTTTACAGCCTTAACAAACTTTGCAACGAATTCCATTCGGAAAATAAAAAACGGACGCCGAAGCGTCCGTTTTTATTCCAACCGACAGTTAAGTCAAATTAGAAAGTGTGACGCAGGCCAACCATGTAGCCGGTGTAGTCGTTGCCGTCACCTTGAGTAACGCCGTTGTTAACCGGGTTGAGGTAGAAGGCATTGTTGACGTTGGTACCGTTATTCAGGTAGCTAGCACGAGCATGCAGAGCGGTGCGCTTGCTGAGGTCGTAGGTGTAAACAGCGGTGTAGATCTGGGTCGAGCTGTCAGCAATCGCGTCACCATCAGCCTTGACGTTATGCGAACGGCCATACTCGAGACCAACGGTGCTCTTGCCGAAAGGCTGAGCAACGCCGACAGACCAAGCGTGACGCTTGATTTTGTCAACATCAAGAGCGGCACCGCCAACATCGCCAGTTTTCACTTGCGTGTAGTCATACAGACCAGTCAGCTTGGTCTTGGTCGGCAGGGTGTACACAGCGGCAACGCGGATAACGGAAGCATCTTGACCGTTTTCATTAAGAGAGGGGGTGCCCAGCCCATTGGGGGATGTCAAACCAAAGGACTTTGCCAGATGGTAGCCAGCGCCGACAAACAAAGGACCATTTTCAAACTGACCAGCGATCTGGTACTGACGGGAATTGGTGCCGCCTTGGTTGGTGCCAACAGCATTTGCACCCGTACGGGTTTCGCCATTAACGTAAGCCACGGTACCGGTAAAGCCGCCAAAATTCGGGGAAACATAAGCAACGGCGTTGGCAGCGCGGTCATCCGCACCGGTCTTGATACCGGCAAGAGTACCAGTCACGGACGTCATCGTACCAAAACCAGCAGCACCCGGAGTCAGTTCAACCTTGGCACCGAAAGCACGCAGCGAGTGCGTCAGGTTACCAGCAACCAGAGTACCAAAACCGCCGGTCAGACCGACGTACGTGTCACGAGCACCACCCCAGCCACCAGCGTTGTCAGAGTTGTAGCCGGTTTCCAGCTGGAATACAGCCTTCAGGCCGTTGCCCAGATCTTCAACACCCTTGAAGCCAAGGTAGGAAGAGTTGTTGTCCAGACGACCAACGATCGGCTGTTCGGCATTGGCGCGGTCAGCACCGCCGGTGGTGGTGGACTTAACGAAAGCCTGACCGAGGTCAACTACACCGTACACGGTGACATTGGTTTGGGCGAAAGCGGCGGTAGAAGCCAGACCAGCGATGGCCAGAGCAATAATCTTCTTTTGCATCAGAAAATCTCCTTAGTGGTTAGTTTTTAATCCGATCTTGCGAACTGATTAAGCTTTACCTCTCGGATTGAGAAGTTGGCGTCGATTGTCGCAAGGAGGTGGAGGCAGTAGCAACGAGTGTTTGACACAACAAGAGCATTGAGCGGGGCTTTGTTGTTTCTGCGCAACAGACTTCAGGCAAACAGGCGAGCCAGTTCGATGCCCGGCTCAGGGGCGCGCATGAAGGCTTCGCCGACGAGAAAGGCTTGAACCCGGTTGGCGCGCATCAGCGCAACATCTTCCGGACTAAGGATGCCGCTTTCGGTGACCACGATCCGGTCATCCGGTATGCGAGCGAGCAGACCGAGTGTTGTATCCAGCGTCACTTCGAAGGTACGCAGGTTGCGATTATTGATGCCGAGCAAGGGGGTTTTCAGTTGCAGCGCGGCGTCGAGTTCTTCGCCGTTATGTACTTCGACCAGCACGGCCATGCCGTAGGCGTGGGCCTGGGCTTCGAGGGCCTGCATTTCAGACAGCGTCAATGCAGCGGCGATGAGCAGGATAGCATCGGCGCCCATGGCGCGCGCTTCCGCAACCTGGTAGCGGTCGACCATGAAGTCCTTGCGCAAGACCGGCAGGGCGCAGGCGGCGCGGGCGGCCTGCAGGTATTCCGGAGCACCCTGGAAATATTGACGGTCGGTCAGCACAGACAGACAGGCGGCGCCGTGTGTCTCATAACTGCGGGCGATCTCGGCCGGCTGGAAGTCGGGGCGGATGACGCCTTTCGACGGGCTGGCCTTCTTGATCTCGGCAATCACCGCCGCCTGGCCGGCCGCGATCTTGTTGCGGATGGCGCCGACGAAATCGCGCGGCGCAGTTTGGGCGGCCGCCTCGGCCTCGACAACGGCAAGCGGCTTGGCGACCAACGCGGCGGCGATTTCCTGGCGCTTGGTGGCGACGATCTTGTTGAGGATGTCGCTCATGCGAATTGCTTGGTGCAGTTGATGAATTGTTCCAGCTTGGCGCGCGCCGCACCGGAGACGATCATTTCGAAGGCCTTGTCGACGCCGTCGGCCAGGGTGGGCGCCTGGCCGCTGATATAGACACTGGCACCAGCGTTGAGGGCGACGATGTCGCGGGCGGCGCCGAACTTGTTGTCGAGCGTGCCGAGCAACATGGCTTTCGACTCCTCGACGCTGGCCACCTGCAACACCTTCGGGTCATGCACCGGGAGATTGAACTGCTCGGGATGGATTTCGTATTCGTTAACCCGGCCGTCCTTCAGTTCGCCGACCAGGGTCGCGCCGGAGATCGAGATTTCGTCGAGGCCTTCGCGGCCAAACACGGTCAACGCCCGGGTGCTGCCCAGGCGTTGCAGCACGCGGACCTGGATGCCGACCAGATCGGGATGGAAGACGCCCATCACCTGCTGCGGCGCGTTGGCCGGATTGGTCAGCGGGCCAAGGATGTTGAAGATGGTCCGCACACCCAGCTCGCGGCGTACCGGCGCGGCGTGCTTCATGGCGCTGTGATGGTTGGGCGCGAACATGAAGCCGATACCGGTTTCGGCGATGCACTGGGCGACCTGCTCCGGCTTGAGATTGAGATTGACGCCGAGGGCCTCGAGCACATCGGCGCTGCCCGACTGGCTGGAGACCGAGCGCCCGCCATGCTTGGCGATCTGCGCCCCGGCCGCGGCAGCGACAAACATCGCGGCAGTGGAAATATTGAAGGTGTGGGCGCCATCGCCGCCAGTGCCGCAGGTATCGACCAGGCGGCTGGTATCGGCGAGCTCGACCTTGGTCGACAGTTCGCGCATGACGGTGGCGGCGGCGGCGATCTCGCCGATGGTTTCCTTCTTGACGCGCAGGCCGGTGATGATCGCTGCGATCATCACCGGCGTGACTTCGCCGCCCATGATCTGGCGCATCAGGGAAACCATTTCGTCGTGGAAAATTTCGCGGTGTTCGATCACGCGCTGGAGGGCGGCTTGCGGGGTCATTTCTTGAATTCGTCCAGGAAATTCTTGAGCAGATCGTGACCACGTTCGGTCAGGATCGATTCGGGGTGGAACTGCACGCCTTCGACGGCCAGCGTCTTGTGGCGGACGCCCATGATCTCGCCGTCGTCGGTCCAGGCGATGATCTCCAAGCAGTCTGGCAGAGATTCGCGCTCGATGGCCAGCGAGTGGTAGCGGGTGCAGGTCAGCGGATTGGGCAGCCCCTTGAAGACGCCGACGTCTTTGTGATGCACCGGCGACACCTTGCCATGCATCAGTTGCTTGGCATGCACGATCTTGCCGCCGAAGGCTTCGCCGATCGACTGGTGGCCGAGGCAGACGCCGAGCAGCGGAATCTTGCCGGCGAATTCGCGGATCGCCGCCAGCGAGATACCGGCCTGGGCCGGCGCGCAGGGACCGGGCGAAATGACCAGATATTCCGGCTTGAGGCGGGCGATATCGGCGACGGTAATGGCGTCGTTGCGGTAAACCTGCACTTCCTGACCCAGCTCGCCGAAATACTGGACGATGTTGTAGGTGAAGCTGTCGTAGTTATCCACCATCAGCAACATGTGGTGATTCCTTACTGAACACGGTAAACGCCAAATTCTACAACAAGCCCTCCGCCCCCGCCTTTGCACGACCGGATGAAGGCCATCTGCTTCGCTATCGGCGCGGCACTTTCAAGTTAAAATGCGCGCTTTCCCGCCGGACTCGCCCATGACCGCCGCCATTTCCATCCCCCCGCACAGCCTTTCCATCGTCGTTCCGTTCTACAACGAGGAAGAAAACATCGCGCCGCTGGTCAAGCGCGTCCATGAAGCGCTGGTCGGTTACGAACACCCGTGGGAACTGGTCCTGGTCGATGACGGCAGCAGCGATGCCACGGTCGATCGCGCCGTGCAATCGGCCCGGGAATACGGCCCGCACGTCCGCATCGTCGAACTGACCCGCAACTTCAAGCAGACCGCCGCCATGCAGGCCGGCATCGACGCGGCGCGCGGCGACGTCATCGTGACCATGGACGGCGATTTGCAGAACGACCCGGTCGATATCCCACGCATGGTCGCCCGGCTCTTGAACGAAGACCTCGACCTGGTCGCCGGCTGGCGCCAGAACCGCCAGGACGGCCTGTTCCTGCGCAAGATTCCGTCGAAGATCGCCAACAAGCTGATCGCCCGGCTGACCGGCGTCAAGCTGCGCGACTACGGCTGCAGCCTCAAGGCCTTCCGCGGCAGCGTCATCAAGAGCGTGCGCCTGTACGGCGAAATGCATCGTTTCATCCCGGCCTGGCTGGCTACCGTCACCACGCCGCGCCGCATCGCCCAGGAACCGACGACGCACCACGCGCGCACCGCCGGCGTTTCCAAGTACGGCATCTCGCGCACTTTCCGGGTCATACTCGACCTCATCGCTGTCTATTTCTTCATGCGCTTCCGCGCCCGCCCCGGCCACTTCTTCGGCGGCATCGGCCTCGGCCTGACCGCCCTCTCCGGCCTGGTCATGACCTGGCTGGCCTGGGTCAAGTTCGGCCTCGGCGAAAACATCGGTGGCCGGCCGCTGCTGATCGTCGCCATCGGCGGCCTGATCGCCGGCGTACACTTCATCACCACCGGGGTACTGGCCGAAATCATGGCCCGCATCTACTTCGAATCCGGCACCATCCGTTCCTATTCCGCCCGTCCGGAACGCGCCCTGGCGGCTGACGAAGGCTGGCACAAGTCGGCGTGAGCGCAGCGCCGGGCACCGCTGCCGGTGTCAAAGTCCTGCTCGGCCTGAGCGCCGCCCTGCTCGCCTGGCGCTTCTGGGTGCTACCGCAACTCGGCATCACGCTCTACATCGACGAAGCGCAGTACTGGACCTGGGCGCAACACCTCGACTGGGGTTACTTCTCCAAGCCGCCCGGCGTCGCCGCCCTGATCTGGCTGTCCACGGCGCTATTCGGCGACGGTCTGCTCGGCGTCAAGGCCCTGGCCATGCTCTGCTATCCGGCTGCGGCCGCCGCCTGCTGGGCCATCGCCCGCCGCCTCTACGACGAGCGCACCGCCTTCTGGTCAGCGGTCACCGTGTTGACCCTGCCGATGTTCGCCTGGCTCGGCCTGTTCGTGTCGACCGATGCCCTGCTCACCTTGTTCTGGGCACTGGCGCTGTGGGCCTATCTGCGCGCGCTGGACAGCGACGCCTGGGCCGACTGGCTGCTGCTCGGTGCCGTCTGCGGCCTCGGCCTGCTCTCCAAATACACGATGGCCGCCTGGCTGGGCGCCGCCTTCCTGCACCTGCTGGCTTTCCACCGGACGCGCCTGGGCACGGCCAAGCCCTGGCTGGCGGGTGGCCTGGCCTTGCTGATCCTGGCGCCCAATATTTACTGGAATTTCACCCACGATTTTCCGACACTGAAGCACACCGCCGACATCACGCTCAACAAGAAGGCCGGCGGCGGCTTCAAGGCGCTCGGCGAATTCTGGGCGGCGCAATGGATTTCCTTCGGTCCGGTGCTGGGCAGCGTGTTCTTCATCCTGCTCGCCCAGGTCCGGCAAAGCTGGCGCGACGATCGGACCCGGCTCCTGCTCTGGTTCGCCTTGCCGCTGTGGGCGGTTGTTTCGGCGCAGGCCATGAAGAGCAGCGCCAACGCCAACTGGGCGGCGCCCGCCTTCGCGCCGGCCGCCATCGCCGCCGTTGCCTGGCTGGTGCAGCGCGAGAAACAACGCCTGCTGGTGATCGGGCTGGCGATCAATATCGCCCTGGTCGCTGCCGTCTATCACTGGCCCAGCCTGCTGGCCGCAGCCCACGTCCAGAATCCTGCCAAGAAGAGCCCCTTTGCCCGCGCCATGGGCTGGGACGAACTGGGTCGCCAGCTGACACCAATCATCCAGGCCCACCCTGACGCCGTGCTGATCGCCGACAACCGCACCCTGCTCGCCCACATGCTCTACGAACTGCGCGACCTGAGCCCGGCCGCCGCTAGCTGGAATCCGAGCGGCGTGGCGAGCGACCACTACAAGCTGACCACCGACCTGCGGCCCTGGATCGGCAAGGATGCGATCCTGATCACCCAGGACCCGGCCGGGCAATTCATCAACTACTTTGCCGCGGTCGACAAGTTGGCGACGCTGAAGGCACCGCTTGACGCGACCACCACCCGCGACATGGATGTTTACCTGCTCCGTGGCTTCAAGGGCTACTGAACTTCGCATCGCGCTGATTGCGTTCGGCCTGCTGGTCGGGCTGTTCATCGCCTTCCCGCAGATCGACCTCGCGGTCAGCGGCCTGTTCTACCGCGGCGAAGGCCACTGGGCGCTGAATCGCGAAGACCTCTGGCTGGCCATCCCCTATCGCGGCCTACCGCGCCTCGGGCAAGGCCTGCTGGTGGCGCTGTTGCTGCTTTGGCTGCTCGGCTTCGCCAAGTGCTTCCCGAAGCTCAAGGCCAGACAAACCACCTTCGGTTTCCTGCTCGCCGCCGCACTGGCCGGCCCCATCCTGTTGGTCGATGCAACGCTCAAGGAACATTCCGGACGGACGCGGCCGGTCAATATCGAACAGTTCGGCGGCAGCAAGCAGTTCACCCCGGCCTTCATTCCGGCCGACCAGTGCGAGCAGAACTGCTCCTTCGTCAGCGGCCATGTCGCCACCGCCGCCTTCATCATGGCTTTCGGCTGGCTCGGCGCGCCCGCCGTGCGCCGCCGCTGGCTGTTGGCCAGCCTCGCCTGCGGCGGGCTGTTCGCGCTGGTCCGCATCGTGCCGGGCGGGCATTTCCTGTCCGACACCATCTTCGCGTGGTTCGCCACCTATTTCAGCCTGTGGGCGACGGAATGGGTGTTCCGGCGCCTGGGCTGGCTGCCCGAGCAGCGCTAGAGATCCCCCGCCCGTAGCTGTCGGCGTTCGGAAATCCGAACGCCAGTCAGCCCGCTTTCTTCGGAAACCCGATGGGCAGCCCTGCGCCACCGGCCAAAAACCATTAAGAATCAAGGCTCCGCAAAACCATCGGTGCAGGCACGGCACGTGCGTTGAATAAAGGACCGGACGACGCCCCATGTCCAACCGGCCACAACACAGGAGACACCATGAAACAACCGACCACCTACCGCCTCGAACACGACCTGCTCGGCGACCGCGAAGTCCCGACTGCCGCCTACTACGGCGTCCATACCCTGCGCGCGCTGGAAAACTTCGACATCACCGGCATCTCGATCGCCGTCTACCCGGACCTCATCCGCGCCCTGGCCCAGATCAAGAAGGCCGCGGCCCAGGCCAACCAGCAGCTCGGCCTGCTCGACGCCAAGCGTGCCGACGCCATCGTCGCCGCCTGCAAGGAATTGATCGACGGCCAGTGGCACGACCAGTTTGTGGTGGATGTCATCCAGGGCGGTGCCGGCACCTCGACCAACATGAACGCCAACGAGGTGATCGCCAACCGGGCGCTGGAAATCCTCGGCCATGCCCGGGGCGAGTACCAGTTCCTGCACCCCAACGAGCACGTCAACATGAGCCAGTCGACCAACGACGTCTATCCGACGGCGTTGAAGCTCGCTACCTATGTCGGCATCTTTCGCCTGGTCGACGCCATGGCCTACCTGCGCCGCGCCTTCGAGCGCAAGGCCGAGGAGTTCGCCGACGTGCTGAAGATGGGCCGCACCCAGTTGCAGGATGCCGTGCCGATGACCCTCGGCCAGGAGTTCTCGACCTACGCCGTGATGCTCGGCGAAGACGAGGAGCGCCTCAAGGAAGCGGCGCTGCTGATCCGCGAAATGAACCTCGGGGCCACTGCCATCGGCACCGGTATCAACGCCCATCCCGACTACGCCGCCATCGTCTGCCGCAAGCTGGTCGAGATCAGTGGCATCCCGGTCCTCACCGCCCCCAACCTGATCGAGGCGACGCAGGACTGTGGCAGCTTCGTGCAACTCTCCGGCGTCCTCAAGCGCGTCGCGGTCAAGCTCTCCAAGGTCTGCAACGACCTGCGCCTGCTCTCCTCCGGCCCGCGCGCCGGCTTCGGCGAGATCAATCTGCCACCGCGTCAGGCCGGCTCATCGATCATGCCGGGCAAGGTCAATCCGGTAATCCCTGAGGTGGTCAACCAGATCGCCTTCGAAGTCATCGGCAACGACACCACCGTGACTTTCGCCGCCGAAGCCGGTCAGCTGCAGCTCAACGCCTTCGAGCCGATCATCGCCCACAGCCTGTTCAAGAGCGTGCTGCACCTGGGCAAGGGCTGCAAGACCCTGGCCGACTACTGCGTCGACGGCATCACCGCCAATCGCGACGCGCTGCGCGCCAGCGTCGAGCGCTCGATCGGCATCGTCACCGCACTCAATCCCTATCTCGGCTACGCCAACGCTACTGAAATTGCCGCCGAAGCCCATCTCAGCGGCCGTGGCGTCGCCGAGATCGTGCTCGAACGCAAACTGATGAGCCCCGAGCAACTGGCCGACGTATTGCGTCCGGAAGTGCTGACCAAGCCGCAAATGATCCTGCCCCGCGCCGCCTGAGCCAGCGCCCTTCATTCAATGCACACAACAAGGAAACCATCATGAAAATGAACCGGTTAACCACCCTGATCATGATCGCCATGGTCCTCGGCGTCATCGTCGGTTACGCCTGCAACACCATGGCCGGCGGCCCGGCCGCCGCCAAGGAGATTGCCGGCTACTTCGGCATCCTGACCGACATCTTCCTGCGCCTGATCAAGATGATCATCGCGCCGCTGGTCTTCGCCACCTTGGTTGCTGGCCTGGCCGGCATGGGCGACTCGAAGACCGTCGGCCGCATCGGCGCCAAGGCCCTCGGCTGGTTCGTCGTCGCTTCGCTGTGCTCGCTGTCGCTCGGCCTGTTGTTCGCCAACCTGCTGCAACCGGGCGCCAATCTGGGCGTACCGTTGCCCGAAGTGGGCAGCGCCGTCGGCCTGAAAACCAGCGCGCTGAACCTCAAGGATTTCATCACCCACGTCTTCCCGAAGAATTTCTTCGAGGCGATGGCGGCCAATGAAATCCTGCAGATCCTGGTCTTCGCGGTGTTCTTCGGCCTGGCCCTGGGCCACCTGCACAACCAGGCGGCGCGTAGCCTGGTGAGCACCATGGAAGAAGTGGTGCATGTCATGCTCAAGGTCACCGACTACGTCATGCGCTTCGCCCCGATCGGCGTCTTCGGTGCCGTCGCCGGCATCATCACGACCCAGGGGCTGGGCATGCTGGTGGTCTTCGGCAAGCTGCTGGCGAGCTTCTACATCGCCCTGGCCGTTTTGTGGCTGGTGCTGATCGCGGCCGGCTACTTCGTGCTCGGCAAGGAAGTCTTCCGCCTGCTCAAACTGGTGCGCAGCCCGATGCTGCTCGGCTTCTCGACGGCGAGCAGCGAATCGGCCTATCCCAAGCTCATGGAGCAGCTCGAGAAATTCGGCGTCAAGGACCGCATCACCGGCTTCGTGCTGCCGCTCGGCTACTCGTTCAACCTCGATGGCTCCATGCTCTACTGCGCCTTCGCCGCGCTCTTCATCGGCCAGGCCTACGGCATCGATCTCAGCCTGACGACGCAGATCACCATGCTGCTGGTCCTGATGATCTCGAGCAAGGGTGTCGCCGGCGTACCGCGCTCCTCGCTGGTTGTCGTTGCCGCCGTGCTGCCGATGTTCGGCCTGCCGGAAGCCGGCTTGCTGCTGATCCTCGGAATCGACCACTTCCTCGACATGGGGCGTACGGCAACCAACGTGCTGGGTAACGCCATCGCCACCGCCGTCGTCGCCAAGTGGGAAAATGGCATCACGCCGGTGGACGAAGCGCTCGCTGAAATCGACGAAACGCTGCCGGTGCCTGACCAACTGGTGCCAGCCAGCGCCGCCTGAACCTGGCAAAACGCTCCTTTGGGGTTCGGCCTCCCTCGGGCCGAACCTTTTTCAACGACCCGGCGCCCAAGGTGCCGGGTCCATTTTTTTTACAGAACATGACTATCGACTGGCTGATCCTGATTCCCGCCGCCTTCTTCGCCGGCATGGTCGACGCGGCGGTCGGCGGCGGCGGCCTGATCCAGATTCCGGCCCTGCTCTCGACCTTCCCGCAGACCGCGATCCCGACTCTGTTCGGCACCAACAAGGTATCGAGCATCGCCGGCACCGCCGCCTCACTGTGGCGCTACGCCCGCGCCGTGCGCATTCCCTGGCGCCTGGTGCTACCCGCGACCGCCGCCGCCCTGGTCGGCGCCTGGCTCGGCGCTGCGCTGGTCGCCTGGATGCCGCGCGAAGCAATGCGGCCACTGGTCGTCGTCATGATGCTGGCCGTTGCCATCTACACCTTTCTGCGCAAGAACCTCGGCCATGAAGAGACGCATGAGCCGCGCCCCGGCGACCTTTGGCGCGGCGCACTGTTCGGCCTGGTGATCGGCCTCTACGACGGCTTCTTTGGCCCGGGCACCGGCAGCTTCCTGATCTTCGGCTTCGTCCGCGTCTTCGGCATGGATTTCGTGCGCGCCTCGGCCAGCGCCAAGGTCATCAACCTGGCCACCAACTTCTCGGCCATCGCCTTCTTCGCCAGCCATGGCCCGATCCTGTGGGCCATCGGCCTGACCATGGCTGCGTGCAACCTGGCGGGGGCCTACCTCGGCACCCATCTCGCGCTCAAACACGGCGCCGGCTTCATCCGCCAGGCCTTTCTCGGCGTCGTCGTCATCCTGATCGTCAAGCAACTCATCGATCTCCTCTGACGCCCCCGCCCTGCTACCATCGGTTTCCCGATCCCGTCCGCCGCCATGCCCAGCCGCCGCCACCTGCCGCTTTTCCTGCTGCTCCTCGCCCTGATGGGCCTGACCGGCTTCGGCGCGCACCGCATCGCCCAGCAACTCGGCATCACCGACCTGCAGGCGACCGGCCTGCACCGGCTCGACCTGTACACCGCCAGCCTCGACCGCGAGATCGGCAAGTACGCCTTCCTGCCCGGCACCCTCGGCCTCGAACGCGACGTGCTCGAACTGCTCGACCGCGGCGAGCGCAGCAAGCTGGCACCCCAGGTCAATGCCTACCTCGAGCAACTCAACGAGCGGGCCGGCACGCTGGCCATCTACGTCATCGACGCCGGCGGGCAGGTCGTCGCCGCCAGCAACTGGCGGCGTGCCGACAGCTTCATCGGCGAAGACCTGTCGTTCCGCCCCTATTTCCGCGAAGCGATCAACAGCGGCACCGGGCGTTTCTTCGGCATCGGCACGACGCGCGGCGAACCCGGCTACTACCTCGCTTCGACCCTGGCCGACGCCAGCCGCACCCTCGGTGTCGCCGTCATCAAGGTCAGCCTCGAACAGCTGGAAAAATCGTGGAGCACGGTCGAAGCGCCGGCCATGGTCAGCGACGAGAATGGCGTGATCATCCTCGGCTCGGTCGCCGACTGGAAATTCACGACGCTACGCCCGCTCGACGAAACGACGCGCAGCGCTTTCGACCAGACCCAGCAATACAACCGCCGAGCCTTGAAACCGCTCGGCCTCAAGGAGATCGCCGAACTCGACCACGGCGCCCGCCTGGTCAGCATCGCCAAGACCGGCCCGGAAATGGTCTCGGTCTATCCGGTGGCCGGCCGCTTCCTGGCGCAATCCCGGCCGCTGGCCGGCACGCCATGGACGCTGACCGTGCTCTCGCATCTCGAACAGGTCGACGAAATCGCCCGCAGCCGGGCCATGGTCGCCGTGGTCGGCGCCGCCTTCCTCTTCATGCTCGGCCTGATGCTCGACGAGCGCCGCCGCCGCCTGAAAGACCGCCTGGCCGCCCGCGAGGCGTTGCAGAAGGCGCACGACGAACTGGAGCGCAAGGTCGACGAGCGCACCGCCGACCTCTCGGCCGCCAACCAGCTGCTGCAGGACGAGGTCGCCGAGCGCATCCGCGCCGAACGGACGCTGCGCGCCGCCCAGGACGAACTGGTCCAGGCCGGCAAGCTGGCGGTGATCGGCCAGCTCTCCACCGGCATCGCCCACGAACTCAACCAGCCGCTGGCCGCCCTGCGCACCCTGTCCGGCAACGGCGTGCGCTTTCTCGAACGCGGCGATGTCGCCACCACCCGCACCAACCTCGAACGCATCGCCCAGCTGGTCGACCGAATGGGACTGATCACCGGTCAGCTGCGCACCTTCGCCCGCAAGTCGAGCGGCCAGTTGCAGCCGGTGGCCTTGGGCAAGGCGCTCGACAACGCCCTGGCCCTGCTCGAACCCCGGCTGCACCAGGCCAATGCCGAGATCATCTGCAATTGCCCACCGCCCGAACCGGTGGCGCTGTGCGACACCAACCGCCTGGAGCAGGTGCTGGTCAACCTGATCGGCAACGCGCTCGACGCCATGGATGGCCAGCCCGCGCCGCGCATCGAAGTGGCCTGCGAATGCGTCGACCGGCAAGCCCGGCTCAGCGTGCGCGACCACGGGCCGGGGCTGGACGAGGCAGCGCTGGCCCACCTCTTCGAACCCTTTTTCACGACCAAGGCGGCCGGCGTCGGACTGGGTCTCGGCCTGACCATCTCGGCCGGCATCGTCCGCGACTTCGGTGGCACGCTCTCCGGGGCCAATCATCCGGACGGCGGCGCCGTCTTCACGCTGGACATCCCTTTGCTCGACGAGGCCGACCCCCATGACTGAAGCGCTGAAAGTACTGATCATCGAGGACGACCCGGACGTAGCGCTGGGCTGCGAGCAGGCCCTGCAGCTCGAAGGCATCGCCACCGAATGTGCCGGCAGCGCCGAACAGGCGCGCCGCCGCCTGGGCCGCGATTTCCGCGGCGTCGTGGTCAGCGACATCCGGCTGCCCAAGATGGATGGCATGGCCTTCCTGCGCGAAACCCTGGCCCTCGATCCGGAATTGCCGGTGGTGCTGATCACCGGCCACGGCGACGTGACGATGGCGGTGCAGGCGATGAAGGACGGCGCTTACGACTTCATCCAGAAGCCTTTCGCCCCGGAATACCTGGTCGAGGTGGTGCGCCGGGCGCTGGAGAAACGCCGCCTGGTGCTTGAAGTGCGCGACCTGCGCCGCCAGCTCGAACAGCGCGACCAGCTCGAAAGCAAGCTGATCGGCCGCGGCCCCGGCATGCAGAAGCTGCGCGACCGTCTGACCGGCCTCGCCGGCAGTGCCGCCGACGTGCTGATCCATGGCGAGACCGGCACCGGCAAGGAACTGGTTGCGCGCTGCCTGCACGACCTCAGCATGCGCCGGGACGGCAATTTCGTCGCCATCAACTGCGGCGGCATGGCCGAAAGCCTACTCGACAGCGAGCTCTTCGGCCACGAGCCGGGCGCCTTCACCGGCGCCCAGAAACGGCGCATCGGCAAGATCGAGCATGCCAGCGGCGGCACCCTGTTTCTCGACGAAATCGAGAGCATGCCGATGACCATGCAGATCAAGCTGCTGCGCGTCCTGCAGGAACGGACGCTGGAACGCCTGGGCTCCAACACCCAGGTCAGCATCGACTGCCGGGTGATCGCCGCGACCAAGGAAGACCTGCTCGACCTCGCGGCACGCGGCGGCTTTCGCAACGACCTCTACTACCGTCTGGGCGTCGCGACACTGAACCTGCCGCCGCTGCGCGAACGGCGCGAAGACATCCCGCTGCTCTTCGAGCACTTCCTGCTCCAGGCCGCCGCCCGCCACCAGCGGCCGGTGCCGGAAACCAGCGCCGGCCGCGTCCGGCAACTGGTCGGCTACGCCTGGCCGGGCAACGTCCGCGAGCTCAGGAACGTCGCCGACCGCTGCGTACTGGGCATCGAAAGCGGATCGCCGCCCTTCGGCCAGCCGCAGTCCGAGGGCCCGACGCCGCTCGCCGAGACCGTCGAAGCTTTCGAACGGGCGCTGATCGCCGACGCCCTGCGCCGCTACGGTAGCCTGACCCGCACCGCCGACGCCCTGGCCGTCGCCAAGACGACGCTGCACGACAAGATCCGCAAATACGGGCTGGCCGACGACGTTTCCTAGTATCGAAAAACCGATAGCCGACAGGGGGCCAGCCTCGATATTCCGTCAATACCGCACGGCCGCTGAAATTCATTTCCAAATAAATCAATCACATAAAAACAACAAGCATCGCCGACACATCTGGCATGGCATGTGCTGATTAACCATAGAGAAACCGATTTCCGGTTTTTTCAGAAAACAGACAAGGAGACTCAATGAACCGCTTAATTTCCCGCTGCCTGCTGGTGCTCGCCGGCTTCCTGGCCACCGTGCCGGCCTTCGCCGCCAAACCCAACGTCGTCATCCTGGCCACCGGCGGCACCATCGCCGGGGCCGGCGCCGATGTCGCCAAGAGCGCCACCTACCAGGCCGCCAAGGTGCCGGTCGACAAGCTGATCGCCGGCATCCCGACGCTCGCCGATGTCGCCCAGGTGCGCGGCGAACAGGTCTTCCAGATCGCCTCCGAGGGCTTCACCAACGAACACCTCGTCACCCTCGGCAAGCGCGTCGCCGCACTCGCCAAACAGGGCGACGTCGATGGCATCGTCGTCACCCACGGCACCGACACGCTGGAAGAAACCGCCTATTTCCTGAACCTGGTCGTCCATACCGACAAGCCGATCGTGGTCGTCGGGTCGATGCGTCCGGGCACCGCGATGTCGGCCGACGGCATGCTCAACCTGTCGAACGCAGTCAGCGTCGCGGCGAGCACCGATGCGCGCGGCAAGGGCGTGCTGGTGACGATGAACGACGAACTGAACAGCGGCCGTGACGTCTCCAAGATGGTCAATATCAAGACCGAAGCCTTCAAGAGCCCGTGGGGCGCGCTGGGCATGGTGGTCGAGGGCAAGAACTACTGGTTCCGCCTGCCGGCCAAGCGCCACACGATGAATTCCGAATTCGACATCGAGAAGATCGAGGCCCTGGCCCCGGTCGAGATCGCCTACGGTTACGGCAACGTCGGCGATACCGCCTACCGGGCGCTGGCCGACAAGGGCGCCAAGGCCATCATCCACGCCGGTACCGGCAACGGTTCGGTGAGCAACCGCGTCGTGCCGGCGCTGCGCGATCTGCGCGGCAAGGGCGTGCAGATCATCCGTTCCTCGCACGTCAATGCCGGCGGCTTCGTACTGCGCAATGCCGAGCAACCCGACGACCAGTACGACTGGGTCGTCGCCCATGATCTGAACCCGCAGAAGGCCCGCATCCTGGCCGCGGTGGCGATGACCAAGACGCAGGACAGCAAGGATCTCCAGCGCATCTTCTGGGAATACTGAACGCCCCGCACCGCCCGCTCATCCTGACCGGATAGAGCACCGCCACGGGCCGGCCCAGCCGCCGGCCCGTGCCCCCCCCCTTTGCCCCCCTGATTGCCGCAGCGAAAGCGCGGCAACGGGTCAGCTCATCTTCAAAAACGGAAAAATCGTGAATAAAAAGCTCATCGCCATGGCCGCCGCCACCGTCATCGCCGCCCTCGCACCGGGACTCTCCCATGCCGGCGAAATCGACGACCTGAAGCAGGCCATGCAAAAAATGCAGGATCGCCTCGCACAACTGGAAACCCAGCAGAAAGAAGCCCCCCGCCCGGCCTCGACGGCGCCGGTGCTGTCGGCCGGTTCGCTCGGCGCCAATGCCAACGTCACCCTCTACGGCAAGCTCGACCTGTTTGCCGAATACAACCGCGGTGGCGGCCAGGGCAAGCGCCTGGCCCTGGAATCCGGCGGCCTCAACGGCAGCCGTCTGGGCGTTAAGGGCGGCGCCGACATCAACGACGGCCTGCGCGCCGTTTTCCAACTGGAAAGCGGCATCTTCGCCAACAAGGGCACGCTGGCCCAAGGCGGCCGCTTCTTCGGGCGCCAGGCCTACGCCGGCCTGGAGGGCGCCTGGGGTCGCCTGACGGCCGGCCGCCAGTATTCGCCGCTCTACAACAGCGTGATCAGCTTCGACCCGTTCGAGCAGGGCTACGGCTCGCCGACCACCGACGGCAACGTCAGTACCGGCAGCACCCGCTTCGACAGCTCCCTCGTCTATGCGACGCCGAAATACGCCGGCCTGAGCGCCAATCTGATGGTGGCGTTCGGTGGCGAAACCGGCAAGACCCACGATGCCGCCGCCCTCGCCGTCAATTACGAAAACGGGCCGTTCGGCCTGGGCGTCGCCTACCAGAACGACGATCATGTCAGCGTGTCGACCGCCGTCGTCAGGCAGGGTTTCGTCGGCGCCAGCTACCAGTTGAAGGCAACCAAGCTGATGGCCGGCTTCGGCCATGTCGAGAACAACCCCGACAGCGGCGGCAGCACGACCCGACGCGAATGGATGATCGGCAGCCAAACGGCGGCGACCGCCACCGGCCAGTTGCTGCTCGCCTACGCCGAAGGCCGCACGCAGGATGCCTCGCCGAGCAACAAGGGCAGCGTCGCGACCATTGGCTGGGTGGAAACCATCGGTGCCCAGTCGCGGGTCTATGGCATCCTGTCCGGCCACAAGAATAGCGCCGGCTCGGCGCTGGTGCCGATGGGAACGAGCTCGGCCGGCAACTACACGATCAACCCGGGCGACGACGCCTTCGGCCTGGCCCTGGGCTACCAGTACTGGTTCTAAGCCGGACACCCGGCACGGCGAAACCCGAGCGGGTTTCGCCGTTTTTGGTCATTAGGCGCATAGCGACGAAAACTCCGCCAGCTAATGACTCTGTTGTGCCCTCAAGAGACATTCAGCATCTCGGCGGCCCTGTGGCAGGTTTCAGAGTTGAGCAGTCGTACAGCGCAGGATCCGACCGAGAGCTTCTCGGCCATTGCGGCCGCCCAGCCCTGCATCCGTGTCGGTCAGCAATGGGCCGGGTAGCTGCCAGTTGTTCCCCACCATGTGGCTTCCATTTTTTCCTCCCCGCGAGCCCTCTAGTCTGACTGATCCCGCAATTCAGGCGATGCGGAACTTCGTTGTTTTTGAAAGCGTAGACTGAGGCAAGTTCTAGTCAGTTAGTGCTTTTCTGGATGTCTTGCAGTATCGAATCGCTGTGCGAGTTCGCGCCGTAGTTCTTTGCGAATCCTGGCAGCCTCAAACCGCCTCTTTTCGTCGGGTGAAAATGGCCTTAATGCCGGGACACGGACCGAATTGCTTTGATCATCCACAGCAACCATGGTGAAGAAGCAACTGTTGACGTGTCGAACCTCTTGCGAACGGATATTTTCAGCAACGACTTTGATCCCTACTTCCATTGATGACGTGCCGGTGTAATTAATGGAAGCAAGAAAACTGACTAGTTCGCCCACATGAATAGGCTGTAGGAACATTACCTGATCAACACTAAGAGTCACCACGTAGGTTCCTGCGTAGCGGCTTGCACAGGCATAGGCTACTTGGTCAAGCAGTTTGAGGAGTGCGCCACCGTGGACATTGCCGGAAAAATTGGCCATGTCTGGCGTCATCAAGACGGTCATGGTGAGTTGGTGCGAAGGCATATCCATTGGAGTCTCCCAAAAATTCCCTTAATCAACTATGAGCTTAATGACGGTCACTCACTCTACATTCACTACGCGCCCAAAACTGCATGATGACACATGCAAGCGAATAGGCTTTTTGCGTTCCCATTGCAGCCACTTAATCTTCAAATGACGACTACTCAAATTTCACTTGGCAACAGAGCAAGCGCTTTTTGTGTGCAAACGGTTATGCAAGCGCCGAGTGGCAATCCAGACCACCAGGCAAACCAGCGGCAAGATTAGTCCGAGAGCTTGGTCGACAGGTATGTCCAGCGCCCAGCCTTTGAGTGCCTTCAGCGTATAGCCAATCAGGCCGACTGCGTAGTATGAAATGGCCACCACCGAGAGGCCTTCGACCGCCTGCTGCAAGCGAAGTTGAAGGCTGGCACTGTGACTCAGGCTCCTCAGCACACTCTGGCTCTGTCGCTCCTGCGCCAGATTGACTCGGGTACGTAGCATGTCGTCGGACCGGCTGATCTTTTCAGCCAGAGCCTCCTGCCGAACAGCAACGGACATGCAGGTATCCATCGCAGGCGCAAGCCGACGCTCCATGAATTCGCCGATTGTCGGCACACCTTCGATACGCCGTTCGCGCAACTCGCCGATGCGCGCACCTACAATCCGGTAATAGGCCTGTGCAGCACTGAAGCGATATCCCGTCCGAAACGACATGGCGCGAACCAGTGCATCGAGCCGGGAAATCTCTTTCAACTGTTCTTCTGCGTGCTCCTCGATGCCCTGCGTACTCATCAGGTTGCCCAGCTGTATCAAGTCTTCCTCGATGCTGCTCAGCAGGGTGCTGGCTTCGCGTGCCAGCGGCAGGGCAAGCAGTGCCATCATGAGATATGTCTCGATTTCGCAGATGCGTTGGACCAGTCGCCCCATCTGCGACTCCCGCAAATTGATATCGCGGACCAGATATTTCGAGAAGCCGTGCGGCCCGACCTGGAAATCCGTCCAAATCTCGCCGTCCGACAATAATTGGCTTCCAACCAATGGCGGCACGGGGAACAAACCTTTGAGGCGCTTATCGGTGATGCTTAGCGGATTGCCGCATTCGGCAATGATGTGCGATGCAACGATCACCGAAGCGCGTAACGACTCGAGCCAATCGCTCGGCACATGGCGCATGGCAGTACGTGCGAAGTCTGGACTACCCTCTCCCGGCTCGACGAAACTGAAAGTCGAGAATTCGGTGTGGCGCTCCCATTTAAGACGGAAATGCCCGAAATCGTGGGCGAAATGCTGCGCGCCTTGCCCCGGGGCCGCGACACCAAAGCGCGCGCACAGCGATTGCAACAGGCGATCGTGAGACTGTTCGCCGTCTTCGCTGAAAATGGCCAGATGCGAGATCAGTGCCGGTGCCTCGAAAACCATGAACGGTCTGGCGTGGATCTCGCTGGCCAGCGCAAGGCGCTGGGGATGATTCAGCGCACAGGAAAGATTCAGAAGTGAGCCCATTGCCTCAGGTGTTCAACGATGGCAGCAACCGATCCAGCCTTGGGTTGTCCCTGCCGCGTACATAGATAGAGAGTGCGCTCGGCCCACGGTTCTTCTAGGGGAATAGCCACCAACGGCGCCTCGCCGCCCTCCGTTTCTATTTGAGCGACGCCGAGCGGGACGACACCGATCCCCATGCCTGCAGCAACCATGCGGCACACTGCATGATGACTCTGCATCTGAACGCGAACATCCAGTCGCACGCCACTGGCGGCCGCAACGTTGGTCATGAATCGATGAAGGTCGCTGCCTGCCTGCAGGCAGACAAATGCCTGGCCGGCAACCAGATCGGCAAAGGCACCATTCTTGGCACCTGCCTGTGGGTGCTCCGACGGCACGATCAGGACCAAGCGCTCGCTCCGGAAGCGAATCGCCTCAATGCCGACTGGCACAGCACCCAGCGCGGCAACGCCAATATCCGCCTCACCGGAAAGCAGCGAGCACGCAATTTCCCGGCTGGGCCGTTCTTCAATTCGAAGCTGTAGCTTCGGATGATGATGTCGGAGATTCGCAAGAGTGTCCGGCAGGAAGCTGTTGATCGCACTCGAATTGGCCATCAAGGTCACTCTGTCGAATTCGCCGTTGGCGAAGGGAGCGAGATCGACTTCTAGCTGCCCCAATCGCGCAAGCACCTGACGGACATGATGGATTACCTTTGCGCCTGCAGTTGTCGGGTACAACCCACGCGCGTGACGATCGAAGAGTTGCACCTGCAGCACCGACTCCAGATTGCTCAGGCGAGCACTGGCCGAAGATGTTGCCAAGCGGACCTGTAGCGCAGCACCGCTGAGGCTGCCGCAATCAGCGATTGCAGCTATCAATTTCAGATCGGCGAGATCAAGGCTCACGATATACCTGCGCAAGACGACAGAAAAAAATGCCTCCCCAATTGCTTGGGGAGGCGGAATACAACGCTTTGTGGGGGAGCAAAGCATTGCAAAGGAGATCGTGCGACATCGTAGTCGAGCTTAGAACTGGTAGACGTAATCGATATAGAAGCGGTGCTGCTCCCAGTCCTGGCGGGGCATGCCCTTGATCGTCGCTGCGGTGGAACCGCCTTCGACGTGGGAGTCGTAGTTGTAATAGACGTAACGCAGGCTCAGGTTCTTCACGAAGGGCATGGCGTACTGGGCGTCGAATTCCCGGTAGTTTTCCGAGCCCTCTGCGCCATTCACCAGGTTGCTGCTGCGGGCGCCGGTGCCCCGCGAATATTTGAAGGCCGTCTTCAGGCCTTTGACGTAATCCTTCCAGTCATAGGCCAAGCGTACTGAAGCGACAGTTTCGCCGTTGTTGGTCAGATCCGGGCCGAGCGCCGCGGAAGTCGGAAACACCGTTGTGCCATGGTCCTGGGTCAAGCTTCCGTCCCTGTTTGCACTCACCGCAAAGTTGTCTTCGACCCAGAATCCGTCGAATTTGGCGACTGCGGCACCGACGGTAAAGTTGCTTACCTTCCATTCGGCATCAAGGTAGACCCCCATGCCATCGTTCTGGATGCGCGCTGTACCGACGCAATCCATCTCCCGTTCGGCCGAGCATACGAATAGTGCCCCCGCATCACGCGAGGTGAAGATCCCGCTGGACAGCTTGAGCGAATTCTTGTCCAGCGGAATGGTGTAGGCACCCACCAGGCCGAACTTGGACAAATAGCTCTTTGAGTTCAAATACTCTGCGGTTACGGCAAGCGGTCCGTTGCTATACGAGGCCCCGAAAATGCCGATATAGTCGATCGCATTGGGCACCCTGGCGGCTGTCGCCTCGGTTCTGAATTTTTCGAACTCGCCTGTACTGCGCGAACGCCATTTGTCGTACACGGCACCGTAGACGGTCAGCCCGGCCATCGGAGTGAGCGAGCCGCTGGCGCCGGAATAGGTATCCGGAACGGCACGGGTCGTCGTACTTTTCAACATCAGACTGTTCTGGAACTGACGCCCCAGCTTGAGCTGCGCAAAATCCTGATACTTGAGCTTGAGCAGCGCCTGGCCGACGGTCGCGTAGGAATCGTGGAGTTTCCCGTTATTGCCCAACTCGACAAGATTGGTCGTCGGCGTGCCGCTGTCGCCAAGCTTCATGACTCCGTAGACCGATGCATCCGCCCCGATGAAACCGCCCCAGTAAGGCGACTGGTAATTGAGCTGCAGCCCGAGGGCAGACTGCTCGTAGTCGTTCGGTCGCGGATTGCGGTTGGTGCTCGTCGGATAGACCAGGCTTTCGTCGCTCCAGTAGACCCCGCGCGCTTTGAGTTCGAGCTTGTGCTCGCCCTCGGCGGCTCCCGAGACGATCGGCAGCAACAGTCCGCCGATCAACGCCGAAAGCATCCCTACCTTGAATTGCTGATTCATTGACACTCCTCCGTAGATCATTATTTGCCGTCATTTATGCGGCAGCCTGTGCGTCCGCCGCTTGAAGAGCGAACGTTGATTACAGTTTATGCAACGCGTTAACTTGCGTGAAATGCAAATCTGTCGCTTATTAATGCGTACACCGCATCAATATCTCAATCTGTAGCAATGCCTGGCTCAGGCCTCGCTCAAATCCTCGATCGGCAGCAGCACGTTGCCCTTGAACAATTTGCGGGCGGTCCGGATCAGTCCGGCGGAAGTGATCCTCGGCTCCGCTGCTTGCAGATCGCCCTCGATCTGCAAGCGAATATCGAGCGTTCCCGCTGGCTGCTCGATGGTTACCAGATTGGGCTCGGCAGCGTTGTGGCGGGCCAGCCGATGAACCACGGTGCCGGGAATTACGCTCGCCGCGGAGAGGCAGAGCGCGCCGGTCACCGCATAGGCCGAATGACAACTCCACGGCGTGAAATAACGGGAGGCAATCACCCCTGCTTGCGCGGCGATGCCACTAGGGCAATCTTGGGCAGCACCTTTTCGCGGACGTCGCCGAGGCCGGCCTGTTTGGCGATCTGCAGGCGGATGCTCTCGAGCCGGGCTTTCAACACCGGATCGGCGTCAAGCTCGGCCTTGCTCTCATGGCCGCTCTTGCCCAGAGCCTCGGCGGGAACGAAGACCAGTGGCGTCGCGAAATCGATCAGTGAAACTTCGATACCATCGATCACGTCAATGCGATTGCTGGTGGGAAACAGGCGGCCGGTCTTGGCTCCGGTGGCATCCCGGAAATTGAGCTGGATCGGGGCACCGCTGCCGGGCACGCCGTCGATCCGGGCGTTGCCCTCGTAGCTCACCTGTCCGCCCGGCGTCTGGATGACAGCCTCAACTACCTTCTGCGTGTTGACGTTGAAGATGCGCAGCGTGGTCACCGGATCGGTAGCGCGAACCAAGCCATTCTCAATTGCAAACGGTCCGACACCGGCCAGCATGTTGCCGCAATTGGGCGTGGTATCGACCGTTGCCGTCTCGACCGAAACCTGGGCGAACAGGTAGTCGATATCGATGCCCGGGCGTTCGGATGGACTGACGATGACCACCTTGCTGGTCAGGGTATCGCCGCCGCCGATACCGTCGATCTGCCGCACGTGTGGCGAGCCCATGGCCGCCAGCAGCAGCTGATCGCGTGCCGCTGCATCCGGCGGCAGATCCCGGGCGTGGAAATAAGGGCCTTTCGACGTCCCGCCGCGCATCAACGTACAGGGAATACTGATCAACATTTCACAAACCTCGAAGTGGGTGACAAGGCCGTATTCTTGGCCTAGCCACGTAATCCGTGAAATGAATTAATCAGTTAAATTATTGCGAAAATCACAATACCAATGCAGCGCTAGCGCCCCATCAAAGCCCCCTGCTAAGTCGCGTCGGAGAGGAAATTGTGGACGTGAGCAAAGGCCTCGCCAAAATAGGCTTCGTAGGTATCCTGCTCGACAAAACCCAGATGCGGCGTGCACAGGATGTTCGGGTGGCCGAGATACGCCTTTGCCCCTTCCGGCTCGTCGTCGAAGACGTCGAGCGCGGCCATCCCCGGGCAGCCGTTACCGAGCGCCTGGAGCAGTGCGCCGGGCGCGAGCAATTCCGCACGACTGGTGTTGACCAGCAAGGCATCGGGTCGCATCGCCGCCAATTCGGCATCGCCGATCAGGTGGCGGGTGTCCGCGCACAAGCGCAGGTGCAGGGTCAGGACATCGATCTGGCCAAGAAAGGCCAGGCGGTCGGCGACATAGGACAACCCATCGGCTGCGGCCGCCGCCCGCGACTGCTCGCGGCCATGGACGACAACCTTCATGCCGAGGGCTTGCCCGACCACGGCCACCCGCTTGCCGATCTTGCCGAAGCCCCAGACCCCCAGGGTCCGGCCGCTGAGTGCGCGCCCCAGACGTTCGTCAGCAAGGGCCGGTGCGCTGCGCTGCCAGTATCCCTGTTCCAGTTGCCGGGCGTAGGGCACGATGCGGCGCGAGGCGGCAAGAATTAGCGCCCAGGTCAGTTCGGCCGGAGCAATCGGATTGCCGGTGCCATCGCGCACTGCGACGCCGTGACGGGCACAGGCCTCAAGGTCGATGGCGCCGCTCAGGCGGCCGGTCTGGACGGCCAGTTTGAGGCGCGGCAAGGCGGCGATCACGGCCGCCGTGATCCGTGTCCGCTCGCGGATCAGCACCAGGTAGTCGGTATCGGCCAGCGCCGCGATCAGCTCTTGTTCGTCGCTAATACCCTCACTCAGCACCACCAGCTCAATCCCCGAGCCATCGAGAATGCGCCGGGCAGCGAGCCGGGAAACGACGCCCTGATAGTCGTCCAGTACGGTCAGTTTTTTCATGGAGATTTCCTGGTTTTCCCGTCGGCCCGCACGATGCCGAGCCGAGCGTAGATCGGCCGCAGATGCATGCGGAACAACTCCAGCCGGATAAGAAAGAAGAGCGCCGCCGCGATCAGCAGGACACCCATCGACAATAAGGTTTCGCCAGCCCCGAGCCTTTCGGCCAGCGCCCCGCTGAGCAAGCCGCCAAGCGCCGCCGCCCCGAGATTGGCGGCGCTGTAGAGTGCCAGCACCCGGCCGCGCAGCCGCTCCGGCAGGATGGTTTGCAGGATCGTGTTGCTCGACGCGTTGCCGTTGATCAGCCCGAAGCCGAGCAGGAACAACATGATGACCGCCAGACCGATGTCGGCGGTCAGCGCGAAGGCGACCAGCGCAATGCCTGCCAGCAGGTTGCCGAAGGCGATGGCGCCGGTCAGGCCGCGCACGCTGCGCCGACTGGCCAGCATCAGCGAGGCCAGCAGGGCTCCGGCACCGGCGCTGCCGAGCAGCAGGCCCAGGATTTCCGGCCCGCCGCGAAAGATGTCACGGGCGAAGGCCGGCATCAGCGGTATGTAGTTGGCGGCGAGAAAGTTGAGCAGCGCCACCTGCCAGAGAATGTGGCGCACCGGAAAGCTCTGGCGAACGAAGGCCACGCCTTCCCGCATCGCCTCGCGGAAGGGAGCCGTGCTGTGGGGTTGGGCGGAGGTACGCAGATGCAGCAGGACGCCGATGATGGCCAGAAAGGAAAGGGCATTGAAGGCGAAGCAGGCCGCCTCTGAGGTCAGCGCCAGGAGGGTCCCGGCCAGGGGTGGGCCGATGAAACGGGCCAGATTGAAGAACAGCGAGTTGAGGGCGATGGCGTTGGGCAGATCCTGCCGATCTCGCACCAGCTGACTGGTGTAGGCATGGCGTAGCGGTACGTCGAAACTGTTGAGAATGCCGAAGACGGCCGCCGCAATCAGGATCTGCCAGGGCGCGATCCAGCCCGCCCAGGTCAGCGCAGCGAGCGCGGTCGCCTGTAGCAGCATGGCGGACTGGACGACCAGCATCAAACGTCGGATGTTCGAGCTGTCGATGACGATGCCGGCCAGGGGCGCCACGACCAGTTGCGGAATCTGCGACAGGAAGGCGACGCTGCCCAGCAGCAGCGCCGAACCGGTCAGCCGGTAGACCAGCCAGCCCAGCGCGACCTGCTGTACCCAGTTGCCCAGGATGGAGACCGCCTGGGCGGCGAAGTACAGTTGGTAGTTGGCATGCTGCAAGGCACGCCAGGCATGGGCCCAGTGCTTCATGAACAAGCGCCGGATGGGTTCAACCATCCGGCGTAAAGGGAAGAGCCTGGCATGCGTGACCGGGTGTGGCGATCTACTCGGCGCCGAGTTGCAGGTTATTCGGCAGGCGCTTCTCGATCGACCACTTGAGCAGCGACGCCGAGCGGAAGACGCCATGGGCGAACTTGCCGTAGGGCAGCGTCAGAAAGAGCGCCATGACCACCCCGAGATGCACCGCCAGCAGCAGCCCCATCGCTGCCGTGTCGCGCAGGCCGAGGAGCAGCAGGCCGGTGAGGCTGGTCAGGAAGAGCAGCGCGATGAAGCCGCGGTCCATCGATTTCTGTTCGCCATCGCCATGCAGCGGGTGGCGCTTCAGATTCAGCCAGAGTAGGCCGGCCGGTCCGATCAGCAGGCCGATCCCGCCGGCGATGCCGAGCAGCACTGGCAGGCTGCTCACTGCGTACGGTGCAGGCAAGCCAAGCAGATAGTGGTAGAGCGTCGCCACGCTGGTCGCCGCGAAGCAAAGCATGAAACCGTAGAAGGTGAAGTGATGGAAGCGGCGACGGAGCAAGGTGAAGGCATCGTCGGTATTGTTGCAGCCCATGCCGTGGCCGCCGTCGAGGTACTTCAGTCGCAGCACATTGCCGACCGCTTCGGCGCCGGCCTCGCCGCTGAACTCGCCGGGTGAGACTTCGCGCCAGAAGCGGCGAACCCCCAGGGTCAGGGCGAGCATGGCAAAACCGAACACGGCGCCGAACATCAGGGCCAGCGTGTTGTGCGGAAAGATAGCGTAAAAGTTTCCGGCCAGCGGTGCATGCAGGATGCCACCGGTGACCTGCAACGTCAGCACCAGGAACAGCGCCAGGCCGGCGGCCAGGGCCAGCGCCACGGTCAGGCCATTGTTCTTATAAAGCCCCCCAAGGGCCCTCGGCCAGGCGTAGCTGGCATAGGTTTCGCCGCGCACCTTGGCCATTGCCTGCGGAACATTGACCGCGAACTCATGCGGCGGCGCGTACTGACAGGCGTGCAGACAGGAGCCGCAGTTGTGGCAGAGATTGGCCAGATAGTGAATGTCCGCCTGACCAAATTCAAGACGCCGGGTCATTGCCGGGAAGACCGCGCAGAAGCCTTCACAGTAGCGGCAGGCGTTGCAGATCTTCATGATGCGGTCGACTTCGGCCTCCTTGTCGCTCAGGCGAACCTCGCCCGTGGCCAGTTCGCCGGCTTCGCTTACCAGTTGTTTAAGCGCCTGCATGTTGTGCTCCTTGCTTCAATGCTGCCTTGGCAGCCTGCGCACCAGCGATGCGCCCGAATACGGTCCCGATGGTCATACCGACCCCGGCGGTATAGCCCTTGCCGAGCACGTTGCCGGCCATCATTTCACCAGCAACGAAGAGGTTGCGGCTGGGCTGGCCTGCGAAATGCACGGCCGCATGCTCATCAACCTTCAAGCCGAGGTAGGTAAAGGTGATGCCGGGTTTCAGCGGATAGGCATAGAACGGCGCCGTGTCGAGCGGCAGCGCCCAGTGGGTCTTGGCCGGGGTGACGCCTTCGGTATGGCAGTCGTCGAGCGCCGTGTGGTCGAAGGTGCCAACCTGGCAACCGGCGTTGTAGTCGGCGACCGTACGGACGAAAGCCGTCGCGTCGAGGCCGAGCTGACGGGCCAGTTCTTCCAGGGTATTGGCCTTGGCTCCCGGAAACACCGGTGGCATGAAACGGCCGACCGCCTTGGCGTCGATGACCGAATAACCGACCTGCCCCGGTTGCTGGGCGACCAGGCGACCCCAGATGGCATAGCGTTTCGGCCAGAAGTCCTCACCTTCGTCGTAGAAACGCTGGGCGAACTTGTTGACCACGATACCCAGCGAGACGCAATCGATACGGGTACAGATGCCGCCATCGTAGAGTGGAGCGCGCGCGTCGATGGCAACGCAATGCGATTGCGAAGGATCGCCGATGAAGTCGGCGCCAGCTGCCTGCATGGCCTTGAGCAGCACCCCCTGATTGAAACGGGTGCCGCGGATGGCAAAATTGTCGGCCGGCCATTCGCCGTCCTCATTCTGCCCCCAGGCTTCACGCAGCCATTCGCGGTTGGACTCGAAGCCGCCGGCCGCCATGACGCAAGTTTTGGCGGTGATCCGTTGGCTACCGACCCAGGCTGCCTGGAACCGTCCATCAACGACTTCAATGCGGTCAACCGGCGATTCATAGCGAATTTCAACACCCAGCGCTTCGGCGCTGCGATAGTAGGCGTTGACCAGCGCTTTACCGCCGCCCATGAAGAAGGCGTTGGTCCGGGACAACTGCAGCGTGCCTGACAGCGAGGGCTGGAAATGTACGCCGTGCCGGCGCATCCAGCCCCGGCACTTGGAGGATTCGCGGATTGCCAGGCGGGCCAGCTGTTCGTTGGTGTTGCCGCCGGTGACCTTGAGCAGGTCCTGCCAGAACTCTTCCTCCGGATAGGCCTCGGTCAGCACATCCTGAGGTGCATCGTGCATGCAGCGCAGGTTGCGGGTATGGCTGGAATTGCCGCCCCGACGATCGCGCGGCGCGGCTTCGAGCAGCAGCACCGAGGCGCCGGCCTCGCGTGCCATCAGGGCCGCGCACAGCGCCGCATTGCCGCCGCCGATGACCAGTACATCGACGGCATTGGAATTGTTGTCACTCATCATTCGCTCCTTTTGAGCCCTTGTTGATTTCAGCGAAGACACTATCTCGCAACGGTGTGGCGATACCCCAAGCCGCTCCGACATCCCCCTATCTCGATTCGAGATGCCCCCGTGTGATGCCCTTCCAGCGGCCATCGTCAATCAGCTGTCCGACTACCTGACGGAGTACGCCGCGGGTCGCCAACGCAGCTGGCGAGAGTTCGTCGTCGGACAGGCTGCACAGCAGGTTGCGCCGCGCGGTGCCGACGTCGGCAATTTCCGCCCAGCGCAGCCGGCTGCTCGCTTCCGGCTGGCGGGCCAGCGCCGACCACGGTTGCAAGGTAGCGGCCATGCCGGCCGCCACCATGTCCATCAGCACGGTCAGGGAATCAACTTCGGCGACGATGTTGGCATTCCGGTTCAGGCTGCCAAAGGCGGCATCGATGACCCGACGCAGTCCGTGGCGATGAGTCGGCAGCACCAGCGCCGTATCGGCAACGCCAGCCAGCGTCGTCGGCAGTTGATCGATCCGGCTCTGGGCACCGCAGACGAAGAAGAGCCGTTCGTCGAGCAGGTGCTGGACGGTCCAGCGCCTGGCCTGATCGGCACCAAAAAGCACGGCGAGGTCGATTTCGCGGGCATTGAGCATCTGCCCGAGATGCCCCGACATCCCCTCGACCAGATGGATGCGGATATCCGGATACTGCACCTGCATTGCCTGCAGCAGCGGCACGCCGAGAACGCCCGCAGTGGTCGGCGCCAGGCCCAGGCCGACGACACCGGAAAGGCGCGACTGCCGTGCCGCCAGCATTGCCTCGTCGGCATGGCGTAAGGCGAGCTGGGCATGGGAGAGGAAGGCGATGCCGGCATCCGTCGGAATGATGCCGCTCGGCGTTCGCTGCAACAGGCGCGTCGCAAGTTCGCCTTCGAGACGCTGGATTTGCAGACTGACGGCAGACTGCGCCACACCCAGATCGAGCGCCGCCTGGCTGATGCTGCCCAGTTCGATGGTCCGCACTAGGTAACGCAGTTGCCGCAGTTCCATCGTAGCGCCCCTTTACTCTTGCCGAGCCTTGCGTTGCAGTACCTTGTCCACCATCACGCCAGCCTGGCCGAGATAGTTGGCCGGGTCGCAAAGCTTGGCCAACGCCGCCCGGTCGAGGTGGGGATTGATTTCCGGATGCTCGGCCAGCAGGTCGAGCAGCGGGCGGTTGCTCTTGATCGCCGTGCGGCACAGGTCATAGACCAGATCGTGGGCGTATTCGCGGCCGATGTAGGGGCCGAGGCCCATCATCACGGCTTCCGACATGACCAGGCCGTTGGTCAGTTCGATATTGGCCATCATGGCGGCCGGATCGACTTCCAGACCTTCGAGCACGAAGCGCGTCTGTTTGAGGGCACCAGCGGTCAGACAGAAGGCTTCCGGCAGCGCGATCCACTCGATTTCCCAAGGGCCGGTCGAGCGTTCGTGGTCGGCGATCATGGCATCCATCAGGGCGGCGGCATGCTGGCGGACGACCGAAACAGCGGCATGAATGTAGCAACTCGAAATCGGGTTGCGCTTCTGCGGCATGGTGCTGCTCGAACCGCGTCCCGGCGCAAACGGCTCGAAGACCTCGGCCACCTCGTGCTGCATCATGAGCTTGACGTCCATCGCTATCTTGCCGAGCGAACCGCCGACCAGACCGAGGAATGCGCCGACTTCGGCAATCGTGTCGCGTACCGTATGCCAGGCAATGTCGGGCTGGGCGAGGCCGAGTTCGGCCATCAGGCCGGCCTGGGTTTCCATGGCGCCGCGCTCGATCGAGGCCAGCGTGCCGCAGGCGCCGCCGAACTCGCCCATCAACACGCGCGGCCGCAGTTGCTGCAGGCGTTCGCGGTGGCGCTCCATGCCGGCCAGGATGGCCGCCGTCTTGAAACCGAAAGTCACCGGAATCGCCTGCTGCAGATTGCTGCGGCCGATCACCGGGGTATCGCGGTAGCGCAGGGAAAGATCGGCCAGGGCGGCGCAGATGGCTTTCAGTTCAGCCTCGACCAGATCGAGGCCCTCGCGGATCTGCATGACGGTAGCAGTGTCGGTGATGTCCTGGGTCGTCGCGCCCCAGTGGCAATATTCGCCGAGGCGGTCGCGGCACAGCGCGTTCAGTTGCGAAACGACGCCCAACACCGGGTAGCCGATGCGCTCGGTCTGGGCGCGCAGCTTGTCCATGTCGATCTTGTCGATATCGCAGTTTCGGACAATCTCATCGGCCGCTTCCTGCGGAATGATGCCGAGGCGGCCCTGAACGACGGCCAGCGCGCGCTCGATGTCGAGATATTTTTCCGTCCGGTTGCGGTCGGACCAGACCTGACGCATAGCGTCAGTGCTGAAGATGTTGCCGAAGATACTAGAGTCGATGATGCTCGCGCCCATGGCGATGTCTCCTGATTCAATGTTGGGAAATATAGCTGTGCTTTAGTTCGTTGTTTGGCGATGCGTTTTTGTCATGCTTCGCGCCATGATGGCTTCAGCCTTGAGCACCACCGGCCGATCCACCATTTTTCCGTCGACCTGGACGGCTCCCGATGAATCCTTGGCGGCGGCCAGAACCTTTTCGGCCCAGATCACTTCCTGCTCGCTCGGTCGGCTCAGTCGCTCGACGACCTCGACCTGCTTGGGATGAATGCACAGCTTGGCGGTGCAACCAAAGGCTCGGGCAAAGGCAAAGTCGGCTTCGGTCCGCGCCAGATCGTCGAGATTGGGCGTGACGCCGGCAACCGGCGGCGCCAGTTCGGCCGAGCGGGAAGCGATGGCGATCTTGCTGTAGGGGTAAATCAGGCCCTGCTCGTCGCCCGGGAGATTGAGGTCGGCGGCATAGTCGAGGGTGCCGAAGGCAATGCGCTGCACACCCTCGGCCAGCGCAATCTGGTCGATGTTGTTGATGCCGCGGGCCGACTCGACCAGCGCCACGATGACAACCTCAGGATTCGTGGCCGCAATGGTCATTTTCACCTGCTCGGCGAATTCCGTTTTCGGTAGCATTACCTGCCTGATGCCGGCCGCCTTGATCATTGCCAGATCGTCGGCATACCAGGGCGACAGTGCATCGTTGATGCGCACCACCAGGCGCTCGGGCGCGACGCCGGCGCTAGCGACCCAGTCGGCGATGGCCTGCCGCGCCGCCGCCTTGTCGGCCGGTGCCACTGCATCCTCGAGATCAAGGATGATCGCCCCTGCCCCGGCGGCCAGTGCCTTGGCGAAGCGCTCGGGGCGATTGCCGGGAACGAACAGGTAGCTGACCGGCAGCATCAGATGGCTCCAGCGGCACGCAGTTCGGCAACGTCGCCGGCCGTGTAGCCCAGCCCGCCGAGGATCGCCTCGGTATGCTGGCCGAGCGCCGGCACCGCATCCATGCGCGGCTCGCATTCCGTCCACGAACCGGGCGGCAACAGCGCCGGCACCTTGCCGACCGCCGTGTCGATTTCGCGCCAGCGCTTGCGCCCCTTTAACTGCGGGTGATTCCAGACGTCCTGCATGGTGTTGAGGTTGGCATTGGCGATCTGGGCAGTTTCCAGGCGCTCGATGACCTGCTCGGCAGTCAGCTGGGCGAAGGCATCGACGATGATCTGACGCAGTTCGTCGCGTGCCGCGCTGCGTTTCGAATTCGTCGAAAAACGCTCCTCCTTGGCCAGTTCGGGGCGCAGCAACACCTTGTCGCAGAATCCCGCCCACTCCCGTTCGTTCTGCAAGCCAAGCATGACGTTCTTGCCGTCGCCGGCCGGGAACGGGCCGTAGGGATAGATCGTCGCGTGGCTGGCGCCGGTGCGGCGTGGCGGCGATGCGCCGTCGATCGAGTAGTAGAGCGGATAGTTCATCCATTCGACCAGGCTCTCCAGCATCGAAATATCGAGGTGCTGGCCACGTCCGGTGATCTGGCGTTGCAACAGCGCCGCCAGGATGTTGCTGTAGGCGTACATGCCGGCCGAAATGTCGGCGATCGACGGGCCAGCCTTCGAGGGCTCGTCCTCAGTGCCGGTCACCGAGACGAAGCCCGACTCGCTCTGGATCAGCAGGTCGTAGGCCTTCTTGTCGCGGTAGGGACCATCATTGCCGTAGCCCGAGATGTCGCAGACGATGATCTCCGGCTTGATCGCCGACAGCGCCTCGTACGACAGGCCCAGGCGTGCGGCAGCACCGGGCGCCAGATTCTGGACCAGGATGTCGGCCTCCTCGGCGACCAGGCGTTGCAGAATCTTCTGTGCCTCCGGATGCTTGACGTCGAGGGTCAGGCTTTCCTTCGAGCGGTTAGTCCACACGAAGTGCGAGGCCAGGCCATGCACGCGCTCGTCGTAGCCGCGGGCGAAGTCGCCAACACCGGGGCGCTCGACCTTGATGACGCGGGCGCCGAGGTCGGCCAGTTGACGGGTGGCGAACGGGCCGGCGATGGCGTGTTCGAGGGTGATGACGGTAATACCTTCCAGCGGTCTCATGCTGCTTTCCTTATTTCAGTACGGCGGTGGCATCCATGGTCAGCCAGCCTTCATGGTCTTCGGCCCACAGGTGGATGGTCTTGCCATCGGCCTGCGGCGTCCCGTTTACGATGAAGTGATTGATGTCGAAAGTCGGCCGCACGGCGCGGAATTCGAACTTCGCGACCTCGGCATCCGGCATCTTGTGGCGCAAGAGGTCGAGCAAGAGCGTGGCGATCATCGGCCCATGGACGATCAGGCCGGGATAGCCCTCGACCTCGGTCACGTACTTGCGGTCGTAGTGGATGCGGTGGCCGTTGAAGGTCAGCGCCGAGTAGCGGAAAAGCAGCACGTCGTCGGGCACCCATTTCGTCCGCCAGACGGGGTCCGGATAGGTGGCCTTGGGCGGCGGCGCGACGTCGTTCGGACCGGCCGCTTCGCGATAGACGATGTCGTGGTACTCAGTCAGCGCGACGGCGCTCTCGCCGGCCCGGCGCAGTTCATGGCGAACCTTGACGAAAACCAGCGGACCGGTGCGGCCGCTCTTCTCGGTGACGTCATGGATGGTCGAGGTGCGGGTCACCGTTTCGCCGATATGCAGCGGGGCATGGAATTCGAACTGACTGCCCGCCCACATCCGGCGCGGCAGCGGCACCGGTGGCAGGAAACCGCCACGCTTGGCATGGCCGTCGGGGCCGATTTCGGATTGGCGGTGCAGCGGCAGGAAATACAGCCAGTGCCACAGTGCCGGCAGCGGCGTGCCGTTGGCTGGGCGCTCGGCCGGCCGGTCGAAGGTCGCCGACAGCGCGGCATAGGGGGTGGCCGTGAAGAGATCGGTAACTTCTTCGGAACGGCCGATCCAGTCTTTGAGGTTCATCGTTGATGGCTCCAGGCTTCAGTACGAAATCAATGGTTTGGGGTGAGGATTGCGGCGCCCGATGTTGGCGGCGCCGCAATCGGTCAGAGCATGCCGAGTTGCTGCGGCAGCCAGAGGGAGAGGCCGGGCCAGTAGGTGACGAGGCCGAGGAAGACGAGCATCGAGAGCAACCACGGCCAGACCGCGACGGTCAGCTCGGTGATCCCCATCTTGGTGATGCCCGACGCGACATAGAGGTTCAGACCGACCGGCGGGTGGCACATGCCGATTTCCATATTGACCACCATCAGGATGCCGAAATGGATCGGGTGGATGCCCAGCGCGACAGCCACCGGGAAGAGCAGCGGCGCGAAGATCAGCACGATCGACGACGGCTCCATGAAGTTGCCGGCGACGAGCAGGATGATATTGACCGCCAGCAGGAAGGTGATGACGCCGAAGCCCTGCCCCAGCATCCAGTCGGCCAGCGATTGCGGGATGCTCTCGTTAGTCATGATGAAGGAGAACAACACAGCGTTGGTGATGATGTAGAGCAGCATCGCCGACATGTTGGCCGAGTTGAGCAGTACCCTCGGCACGTCCTTGAGGCTCAAATCCTTGTAGATGAAAATGGCGCAGATGAAGGCGTAGACCGCGGACATGGCAGCCGCTTCGGTCGGGGTGAAGATGCCGGTGTAGATACCACCCATGACAACGACGATCAGCAGCAGGCCCCAGACCGACGCCCGGAAAGCCTTCCAGCGCTCGCCCCAGGTCGCCTTCGGCTGACGCGGGTAGTCAAATTTCCTGGCGCGATACCAGGTGACACCGCCGAGCACCGTGGCGAGAGCCAGCCCGGGAATGACGCCGGCCATGAACAGGGCGCCGACCGAAGTATTGGTCGCCACCGAGAACATCACCATGCAGATCGACGGCGGAATCAGGATCCCCAGAGCGCCGGAGGTCGTGATAACGCCAGCCCCGAAGCGCGGCGGGAAGCCGGCCTTGACCATCGCCGGCAGCAGGATCGAGCCGATGGCGACGACGGTTGCCGGGCTGGAACCCGAGACTGCGGCAAACAGCGCACAGGCCAACACACCGGCCAGGCCGAGACCGCCATACCAGTGTCCGACCATCGACGAGGCAAAATTGATCATCCGCTTCGCCACTCCGCCGTGAGTCAGGAAGTTGCCGGCCAGGATGAAGAACGGAATGGCCATGATCTCGAACTTCTCGATGCCGGTGAACAACTTCAGGGCAACCGACTCGAGCGGCACCTGGGTCATCGTGAACAGGAAGGTAAGGACGGTCAGGCCGAGCGAAATCGAGATCGGCATACCGGTCAGCATGAGGACGGCCAGCAGGCCAAAAATTACCAGGGCGCTCATTTCGGTTCTCCTCCGAGGTCATCCTTGCGGCGATCGACAGCCACCGGCTCGTCGTGCACGCGGCGGTCTTCGCCAATCACGTTGTGCTTCAGGTCCAGCGGATGCAGGTTGTCGTCGAGATCGAATTCATTGACCTCGACATCTCCCGACTCGTCGGTCAGGCCATCGACGTGGCCGTGGTCGTGGTGCGGCAGTTCGCCGGTACGGATAAACGAGACGCAGACCTGCAGAAAACGGAAACACATCAGCGAGGAGCCAAGCGGAATCGCGCTGTACACCACCCAGGTCTGCCACTCCAGGTCGGGCGTGGTCGGCCCTTCCATGACATCCGTAAGATCAAGACCCAAGAGGCTGTAGAAGGCGTAATGGGCGCCGTTTTCCCAGACGAAGTGGCCGCCCATGGTGGCGACGATGCCGGTAAAAGAGGCACCGGCAAGCAGGCCGAAAACGATGAACTTGAAACGATTGCTGTCGCTTAGACGATTGATCAGCACATCGACCCCGACGTGGATGCCGGTGCGAACGCCGTAGGCAGCGCCAAACTTGGCCATCCAGACGAAAAGAATGATGGTCAGTTCTTGCGCCCAGCTCATGTTGATCGAGAGCAGCAGATCCTGCACGCCCGGGATGGCGAATCCGGACATGTAGCGATGAACCACTGCAAAGAAAGTGATGAGTGTCGCCACGCCGATCAGCAGCGTGATGAGCAGCTCTTCCAATTTATCGAGAAATCTCATGTTTCCCCCGTAGAGAGTAAAACTGGCCAGCAGCGTAGGAATCCTGCCGGCCGACGATGCGGATTACTTGGCCTGGCCGGTTTCCTTGCGGATGGCGTCGATCAGTTCCTTGCCGATGCGGGGGGCCAGTTCGTCCTGGACCGGCAGCAGGGCCTTGACCCAGCGTGCCTTTTCTTCGGCACTTGGCGTGTGGACGGTGCTCTTGCCGGAGGCCTTGATCGCAGCCAAGGACTTCGCTTCGTCTTCTTCGGCGACCTTGTCGTTGTAGGTCGTGGCATCCTGCATCGCGGCGCTGACTTCGGCCTTGATGTCCGCTGGCAGCTTGTCCCAGAAGGCCTTGTTGACCACGACGACGTAGCCGCTGTAGGTGTGGCGGGTTAGGGTGATGTGTTTCTGAACCTCATACTGCTTCTGGGTATAGAGGTTGGAAAGGTTGCCGTCAGCTCCATCGACAACGCCGGTCTGCAGCGCCTGGTAGACCTCGGAGAAGGCCATGGTCTGCGGCATGCCGCCGATCGCCTTGATGATGGCCTGGTTGACCTTGGAAGAATTGATGCGGATCTTCTGACCCTTGGCCTCGTCCGGTGTGCGGATCGGCTTGTTTGAGCTCAGCACGCGGAAACCGGCATCCCAGTAGGAGAGGCCAACCATGCCCCGGGCTTCGAGCTTCTTCAGCAGCGCGGCGCCGATCGGGCCGCGCGTCACGCGGTGCAGCGCCGCTTCATCCGGGAAGATGTACGGCAGATCGAAAGCCTCGAACTCCTTGACGCCGGCCGGACCGAACTTGCCGGCCACCGGAGCCAGCATCTGGACACTACCCATCTGCAGGGCTTCAAGCTCTTCCTTGTCCTTGTAGAGCGTCGAGTTGGCGAAGACCTCGACCTTGACGCGGCCCTTGGTGCGCTTTTCGACCTGCTGTTTGAAATGCTCTGCCGCCTGCCCTTTCGGCGTATCGATTGCGGCGACGTGCGAGAACTTGATCAGGATCGGCTCCTGGGCGTGCGACATGCCGGCGAAAGCCAGGCCGAGAATGGCGCTCAGAGTGATAATCGGTTTCATGTGTTGTCTCCTCTTTAATGGAATGGGTGCCGGCAATGACCGGGCAATAGTGATAAAGGGTTGATGAATCAGGCGGCCGCGGCGAGGTCGCTTTTCGCTTTGGCCTTCAGGCAGTGATCCGCGACGAAGACCTCCCCTGCAAGCAGGGGTCGGGCGGAGGTCAGCATTGCGGCGCCGACCAGTTTGGGGATGCCGGTCCATGGGTCGGCCGACGAAACGATGTGGCAACTCATCTTGCCGCTCGGATGTTCGATGACGATCTGATGCGCCTCATTCTGGTTGAGGACAGCCAGTTCTTCGGCGATCGTGTCCGGTGTATGGCAGGCTGCGGCCAGCGCCATCGCACCGGTCGCGGCAAACGCCGGGTGACAGTTCGAGGGCACGAAGTAACGCGAGGCAATGGTCCCACCGGCCCGCGGCGGCGCGATGATGGCGATCTTCGGAACACCCAGCCCCGGTGCATCGGCCAGGCCCATCAGGCGCGCCCCGGCCGCCCGCACTGCTTCCAGGCGCTGCAGGAAGTTCGGATCGTTATCGAGTTCCTGCTTGCTCTCGTAGCCGCTCTTGCCCAGCGACTCGGCCTTGACCAGCACAATCGGGATCGCAAAGTCGATGCAGGTGACTGGCATGCCTAAAATTTCGTCACGCGGCGAACCGGTGGGCAGCAGGCGGCCGGTCTTGGTGCCGGTCGGATCGAAGAACTGTAGCGCGACCGGAGCGCATTTGCCGGGCACGCCATCGACTTCGAAGGTGCCGCTATAGGTTACCTGGCCGCCCGGCGTCTGAACGGTTGCTTCGACGACTTTCTGGCTGTTGGTGTTGAGGATGCGCACCTTGGTCACCGGACTGCTCGCCTTGACGAGGCCGTGTTCGATGGCGAACGGGCCAACGCCGGCCAGCATGTTGCCACTGTTGGGGAGCACATCGACCAGATCGCGGGCCACCGACACCTGGGCAAACAGGTATTCGACATCGGCATCGGGCTGGGACGACGGGCCAACAATCACAACCTTGCTGCTATGATCGTTGCCGCCGCCCATGCCGTCGATCTGCCGGGCGTCGGGCGAGCCCATGGCGGCCAGCAGCATGCGGTCGCGGGCGGCAGCGTCGGCGGGCAGATCCTTCGCGAAGAAGAACAGGCCTTTTGACGAACCGCCTCGCATCAGGACGCAGGGAATGCGCAATTGTGTCTCCTCAGTAGATTGGTGTTTTCCTGAGTTGAATAATAGGCAAATCGTTGCTCGGTTAGAAATGCAATAAATTTGAAATTTATTGCGATCTACGCATATATTCAGTGCAGTAGAATCGGACCAATTGACGGAACACGGCTGATATCGACAAGGCAGGCTCAGCCATGAGTGACGGATTGACGGAGACTGGGCAAATGAAGATCGATTTTGATGGCATTCAGGCGTTCGTGGTAATTGCGGAATTGGGCGGCTTCAATAAGGCCGCCGAACACCTGCACGTTACGCAGACGGCGCTAACCCGACGCGTCCAGAAACTCGAGTCTTATCTGGGATTGAAACTGCTTGACCGTACGACCCGCTATGTCGAACTGACGGCCGTCGGTCGTGACTTCCTGCCGCAGGCCAGGGCCATCGTCGGCGAGATGACGGCTGCGGTCGGTCGCCTCAAGGACATGTCGAAAAATGCCCGAGGCAATTTCACGCTGGCCTGTGTACCGACGATGGCCGCCCAGATACTGCCCAAGCTGATGCGCGCATACGCCAATAGCTACCCGCGCAACCGGATTCGCCTACTCGATGCGACTTCATATGAAGTTCGCGACGCGGTCCTGAATAGCCAGGCCGAGTTGGGTATTGGGATACATGGAGAACACCATCCGGATCTGACCGAGATCCCACTGTTCGATGATCCATTGATGTTCTTCTGTCGCGAGTCGAATCCACTCAGCAATATGAAATCAGTAACCTGGTCCGACATGAGCGGAGCGGACCTCATTGTAGTTAGCAACCTGACGGCAACCCGGGTCTTCATGGACTATCAACTCGCCAAGCGCGGCATCAGCCTGAGTGGCGCCTATGAAGTCCAACACCACGCAACGGCAATTAGTCTGGTTGCTGCCGGAGTCGGCTGCGCGATCCTGCCGGCATCGACGTTTCAGGAAGGTGACAGACCGGGCGTTCGCAGAATTCCGTTGATCAGTCCGGTCGTCAAACGCAAGGTCATTCTGGTCACTCGAAAGAACTGCACCTTATCTCCGGCAGCAGAGGCTTTCTACGATTTAGTCAAGAAAACGCAATTTACAGATACCAATGCTTAATCCCTATTCTGTGAGCCCCTAACTGGCTCCATTAGGTACCATTTGTGGCCCTACCTCGCCGATGAAAACCAGCATAAGCTGGCGCCACTTAGGTCAGGAAACCGCTGTTCATTCCGAGAACGCTGACTGGCAACTTTGGCCGAATTGTACGCGTAGGTCATCCGGCAGCCTTCAGGGTGAAGCTGCCTTTTGAGCGGCAGCTGTCCAGATGGAGGGAGCTTCTGCTGTCCACCAAATACCAGCCGCTCATTCTCAACAGGCTATACGTCCGCAATGGCCGAGTAGTTCGCGTAGGCCGTCCGGCAGCTCTCCGAGTACAGCGGTCGTTCAGGCGGCGGCTATCAGGAGAAGCCGTATGGCCGCAATTGGCCGCAAGGAGACTATTGACCGCCCAGGAAATGATTACGCCCCTTGCAAGCTTCGCAGGCAGCTTCAATCCAGAATGCTACGGTCGTCCGTTAAAAACGGCCAAAACCGAAATGCCGTTGCCCCTACTTCCCTCAAAGTACCGGCTGGCTTTATCCGAATGCGCTGATCAGATCAGCCCGTATTTTTTGAGCTTGTCGTGCAGCGTCGTCCGCGCCACTTTCAGCGCCTCGCTGGTGCGTGCGATGTTGCCGTCCTGCTTGGTGAATTCGTTGGCGATCAGCACGCGCTCGTAGTTCTCGACCGCGTCGGTCAGCGATTGCGGCGTGCTGCCCAGGCCCGGCGTCGCCGCATCGCGGCCGATGCCCAGGGCGTGGCAGTCGGCGGCGTTGCGCAGTTCGCGGATATTGCCCGGCCAGTCCTGGGCCATCAGGCGGCGCAGGTATTCCGTGGTCAGCACCGGCGGCGGCCGGTTGTAGCGTTTGGCGGCCTGGAGCAGGAATTCGTCGTAGAGGGCCGGGATGTCCTCGCGCCGTTCGCGCAGGGCAGGCAGTTCGATGCGCACGACGTTCAGGCGGTAATAGAGGTCGGCGCGGAACTTGCCCTGATCGGACAGCGCCTTGAGGTCTTCCTTGCTTGCCGCGATGACGCGGCAGGCGACCGGCACCAGCTGGTTCGAGCCGAGGCGCTCGATGACGCGCTCCTGCAGCACGCGCAGCAGCTTGATCTGCATGGCCATCGGCATCGACTCGACCTCGTCGAGAAACAGCGTGCCGCCGCTGGCGTATTCGATCTTGCCGATGCGTCGCTTCTGCGCCCCGGTGAAAGCCCCCGGTTCGTGGCCGAAAAGCTCGCTGTCGAGCAGGTTGTCGGCCATGCCGCCGCAATTCAAAGCGACATAGGTTTCCGGCTTGGCGCCCGAGAGGTCGTGCAGGCAGCGCGCCACCATCTCCTTGCCGGTGCCGGTTTCGCCGAAGATCAGCACATCGACCGCGGCATGGGCGACATCGAGGATCAACTGGCGGACCCGCGCCATCTGCGGCGAGCGGCCGAGCAACCGGGCTTCGAGGTCGTCGCGGTGATCGAGCCGGCGGCGCAGGGCTTCGACTTCGAGGACCAGTTCGCGCTTTTCCAGCGCCCGGCGGACGACCTCGACCAGATCACCGGTCGAGAACGGTTTCTGCATGAAATCGTAGGCGCCGCGGCGCATCGCCTCGACCGCCAGGGTGACATCGCCGTGGCCGGTAATGATGATCACCGGCAGATCGGCGTCGAGCTGGACGACCCAGCGCAGCAGGTCCATGCCGTCCATGCCGGGCAGCCGCATGTCGGTGACCACGATGCCGGGGTAGCCGGCCGCCAGGCGCTTCTGCGCCTCTTCCGCCGAGCCCACGGCATCGACCGCGATGCCGGCCAGTTGCATGGCCTGTTCGCAGCCGAGGCGGACATTGGGATCGTCTTCGACGAGCAGGACAGACAATTGCGGCTTCATGGCGAACCCTTGGTACAGGCAGCGGTGGAAGAATCGGGTAGTGGCGGCAAGAGTACGACAAAACGCGCCCCGCCGCCGGGAGCCGGGCCGGCCAGCAGTTCGCCGCCGAAATCGCGCAGGATGTCGCGCGAGATGGCGAGCCCGAGGCCGAGCCCCTCGCCCGGCTGCTTGGTCGTGAAGAAGGGCTCGAACAGGTGTTCCAGGGCCTTCTCCGAAAAACCGACGCCGCTGTCGCTGACGGCCAGCGCGACCTGCCCGGAACTGGCGCGTTCGGCGGAAAAGCTCAGGCGGCGCAGCGGCTCGTCGGCCATTGCATCGATGGCGTTGCCGATCAGATTGACCAGCACCTGCTGCAGGCGGTTGCGGTCGCACCAGGCGATCCAGGTCTCGGGGCCGAACTGCCGTTCGACCGTGACGTTCTGCTTGCGCAGGCGCTGGTCGAACAGGAACAGGGCGCTGTCGACCGCCTGCGCGACATCGACCGCTCCCGACACGGCCGGCGACTTGCGGGCGAAGGTCTTGAGCGGCGTGATGATGCCGCCGGCCTGCTCGGCCAGCTGGCCGACGATACCGAGATTCTTCTCGGCCGTGGCGAGGTCGCCGCGATGCATGAATTCGACGGCATTGGCCGCCAGCGTGCGGATCGCCCCCAGCGGCTGGCTGAGCTCGTGCGTGATGCCGGTCGCCATCTGGCCGAGCACGGCCATCTTGCCGGCCTGCACCAGTTCGTCCTGGGCGGCGCGCAGCGTCTGCTCGGCGCGCTGGCGCTCGACCACTTCGCGCTGCAGCCGGTCGACCGCTTCCGAGAGGTCGGCCGTGCGCTCGCCGACCTTGTGTTCGAGTTCCTGATTGGCGCGCTCCAGCATCGCCCGCGCCTCTTCGCGGCCGCGCGCCAGACGGCGGCGCTGCTTGGCGTAGAGGGCGCCGAGCAGCAGGCAGCCGAGCGCCGCAGCAGCCAGCGCGGCATGGGTCGCCGCCTGTTCGGCGACCGGCCGCAGATCGGAAAAGACGACGATGCGCCAGGCGGTGCCGGGCAGGTTACGGGCCAGCGCCAGATAGCTGCGGCCACCGGCGGCCTGATTGACCGCGCCGCGCAGGTGCCGGGGCAGGCGGACGACGGCGCCCTCGTCGGCGCCGGCGAGCGCGATGTCGAGACTGACCGTGCCCAGCGACTGGCCGGCGAACTGCTGGCGACTGAGTTGTTCCAGCTCCTCCCGCCCTTTCTGTTGCAGGGTGGCGTAGCGCCATTCCGGTGGCGAGGCGAGCAGTACGATGCCGTTGCTGTCGACGATCAGGGCCGGCGCCTCCTGGCCCAGCCAGCGCCGCTCCAGTTCGCGGATGCCGGACTTGACGACGGCGACACCGATCACCCGCCAGTCCTGGCGCTCGTCGCGGATGGGCAGCGCGAAGTAGTAGCCCGGCTCGTGGCGGACATGGTCGACGGCGTAATGGCGGGCCGGGACGCCGGTCGCCGCATCGCTGAAGAAAGGCATGTAGGCCAGGTTGGCGCCGAGCAGGTTGTCGGAAAAGATCCAGTCGCTGGAGGCGACCACCCGGCCCTGGGTGTCGAGCACGAAAATCGCCGGCCCGCCGAGGTTGTCGTTCATCTGTTGCAGGAAACGGTTGGCGGGCCCCTGCAGGCTGTCCTGCTTGTCCTCCGGCGCCCGCAGCAGGGCGAGGACGTCGGGGCTCAACTGGATGGCAGCCGGGATCGCCGCATGCCGCGTCACTTCGCTGTCGATGGCGGCGGCCAGGATGTCGAGCTGGTGGCTAGCTTCCTGGCGCATGTGGTCGATACCGTCGCGTTCGGAGCGGTGATAGACCAGCAGGCTGGCGAGGAGAAAAAGCACCAGCAGCAGGGCCAGGCCGAGCGCACGGTGCGGCCTGGGCAAGGATGAAGGAATCGGCGGGCTGGATTCAGGCATGGCGTGGGCCGCAGGGCGAACGTCGCATTGTAACGTCCGGCAGGTGCCCCACTGCGGCGCTCACGGGCTCAGGCTCCGGCCATGAAACTGCGGATGCCCGAACCGACGAACTGGACGCCGATGCAGATCAGCAGAAAGCCGGTCAGGCGAGCCACGACATTGATGCCCTCGCTGCCCAGGCGGCGGGAAACCCAGCGCGCCGAACGCAGCACCAGCCAGATCAGCAGGCAGGTCGCGGCGATGCTGGCCACCGTCGCCGAATAGGCGATCAGACGCCGGACGCCGCCGGACAGTTCGGCGATCTCCGAGGAGATGCCGATCACCGTGGCCAGCGCGCCCGGCCCGGCGATGCCGGGCATGGCCAGTGGAAAGAAGGCAAAGCTGCCACTACCGCCGACCAAAGCGGCGTCGCCGGTGCCGAACAGCATGCGGTAGCCGATCAGCGCCACGGTCAGCCCGCCGGCGATGCGCAAGGCACCGAAGGAAATTCCGAAGGCTTCGAGGATGAAGACCCCGGCAAAGAGGCCGCCGGTGAGTAGCAGGAAGCCGTAGAAGCAGGCCCGCCGCGCTTCCAGCGAAGCTGCCGGAGCGGCGAGGTCGGCGGCCAGGGTCAGGAAGACCGGAATCTTCGAGAGGGGGTTGGTGATGGTCGCCAGACTGATCAAGCCGCCGAGAAAAAAACTGACCAGCAGCCGGTTCAGGCTGTCTTCCATGTGCGATGGGCTCCGCTGAAACCGCTTAGTGGTGCAGTATCTTGGCCAGGAACTGCTGCGCCCGTTCCGAACGCGGATTGGCGAAGAAGGCTTCCTTGCTGTCATCCTCGACGATGCGGCCCTGGTCCATGAAGATCACGCGATTGGCCACGCGCTTGGCGAAACCCATTTCGTGGGTGACGCACATCATGGTCATGCCTTCCTGGGCCAGTTCGGTCATCACGTCGAGCACCTCGTTGACCATTTCCGGGTCGAGGGCCGAGGTCGGCTCGTCGAACAGCATGCAGATCGGGTCCATGGCCAGGGCGCGGGCGATGGCGACGCGCTGCTGCTGGCCGCCGGAGAGCTGGCCGGGGAACTTGGCGGCTTGCGCTTTGAGGCCGACGCGGTCGAGCAGCTTGAGGCCCTTGTCCATTGCCTCGTCCTGGCTGCGACCGAGCACCTTGGTCTGGGCGATGGCCAGGTTCTGGGTAATGCTCATGTGCGGGAACAGCTCGAAGTTCTGAAAAACCATGCCGACATGGGCGCGCAGTTTCGACAGGTTGGTCTTCGGGTCGCCGACCGAGGTGCCATTGACGGTGATCTCGCCGGACTGGAAGGGTTCCAGGCCATTGACGCACTTGATCAGGGTCGACTTGCCGGAACCGGACGGCCCGCAGACGACGATGACCTCGCCCTTGCTGACGCTGGTGGTGCAATCGGTGAGGACCTGGAAGCTACCGTAATGTTTGCTGACGTTTGCAATCTTGATCATGGGATTTCTCCTGGCGGGCGGCGATCAGGCCGGGTGGTATTTTTTCTGGAGACGCTTCACCAGTTGCGAAGCGGAGAAGCAGATGACGAAATAGACGGCGCCGGCGAAGAGCAGCATTTCGACCAGGCGGCCGTCGCGGTCGCCGACCTTGTAGGCGGCACCGAAGAAGTCGGCCAAGGCCGAGACGTAGACCAGCGAGGTGTCCTGAAAAAGGATGATCCCTTGCGTCAGGAGCAGCGGCACCATGTTGCGGAAGGCCTGCGGCAGCACGACGAGGCGCATGGCCTGGCCGTAGGTCATGCCCAGCGCGTAGGAAGCGGCCATCTGCCCCTTGGGGACGCTCTGGATGCCGGCCCGGATGATTTCCGAGTAGTAGGCCGCTTCGAACAAGGCAAAACCGGCCATGGCCGAAGACAAACGCAAGTCCGTCCCCTTCGGAATGTTGAACAGCTGCCCGACGAATTCCGGCACGATCAGGAAGAACCAGAGCAGCACCATGACCAGCGGCACGGCCCGGAACAGGTTGACGTAGCCGGCGGCAAACCAGGACAGCGCCTTGATCGGCGACAGCCGCATCATGGCCAGCAAGGTACCCCAGACGATGCCAACGAGCACGGCCTGGAAGGTGATGACCAGGGAGATCTTCATGCCGTCCCAGAGGAAGGGCAAGGCGCCGGGGATAGAGGACCAGTCGAATTCGTACATGTTATTTGCCTCCAATGTAGCCAGGGACGGCGATGCGCTTTTCGAACTTGTGCATCAGGGTCATCACGGTGACGTTGATGATGATGTAGGACAGGGTCACGGCGATGAAGGACTCGAAGGGCTGCGCCGTGTAATCGACTAGCTGGCGGCCCTGGGCGGCGAGTTCGAGGAGGCCGATGGTGGAGCAGACGGCGGAGTTCTTGAAGATGTTCAGGAACTCGGAGGTCAGCGGCGGCACGACCAGGCGGAAGGCCATCGGCAGCATCACGTAGCGGTAGGTCTGGGGCAGCGTGAAGCCGAGCGCCAGGCCGGCGTTCTTCTGGCCCCGGGGCAGCGAATTGATGCCGGAGCGGACCTGCTCGGCGACCCGGGCGCTGGTAAACAACGCGAGACAGATCATCGAAGCGAGGAATTGCTGCATGATCGGGTTCGACTGCTTGTAGGCGTCGCCGATACTCGCCGGCAACAGTTCGGGCAGCACGAAGTACCAGATGAAGAGCTGGACGAGCAGCGGAATATTGCGGAACAGCTCGACGTAGGCGGTGGCGATGCCGGCCAGCGCCTTGTTCGGCACCGTGCGCAGGACGCCGACCAGGGCGCCGAGCAGCAGCGCAATGACCCAGGCGCTCAGCGACAGCCCGATGGTCATCTTGAAGCCGGCGAACATCCAGCCGAGATAGGTGTCGTCACCGGTCGCGGACGGCTGCAAAAAGACGCCCCAGTTCCATTGGTAACCCATATTGAATCCCTCCTTTGGTTGATCTTCCCGGGGCCGCCCGGAAAACAGGCCCCGGTGTTTCAGTCGCTCAGCATTCCCAGAAGATGCGCTGGAGATCCTTGCTGTCCTGCGTCCTGGTCATTCGGCGGCTCGCGTCCGGTTCTCGTCGATTACTCGAAAGCCTTGTCGTTCGGAGCCTTGTACAGCGCCTTCATTTCATCCGACAGCGGCATGTTGAGGTTCAGTCCCTTGGGCGGGATCGGGTTCATGAACCACTTGGCGTAGATCTTTTCGGCTTCGCCCGAGGTCATCGCCTTGGTCAGTGCCGCATCGACCACCTTCTTGAAGCCCGGGTCGTCCTTGCGCAGCATGCAGCCATAGGCTTCCTTCGATTGCGCCGTACCGACCACGGCCCAGTCGCCGGCTTTCTTGGCCTTGGCCATTTCGCCGTAGAGCAGCGCGTCGTCCATCATGAAGGCGACGGCACGGCCGGTTTCCAGGGTCAGGAAGGATTCGCCATGATCCTTGGCCGAGATGATGCTCATGCCCATCTTCTTGTCTTCGTTCATCTTGCGGATCAGGCGCTCGGAAGTGGTGCCGGCGGTGGTGACGACGTTCTTGCCGGCAAGGTCGGCGAAGTCGTTGATCCCGGAACCCTTCTTGGTCAGCAGCTTGGTGCCGATGACGAAGATGGTGGTCGAGAAGCCGACCTGCTTCTGGCGTTCGAGGTTGTTGGTGGTCGAGCCGCATTCGATATCGACGGTGCCGTTCTGGACCAGGGTGATGCGGTTGGCCGAAGTGACCGGCATCAGCTTGGTTTCGATCTTGGCCAGCTTGAGTTCGCTTTTGATGCCATCGACCACTTTGAGCATCAGTTCGTGCGAATAGCCGATGACCTGCTGCTTGTCGTCGTAATAGGAGAAGGGAATCGAGGATTCGCGGTGGCCGAGGGTGATCGTGCCGGTGTCCTTGATCTTCTTCAGGGTCAGGGATTCCTGCGCCTGAACCGGGGTCGTGGCGGTCGCGCAGAGAGCGGAAGCAAGGGCAGTGGCGATGGCAATTCTTTTCATGTTGTCTCCTGAAGGTGTAGAAGCCAGCTTGGCTTCGGCAGGAAAGACAACGCAGGGGCCGTGCCAGCCGGCTGCAGCCCGAAACAGAACACCAAATTATTGATTTAATAAGCTTTTGCGAAAGCGCAGCAAGCATGGCCGCCGGATTTCCGATACCCGGCCAGATTCAGCCATCGGATTTCCGACACCCGGCGCTAGATACGCAGGCCGCTCTTCTTCAGGATGCGTGTCGAGAACAGCACATCGCGCGCCCGGCAGTGCTCGCCGAGCAACCGACTGATGACTTCGGCCTTGGCGCGCACTTCATCGCGGCTGCTGCCATGAACCATGGCGAACAGGTTGTAGGGCCAGGCCGGCAGGGCGCGCGGCCGGCGGTAGCAGTGGGTGACGAAATCCAGCGCGCCGACCGCTTCCCCGAGCCGGTCGACCGCCTCGTCGGCGACATCCCAGACCGTCATGCCGTTGGCCGTCCAGCCGATGGCGTAGTGATTGGGCACGGCGCCGATGCGGCGGATGATGCCGGCCTCAAGCAGGGCCTGCAGGCGGCGCATGACCTCGTCGGCCGACCAGCCGAGCCGCTCGGCCAGCGCCCGGTAGGGCCGGGCGACCAGCGGCAGCCCTTCCTGGGTGGCGACGATCAGGGCGCGGTCGCGGTCGTCGATCATGCGCGGACCGCCAGCTTCATCTCGACGAAATACTCGCGTTCCTTGGGAAAGGCGTGCACCGGCAGTCCCGTGTCACGCTCGATGCGGGCGATCGCCTCGGCGATGCCGGCCGGGGCTTCGGTGGCGAGAACGAACCACATGTTCAACAGGTGCTCGCGCCGGTAGTTGTGGGCGACCTGGGGCAGCGCATTGACCAGCGCGGCGACCGTCTCGTAGCGCTCTTCGGGCACGGCCAGGGCGGCGAGCACGAAGGCGCCGCCCATGCGTTCGATCTGCATCATCGGGCCGAAGCGGGTCAGCACCTTGTCGGCGAGCAGGCGTTCCAGGCGCTGCAGCAACTCGTCCTCGGCGATGCCGAGCTGGCCTGCGACCGCGGCATAGGGGTGCTCGCAGATCGGGAAGCCGCCCTGCCAGTGGTTGATGATCTGGCGGTCGACGGCGTCCAGTTCAGGCATAGCGGGCGCCGTTCTGCTTGAAACGGGTCAGCGAGAACAGCACGTCGTGGGCGCAATCGGCCAGGCCGTGGCGCTGACGCAGGTCGGCGATGATCTCTTCAACCTCGGCCCGCTCGCGGCCGTGGATCATGCAGAACAGGTTGTACGGCCAGTCCGGCAGGTGACGCGGCCGGCGGTAGCACAGCGTCACGGCCGGCTCCTCGGCGAGCGCCCGGCCGATCTCGCCGACCTGGTCGTCCGGAATGTCGTGGACCAGCATTGCGTTGGCGGTATAGCCCAGTTCGCGGTGGCGGACGACGACGCCGAAACGCTTGATCGCGCCCTCTTCCAGCCAGCGCCGGATGCGCCCGAGGACTTCGGGCTCCGAGGCGCCGATCCGCTCGGCGATCAGCGCGAAAGGCCGGATGAACAGCGGCAGCCCTTCCTGCAGCACCGAGACCAGGCGCCGCTCGGCCTCGTCAATCGGCGACACCGGGTGCACCGGACGGACCTCGACCGTTTTCTTGGCAGCGCCGCCGGACAACGCGAAGCCGAGGTCGATGTGGAATTCCTCGACCAGCGGCAGCGCCAGCAGCGGATGCCCCGCCGCCTGCTCGATCGCCCGCAGCGTCGCCTGCAGGCGGCCTTCGCTGGCGGCGGTGACGACGAACCACAGGTTGTAGCGATGTTCGCGTTCGTAGTTGTGATTGACCTCTGGGAAGCGGTTGACCGCCGCCGCCACGGCTTCCAGCTGTTCCGGCGCCACCGCCATCGCGGCCAGGGTCGAGGCGCCGATCCGCTTCGGGGCGAAGACGGCGCCGACCCGCGAGATCTTGCCTTCGCGGCGCAGCTTTTCGAGGCTGCTCAGCACCCGCTTCTCGGCGACGCCGAGGCGCGCCGCCAGTTCGGCGAACGGCGCCGGGCAGAGCGGGAAGTCGCGCTGGAATTCGTTGAGCAGGCGGAATTCGAAGGTGTCGGTCATCAGAAGCCTATGCGTGCAGCCCGGGAGGTGAAGAAGATGCCGGAAGGATTATCTGCCGAAATATCACCCAATTTCGCAAAGCTGTCTGTGTCATAGATCAATACTTTGTGGTCGTCGCGAGCCGAGAGCCAGACATTTTCGCCGCGAGGCGCGAATTCCATGTGCAGGATGCCCTTGCCTGGCGCCATCTGCTGAACGACCTTGCCGGCCAGGGTGTCGATCACATCGAGCTTGCCGTTGTCGGGGAAGGCGAAATTGACCCAGACCTGACGACCGTCGGGGCGGGCCATGACGAAGACCGGCTGGCCGCGCACCGCAATGCGCCCGACTTCCTTCCAGGTCGCGACATCGACGACCAGCACCTCGTGGCGGCCGATCGCCGGCAGATAGGCCTTGCCCTGGGCCACCGACCAGCCGCGCAGGTGGGGCATCTTGAAGACCGGCAGCTTCTGCTCGCCGCGGCCATAGTTTTCGAGAATTTTGCGGGCGCCCTTCTCCGGCTGCCAGAGATCGAGCATCGCCACGCCATCCTCGCCGAACAGGCCGGCCAGGAAATAGCGGCCGTCCGGCGTCACCAGACCATCGTAGGGCTGGAGGCCGGCGGGGTAGCGCTGCGTCTTCGGCTGCCGCGGATTGCTGAAATCGCTGACCCAGATTTCGCCGCCGTCGAACAGCGCGTAGGCGAACTTGTTGCCCGGTACGTCGGCCAGCCCGACGACCTTGGAGAACTTGCCGGGCGCGTATTCGGCCGGCACTTCGGACAGCAGTTCCAGCGTCTCGGCATCGAAAGCCTTGATGCCGCCCGGCGTGTAGTTCTGGGCGACAACGATGCGCCCGTCCTGCGAGATCGAGCCGCCGATGGCGTTGCCCGACTGCATGACGCGCTTGACGATCTTCGCTTCCAGCAGATCGATCTTGGTCAGCCCGCCGTCGCGGCCGAAGACGAAGGCGTAGCGGCCATCCCGTGAATAGACGGCGGAGGCGTGCGAGAGGTCGCCCAGGCCTTCGATCCGGGCATAGGACTGGCGCGCAGTGGTATTGACCAGCGTCACGTGGCCGCTGGCGCGCTCGATGATCAGCCCGAGATCGCCGGTGCCGCGCAGTTGCGGCGCGGCGCAGGCGTTGAGCAGCAGGACCAGCAGGAAACTCAGGAGCAGACGCATGGCAGCCTCACTTGGGGAATTCGGTCATCAGTTTTTCGACAATCCAGCTCGCCTCTGCTTCCGAGATGAACTGCTGCCAAGGCGGCATCGGCGTTCCCGGGCGGCCGTAGACGATGGTCGCCATCAGCCCCTCGGCCGGCTTGTCGCGCAGATTGGCCGGCAGCAGGGCCGGGCCGAGGCCGCCCTGCAGGGTCATGCCGTGGCAGGAGCCGCAATCCTGGCGGACCAGACGCACCAGTTCCTGTTGCCGCGCGGCATCGGGTTCGGCAGCCAGAGCAGTGGACGACATCAAAAGAAGGGCAAGCAGCAGCCTACTCGACAAGGATTACCCCTTTCATTTCCGGGTGCGGGCCGCAGTGGTATTCGTAACGTCCGGCCTTTTCGAAACGACGCGTCCAGCTTTCATCGGGAAACAGGCGTTCCGACTCCAGTCCGCCTTCGGCCGGGAAGACTACCGAGTGACTAGTCCGCTTTTCGTGGTTGCTCCAGCGCACGCTCTCGCCGGCGCGGACGCGGACTTCCGGCGGCCGGAACTGGTAGGCCTCGATGCGCACCTCGCTCGTTTCCTGTGCCGGGGCCGCGAATGAAAAGAGCGCCAATACCACCGGCGCCGCTTTCCAGAGCCGCCATTCGCCAGACGCGATGACAGCACGCTTCATGATGCGGCCTTACTGCTTGACGGCCTTGACGTCGCCATCCGTCCCCAGGCCGATGGTCTGGTTGAAGGAGACGTGGTGGAAGCGTCCGCCGGCATTGTCGGCATGGATGGCGACCCCAAAGGTCACGGCCTTGCCGGCGGCCAGCGTGGCATTGCCAGCCAGCTTGCGAGTGAAGGTTACGGTGTAGACGTCGCCCGCCTTGGCGCCTTCGGCCGTTGCTCCGGCCTTGCCGCCTTCCATGTTGCGCTTGTCGGTGACCGATCCGTCGACCACCTTGCCGCTGCTCTTCCACTGCATCAGGTCCATCGCACCCGGCGTGGCGTACTTGGTCTTCTTGTCGTCGGCACCCGGCATGGTGCGGACATCCTTGTGGCAGGTCGCCCAGCAACCGGCCTGCTCGCCCAGCGGCACCTTGTCGTTGGGGAACATCAGAGTGGCCTTGACTTCGTTGTCCTTGTCCGACTTGTCGAAGCCGCCGGCCGGTGCCTTGAAGGTCAAGCGCACGTAGAGGTTGCTGGCATCGTAGGCGGCCTGGACACCGACCGGGAAGGCGCCGGTTTTTGGCGCACCCTTGGGTTCCAGTTCCTTGCTGGCCAGACGCTTGGTGTCGAGGCTCAGCTTGCCGTCCTCGATGTGGCAGCCGGCGCAGGTTTCGCCCTTCTTCAGGCCGCTGGCACCGCTGTGTTCGCCCTTGCCCTGCACCCACTCGATCGGCGTCGCGCCGGGATGGAAGACATGGATATCCTTCTTCGGCACCTTGCTCCAGTCGGGTGCGGCGACGGCCGCTGTCGCGCCCAGTGCCAGCAGGGCACCGGTCACGGCGAAGGAAATGAGCTTCTGATTCACGTTTTATCTCCTAGGTGATGCCAGACGGAGGCTGGCGCCCCCGTCTGCTTGACTGCTTCCGGAACTGCAATCCAGGATCAGTAGATGTCGTGCTGCGTGTTGTAGACGTTGAACTTGCCGGTCGGCGTGATCATCTTCGGATCGGTGATCACCTTCTTCAGGGCGAGCGTGGCATCGTCATAGACGACGATCGCCGACTGGTCGGCCTTGCCGCCCCACAGCGAGATCCAGACTTCCTTGCCGTCGGCACTGTATTCCGGATGCACGGCACGACGGGTAGCCTTGGTCACCGGCAGGCCGGAATCCTTGGCGACGTTGATGACCTTCTTCGGCTTGGACAGATCGGCCATATCCCAGACGGCAACCGATTCAGCCAGTTCCTTGTCCGGATTCTGCGGCGAGTCGGCCCACAGGTTCTTGGACTTCGGATGGGTCTTGACGAAGAGGTTGCCCGGCACGTGCTTGACTTCCTGCACGACCTTCCAGTTGTACTCCTTGAACTTGGCGTTCTTCTTGTCATCCGATGGTGTGCTGATCAGGGTCAGCACGTCGGCCCCGAGGTGACCCGTCGTCCACACCGGACCGAATTTCGGATGGGTGAAGTTGGCGCCACGCCCCGGATGCGGCAGTTTGGCGACATCGACCAGGGCGGCCAGCTTGCCGGTCTTGGTGTCGACCGCGGCGATCTTGTTGGAAGCGTTGGCCGCCACCAGGAAGTAGCGCTTGGACGCATCCCAGCCGCCGTCATGCAGGAACTTGGCGGAACCGACGGTGGTCGTCTTGAGGTTTTCGATATCGGAGTAATCGACCAGCAGGATCTGACCGGTTTCCTTGATGTTGATGACCCATTCCGGCTTGATGAAGGAAGCCACGATGGAAGCGACGCGCGGTTCCGGATGGTATTCGCCATCCACCGTCATGCCGCGGGTGGAGACCACCTTGCGCGGCTTCAGCGTGTCGCCATCCATGATCACGTACTGGGGCGGCCAGTAGGAGCCGGCCACCGCATACTTGTCTTCGAAGCCCTTGAACTTGGAGGTATCGACCGAGCGAGCATCGAAACCGATCTTGACTTCAGCAACTACCGCCGGCTTTTCCATCCAGAGGTCGATCAGCGACAGGCGGCCGTCGCGGCCGATTACGTAAACGTAGCGTCCGGAAGCGGACAGGCGCGAAATGTGAACCGCGTAGCCGGTCTTGACGATGCTGCGGATTTCCTTGGTATCGCCGTCGATCAGGGCCACTTCGCCGGTATCGCGCAGGGTCACCGAGAACATGTTCTTCAGGTTGTACTTGTTCATCTGCTTGGTCGGACGATCCTTGACCGGCACGATGACCTTCCACGAATCCATGGTGTCCTTGAAGCTGTACTCGGGCGGCACATCCGGCGTGTTCTGGATGTACTTGGCCATCAGCGACAACTCTTCCTTGGTCAGGATGTCGTCGAAATTGACCATGCCACCGTCGGTGCCGTAGCCGATGATCTTTTCCAGACGGTTCTGGCCGAGCTTGAGCGTGCCGCCCTCGGTGACGTTGCCGTCCTTGTCCTTCTTCGACCAGTGCGGCTCGAGGTTCTTACCGGTGGCGCCCTTGCGCAGCACGCCGTGACAACCGGCACAGCGCTCGAAGTAGATCTTCTTGGCCTGCTCTTTTTCCTGGGCCGTCAGGGTCGGCGCCGTCTTGACGTCGTCCTGGGCAAAGGCGGAACCCATGGCGACCGCCATGGCACTCATTGCAAGCATCCCCACTACAGTTTTATTCATGTTTCCTCTCCTGGTTCGAAAAAGCACGCGCCCAAGTCCCAACGCGATTGCCGAGAGGTTGAACCTCGGCCTTGCCGACATCCTTGATACCCATCAATCTTTTCCAATTGAAATTCGTTATGATTCATTGGCTTATATTTACAAATGACTAGCCACCTAGTTCCTTGGAACTAGCGTCGCCAATTGGCCACCCAAACCTGTTGGCAGGCGCAGATTCCCGCATTAGGATGGCCGCCCAAGGGGAGAAGCATGAGCAAAGCGAACACACTGGAAGGCGGCAAGGTCTGGCTGGTCGGAGCCGGCCCGGGCGACCCGGAACTGCTGACAATCAAGGCCGCCCGCCTGATCGGACAGGCCGACGCCCTGGTCTACGACCATCTGGTCGGCAAGGGCATCATCGATCTGGCCCGGCCCGAAGCGCGCCGCATTTATGCCGGCAAGGAAGCTTCCAAGCACACCATGCCGCAGGGCGATATCAACCAGTTGCTGGTCGAACTGGCGCAGGAAGGTCTCTCCGTCGTTCGCCTCAAAGGTGGCGACCCCTTCATCTTCGGGCGCGGTGGCGAGGAACTGGAAACCCTGGTCGCCTCCGGCATCCCCTTCGAAGTCGTCCCCGGCGTCACTGCCGCCGCCGGCTGTGGCGCCTACTCCGGCTTCCCGCTGACCCATCGCGACCACGCCCAGGCCGTCACTTTCGTTACCGGCCACCTCAAGGACGGCACGGTCAATCTCGACTGGCCGGCGCTGGCCCGTCCCAATCACACCGTCGTCTTCTACATGGGCATCGGCGCCGCCGGCGAAATCTGCCGCCAGATGATCAATCACGGACTGCCCTCGATGACACCGGTCGCCGTCGTCCGCAACGGCACCCAGCCCGATCAGCAGACCTTGCTCGCCACGCTGGGGAGCCTGCCGCACCGGCTGGCCGAATCCGGCATCAAGCCGCCAGCACTGATCGTCGTCGGCAGCGTCGTCGGCCTGCACGAAAAACTCAACTGGTTCGAAAAATCATGAAATTTCTCTGGCTGCTCGCCGCCCTCTTCGCGACCCAGGCCCATGCCTACAGCAGCACGGAGTTGCGCGGCGACTGCGTGGCCGCCGACGAGCTCTACAACCAGCAAAAGAGCAGCGACCCACTGCATTCGATCCGCAGCGCCCGCTGCATCGCCTACGTCGCGGGCTTTGCCGACGGTTACGCGGTCAGCGACTACCTGGCCGAGAAGGTCGGGGTCAGGCTGAACGCCTTCTGCCTGCCCAAGGACGACGCCAACCTCTCGCCCCGCCTGGTGCGTTCGGTGCTCGCCCATCTCGACCGCCAGGGCCCGAATCCCACGGCCAGCACGGCGATGCTGGTCGCCGGCGCGCTGGCCAAATCCTTCCCTTGCGCCGATACGCTTGAACCGAAGAAGTGATTCGTGGATAATCCGCCCTCCGATTGCCCCGGTGGCGGAATCGGTAGACGCAGCGGATTCAAAATCCGCCGCCGAAAGGTGTGCCGGTTCGAGTCCGGCCCGGGGCACCAATAATTGCAAAACGGCTTTCCTGACGGAAGGCCGTTTTTGTTTATCACCTATGGATTCCTGCCCATGTCGTTGACCGTCGACGACTTCGACTTCCCACTCCCGCCCGAGCTGATCGCTCAGCACCCTGCCGCCGAACGCAGCGGTAGCCGGCTGCTGCACGTCTGCGGCGCCGAGCTGGCCGACCGCCGATTCGCCGATCTGCCGACGCTGCTCAAGGCTGGTGACCTGCTGGTCTTCAACGACACCCGCGTCATCAAGGCGCGCTTTTTCGGGGTCAAGGACAGCGGCGGCCGGGTCGAGATCATGCTCGAGCGCATCGTCGATGCCACGCATGCGATCTGCCAGATCCGCGCCAGCAAGGCACCGAAGCCGGGCAGCACGCTGCGCCTGGCCGATGCCTTCACGGTCAAAATGACGGGTCGGGCCGGCGCCGACGGCGATTTCTTCGCGCTCGAACTGGTCGAAGCGGGCGATTTCTGGGAACTCGCCGAAACCTACGGCAAGCTGCCGCTGCCGCCCTACATCGAACACCCGGCCGAGGGCGCCGACGAAACCCGCTACCAGACGGTCTATGCCCGCGAACCGGGCGCCGTCGCCGCGCCCACCGCCGGCCTGCATTTCGACGAGGCGATGCTGGCCACGCTGCGGGCTCAGGGCGTCAATACCGCCTTCCTGACCCTGCATGTCGGGGCCGGCACCTACCGGCCGATGCGCGTCGAGAAGATCGCCGATCACCGCATGCACAGCGAACGTTTCGAGATTCCCGCCGCCACCGCCGAGGCCATCGCCGCTACGCGGGCTGCCGGCGGCCGGGTGATCGCCGTCGGGACGACCAGCCTGCGCGCGCTGGAGTCGGCCGGCAATGAGGACGGCACGGTGCGCGTCGGCGGCGCCGAGACCGACATCTTCATCACCCCGGGCTACCGCTTCCAGGTCGTCGACCGGCTGATCACCAACTTCCACCTGCCGAAATCGACGCTGCTCATGCTGGTTTCGGCCTTCGCGGGCTACGCCAACATCCGTGCCGCCTATACCCACGCCGTGGCCGAGCGCTACCGCTTCTTCAGCTATGGCGACGCCATGCTTCTGGAAAAAACCGATGCAATTTGAACTCCTCAAGACCGACGGCGCGGCCCGCCGCGGCACGCTGACCCTGGCCCACGGCCAGGTCCAGAGCCCCGTCTTCATGCCGGTCGGCACCTACGGCACGGTCAAGGCGATGACGCCGGCTTCGCTGCACGAGATCGGCGCCCAGATCTGTCTCGGCAATACCTTCCACCTCTGGCTGCGGCCGGGGCTGGAGGTGATCCAGGCGCATCACGGCCTGCACGATTTCATGAACTGGCAGAAGCCGATCCTCACCGACTCCGGCGGTTTCCAGGTCTTCTCGCTGGGCGCCATGCGCAAGATCACCGAGGAAGGCGTCAAATTCTCGTCGCCGCACGATGGGGCCAAGCTCTTCCTGACCCCGGAAATCTCGATGCAGATCCAGAAGGTGCTGAATTCCGACATCGTGATGATTTTCGACGAATGCACCCCCTACCCGGCCACCCGCGACGAAGCCGCGAAGTCGATGCGCCTGTCGATGCGCTGGGCGCAGCGTTCGCGCGACGAGCACAACAAGCTGGAAAACCGCAATGCGCTGTTCGGCATCGTTCAGGGCGGCATGTACGAAGACCTGCGCGACGAGTCGCTGGCCGGACTGGACGACATCGGTTTCGACGGCATGGCGATCGGCGGCCTCTCGGTCGGCGAGCCGAAGGAAGACATGGTTCGCATCCTGGCCCATACCGCGCCCAAGATGCCGACCCACAAGCCGCGCTACCTGATGGGCGTCGGTACCCCGGAAGACCTGGTGCGCTCTGTGCAGGCCGGCATCGACATGTTCGACTGCGTGATGCCGACGCGGAATGCTCGCAACGGCCACCTGTTTACCCGTTTCGGCGACGTCAAGATCAAGAATGCCCGCTACAAGACCGATACCGGCCCGCTCGACCCGAGCTGCACCTGTTATACCTGCACCCAGTTCACGCGTAGCTACCTGCACCACCTGTTCCGCCACGGTGAAATCCTCGGCGGCATGCTGAACACCATCCACAATCTGCATTTTTACCAGGTCATCATGGCTGAAATGCGCGCCGCCATCGAAGCCGGCACCTTGAGCGACTGGGCAGCCGCCTTTGCCCGGGACCGTTCTTCAGCCCGATGATAGAATCCACGTTTTGTTTTTTCGCATTCAGGAGTTTTTCCGATGATTAGTCTTGCCCACGCCCAAACCGCCGGCGCCGCCGACCCCACGGGCGGCTTCATGCAGCTGCTGCCGATGATCCTGATGTTCGTCGTGCTCTGGTTCCTGATGATTCGCCCGCAAATGAAGAAGGCCAAGGAACACAAGGCGCTGATCGCCGCGCTGGCCAAGGGCGATGAAGTCGTCACTGGCGGCGGTCTGGTCGGCAAGGTCGTCAAGGTCGGCGACAGCTATGTCACCGTCGAGATCGCCGAAGGTACCGAAGTCGTCGTGCAGAAGCCGTCGATCGGCCTGGTTCTGCCCAAGGGCACGCTGAAGTCGCTGTAATCACCCCAGAAGGCGGCCGCTGGCCGCCTTTTTAGCTTTAAAGCCACTATGAATCGCTACCCCCTCTGGAAGTACATCATCGTCGCGCTCGCGCTGGTGCTGGGCTTCGTCTACACCCTGCCCAATTTCTTCGGCGAGTCGCCGGCGGTGCAGGTTTCCAGCGCAAAAGCGACGATCAAGGTCGACGACAAGGCCAAGGCCCGCGTCGAAGACTCCCTGAAGACCGCCGGCATCACGCACGACGGCATCCAGCTCGACAACGTCGGCGTCAAGGTCCGCCTGAAGGATACCGATACCCAGTTGAAGGCCAAGGACGTCCTGGAGAAGACCTTCAATCCAGATGCCGCCGACCCGCAATACGTCGTCGCCCTCAACCTGCTGACTGCCTCGCCACAATGGCTGACTTCGCTGCATGCCTTGCCGATGTATCTCGGCCTCGACCTGCGCGGCGGCGTGCACTTCCTGCTCCAGGTCGACATGAAAGGCGCGCTGACCAAGCGCCTCGACTCGACTTCGGGTGACCTGCGTACCGTGCTGCGCGACAAGAACCTGCGCCACAGCGGCATCAATCGCGAAGGCGACCGCCTGGTCATCCGCTTCCGTGAACTCGAAACTCGCGACAAGGCCAAGAACGCCATTGCCGACAGCCAGCCCGACCTGCTGCTGGTCGAACAGGGTGACGCCAGCGACCTGCGCCTGGTCGCCACGCTGAAGCCAGAAGCCCAGAAAAAGATCGGCGAATTCGCCCTGAAGCAGAACATCACGACCCTGCACAACCGGATCAACGAACTCGGCGTCGCCGAACCGGTGATCCAGCAGCAAGGCGCCGACCGCATCGTCGTTCAGTTGCCAGGCGTGCAGGACACGGCCAAGGCCAAGGACATCCTGGGCCGTACCGCGACCCTGGAGATTCGCATGGTGGATGACTCCGCTGGTTCGCTGGAAGCGGCGCTGGCCGGCAACCCGCCGTTCGGCACCGAGGTCTACAACGAGCGCGGCGGCCAGCCGCTGCTGGTCAAGAAGCAGGTCGTGCTGACCGGCGACCGCTTGACCGACGCCCAGCCCGGCTTCGACAACCAGACCCAGGAACCGGCCGTGCACCTGACGCTGGACTCGGCTGGCGCCCGCATCTTCAAGGATGTCACCCGCGAGAACGTCAACAAGCGGATGGCCATCCTGTTGATCGAAAAGGGCAAGGGCGAAGTCGTCACCGCACCGGTCATCCGGACCGAGATCGCCGGCGGCCGCGTGCAGATTTCCGGCCGCATGACCACCACCGAAGCCAACGATACCGCGCTGCTGCTGCGCGCCGGCTCGCTGGCCGCACCGATGGACATCATCGAAGAGCGGACCATCGGCCCCAGCCTCGGCGCCGACAACATCAAGAAGGGTTTCCACTCGACGATGTGGGGCTTTGCCGCGATCGCAGTGTTCATGATCCTCTATTACCAGATATTCGGTGTCGTCTCGGTGCTTGCCCTGGCCTCCAACCTGCTCTTCCTGATCGCCCTGCTCTCGATGCTGCAAGCGACGCTGACCCTGCCAGGCATTGCCGCTATCGCCCTGACCCTAGGTATGGCGATCGATGCCAACGTGCTAATCAATGAGCGCATCCGCGAGGAACTGCGGGCCGGTATGCCTCCGCAGGCGGCGATTTCGGAGGGTTACGAACGGGCCTTCGGGACCATTCTCGACTCCAACATCACCACCCTGATTGCCGGCCTTGCCCTGCTCATCTTCGGCTCTGGCCCGGTGCGCGGCTTCGCAGTGGTCCATTGCCTGGGCATTCTGACCTCGATCTTCTCTTCAGTCGTCGTCTCGCGCGCCCTGGTCAACCTGATCTACGGCCGCAAGAAAAAGCTGGCCAAGGTCGCCATCGGCCAGATCTGGAAGCCCGGCATCGCCGCTACCAGCGCTCAGAAATAAGGAATAGCGACCATGGAATTTTTCCGCATCCACAAAGACATTCCCTTCATGCGCCATGCGCTGAAGTTCAACATCATTTCGCTGCTGACTTTCCTGCTGGCCGTGGTGTTTCTCTTCAGCAAGGGCCTGCACCTGTCGGTCGAATTCACCGGCGGCACGCTGATCGAGGTCGCCTACACACAAGCAGCCGACCTCGAGAAGATCCGCGGCTCGCTCGGCAAGTCGGGCTTTACCGACTATTCGGTGCAGAACTTCGGTTCCTCGCAGGACGTGATGATCCGCCTGCCGCTCAAGGGCGACCAGAACACTGCTCAGCTCGGCGAAGCGGTGATGAAGTCGCTGGAAGCCGACGCCCCGGGCGCCCAGTTGCGGCGCGTCGAGTTCGTCGGCCCGCAGGTCGGCAAGGAACTCGCCGAGAACGGGGCGATGGCCCTGCTGGTCGTCATCATCGGCATCATGATCTACCTCGCCTTCCGCTTCGAGTGGCGCTTCTCGGTCTCGGCGATCATCGCCAACCTGCACGACGTGATCATCATCCTCGGCTTCTTCGCCTTCTTCCAGTGGGAATTCTCGCTCTCGGTGCTGGCCGCGGTGCTCGCCGTGCTCGGCTACTCGGTCAATGAATCGGTCGTCGTCTTCGACCGCGTACGCGAAACCTTCAAGAAGGTGCGCGGCCTGACCACGCCGCAGGTCCTCGACCACGCCATCACCAGCACGATCAGCCGGACCATCATCACCCACGGCAGCACGCAGCTGATGGTGCTCTCGATGCTGATCTTCGGCGGCGAGACGCTCTATTACTTCTCGCTGGCACTGACCATTGGCATCTGCTTCGGCATCTACTCCTCGGTGCTGGTCGCCAGCCCGCTGGTCATGTGGCTGGGCGTTTCGCGCGAGCAATTCGCCAAGCCGAAGAAGGTCATCGAAGGGGCCAACGAAGAAGGCGCCGTCGTCTGATCCATCGGCTACCGACCATGAAAAAGCCGCCAACTGGCGGCTTTTTCTTTGCCTGTTCCCGGACTCGCCCGCCCGCGATCACCAGCTGGGCGTTTCAGCCGCCGGCGCCGGCGGAGGCGGCTCCGGCAGCCAGATGCCGCTGGCGCCGTACACAGCGCCACAGGCCAGCGCCAGTGACAAGACCAGGGCAAGCAGACCACCACCCCGGGCGTGCTCGCCGTGCTCGGTCTCTTTCCAGCCGGTCAGCATGGGCTTGAGCAGATTGTCTTTCTTGACATGAACATAGTAGGCAATCGCCACCAGATGCAGGCCGATCAGCGCGAACAGCAGATTGGCGGCGAAATGATGGAGGCCGGTCAGGCGGTTGCTCAAATTTTTGTCGACCAGATCGAAGAGCGGCCCGACGAAGGCGATATCGTCGTTGGCAAACAGGCCGCTGAGCGCCTGCACGGCAATCAGGCCGAGCAGTCCGAATACCGAAAGCGCGCCGAGCGGGTTATGGCCCGGGCCTTTCCACTCACCTTTCAAATAGGCTTTGACTTTGGCGGCGGTCGGGAAGAAATGGCCGAATCGGGCATAGGTCGACCCCAGGAGCCCCCAAACCAGACGGAAGACAATCAGCCCGATGATCAGCAGGCCGATCCGCCCATGCCATTCCAGCAGGTTACCGCCGATCTGGCCGCTGACGATCGCCCCGATCACGCCCAGCGCGAGCAGCCAGTGAAACAGGCGGGTAGGTAGGTCCCAAAGGCGGATCTGTTTGCGCTTCATGAATATCCTTGTCGATGACCAACGAAAAACAGGCACCCGAGGGTGCCTGTTTTATCCCGAAATAGGTAGTTATTTCTTGATTTTGAAATCGTCGTGGCAACCCTTGCAGGAAGCGCTCAGCTTGCCGAACTGCTCCTTGGCGGCGGCGGCATCGCCGGTCGCGGCAACCTTGGCCATTTCGTTGGCTTCCTTGACGAAGGTCCCGGCAACCTTGCCGACACCTTCCTTGTTGGTAAACAGTTCCGGCTTGACGCGGGTGTCTTCCCAGCCCTTGCCCTTGTCGGTGCCCGGCAGGTAGAGCGCGCCCATGCCGGAACCGGCGACGGCCTGGATGGCGTTGGCGGCCTTGATCACCTCGTCCTTGTTGTAGGTACCTTCGAGGTTTGCCTTGATGCGGCCCATGTTCCAGGCCATGAAGGTATATCCGGACTGGCGGAACTTGATGGCGTCTTCCGGCTTGATTTCGGCAGCGGCGGCAGTACCGACCAGGGTGATCGAAAGCAGGGCAAGGGCGAGTTTCATTTTCATTGTTGATTCTCCGTATCAGGTTGGAAACACATCTGCGAACATCTGCAGCAGGGTATACGCATCAGCGCCGTGAATTATTCCAAAGAAATGGGAGACAACGACAATCATCATCTCCCAAGTTGGAACACTCTACGCCTCCGGCCCCATGCGGAAAGTGACGTAGGTCACCCAGGGCCTTGCGTTTCCCGCCCGTCGATCAGATCGCGAAGACGTGCTTGACGCGCAGTGCCGGCTGGCCCGCTTCGACGGCGATCAGGCGGTCGATATTCGGGTGTTTGCCGGCGTGCAGGCGTGCATCGTCGGTATGCTCGGCGAAGATTTCCAGGCCTTTCCTGGCCGCTTCGCCATTGATCGAACCATAAGTCTGGGCCAGGTGGTTGTACACTGCCAGCGACCCCTGGCTACCCTGCTTGTTCTCGATGCTGGCGACGACATTGCCCTCGGCATCGAGCAGGTTGATGGCGGCCAGATGGGAAATCCCCGGCAACTTTTTCAGGTTTTCGGCAAAAGACATTTATTTCCAGTTTCGTTTGGCTTTGACCAAGCCGATGATCAGCCCGGTGGTGAAGGTAGCGACCGGCACGGCGAAGGCGATCGCCTTGATGCCGCGCTCGGCGCCATAGTGGGAGAGCATCCAGACCATGGGCAGCAGGCCGAGAAAGAGGCCTTTCAAGCCGCCCGCGATACCGCCGCGAATCAGTTCGCGATCCGTGGTCTTGCCATCACCAGTGCAGTGCGGACAGTAGATGGCGTCCGCCGGCACTTCCTGCCCGCACTTGCTGCATTTCATGGCGTCAGATGCGCTTGGCCAGTTCGGCGGCCTTGCCGGTGTAATCCCAGGGCGTCAGCTTCAGCAGCTCGGCCTTGGCGGCGTCCGGGATTTCCAGTGTCGACACGAAAGCCTGCATGCCGTCGCGCGAGACGCGGGTGCCGCGGGTCAGCTCCTTGAGCTTTTCATAGGCATTGGGCACGGCGTAGCGACGCATCACGGTCTGGATCGGTTCGGCGAGCAGTTCCCAGTTGGCGTCGAGATCGGCCTTCATGAGGTCGGTATTGATTTCCAGCTTGCCCAGGCCCTTCAACAGCGAGTCGTAGCCGAGCAGTGCGTAGCCGAGGCCGACGCCCATGTTGCGGAGCACCGTGGAATCAGTCAGGTCGCGCTGCCAGCGGGAAACCGGCAGCTTCTCGGCGAGGAACTTGAGCATCGCGTTGGCCAGACCGAAGTTACCTTCGGAGTTTTCGAAGTCGATCGGATTGACCTTGTGCGGCATGGTCGAGGAACCGATTTCGCCGGCCTTGACCTTCTGCTTGAAGAAGCCGAGGGAGATGTAGCCCCAGATGTCGCGGTCGAGATCGACCAGGATGCTGTTGGCGCGGGCGAAGGCATCGAACAGTTCGGCCAGCGCATCGTGCGGCTCGATCTGGATGGTGTAGGGGTTGAAGGTCAGGCCGAGCGATTCGACGAAGCGCTTGGCGAAACCTTCCCAGTCGTAGCCGGGGTAGGCGGCGAGGTGGGCGTTGTAGTTGCCGACCGCGCCGTTGATCTTGCCGAGTAGCTCGACCTGGGCGATGCGGGCGCGGGCGCGCTGCAGGCGGTAGGCGACGTTGGCCATTTCCTTGCCCATCGTCGACGGGGTGGCCGGCTGGCCGTGGGTGCGGCTCATCATCGGCACGTCGGCGTAGGCGTGGGCCAGTTCGGTGAGTTTGGCGACGACCTTGTCGAGCATCGGCAGCATGGCCTGCTGGCGGGCGCCCTGGCACATCAGCGCATGCGACAGGTTGTTAATGTCTTCGGACGTACAGGCGAAGTGAATGAATTCGCCGACCTTGACGACTTCGGCATTGCCCTTGGTGTTCTTCTTGATCCAGTACTCCAGCGCCTTGACGTCGTGGTTGGTGACGGCTTCTTCGGCCTTCACTTCGGCGGCCTGTTCGACGCTGAAGTTGGCGACCAGCGCATCCAGTTCAGCGACGGTGGCCGGCGAGAACGGGGCGATTTCCGTGAAATGCGGCTCGGCGGCCAGCGCCTTCAGCCACTCGATCTCGACCTTGAGGCGGTTTTTGATCAGGCCGAACTCGGAGAAATGTTCGCGCAGGGCATCGACCTTGCCGGCGTAGCGGCCATCGAGCGGAGAAAGGGCAGTCAAGGGATTGAAGGTCATGGAAAACATCCTTTTCGGTAAGCCCGCAATTTTACCTGCCCGGCGAACCTCAGCGCCATACGCTATAATTCAACTCCCCAAATCAGAGTGCATGCGATGAAGCTGATCGGCTCCCACACCAGTCCGTTTGCGCGCAAAGTGCGCATCGTGCTGGCCGAGAAAAAGATCGAATACGAGTTCGTAATCGATTCACCATGGTTTGAAGACAGCAAGGTGCCCGAGATCAATCCGCTCGGGAAAATCCCCGTCCTGGTGCTCGATGACGAAACCCCGCTCTTCGATTCCCGCGTGATCGTCGAATACATCGACAACGTCACCCCGAACAGCAAGCTCTTCCCCGCCCCCAACCGCGAGCGGACCGAGGTCAAGCGCTGGGAGGCACTGGCCGACGGCATCTGCGACGCCGCCGCCTCCGCCTTCCTCGAAGCCAAGCGCCCGAAGGCACAGAGGAGCGACGACTGGATCGAGCGTCAGCGCGGCAAGATCATGCGCAGCCTGGAATTCATGGCTGAGGAACTGGGCGAAAAGACCTTCTGCATGGGCACCCACATCTCGATGGCCGATATCGCTACCGGCACGGCGCTGGGTTATCTCTGTTTCCGCTTTGCCGACATCAACTGGCAGGAAAGTCACCCCAACCTGGCCAAGCTCTACGCGAAGCTGATGCAACGCTCCTCGTTCGCCGATACCGTACCGAAAGACTGAGCAAGGCCAATGCCGCCAGATCTCGGGGGTGCCTTTGGGCACCCCTTCTTTTTGTACCGTGCGGAATGAACCCGCCGCCAGATTCGGCTGTCTATGCCTCAGAGGCTGGATTCAGGTGATTTAATGCCCAGATCAAAGGGAGTTTCCATGGAGAGTGTCGCTCGATCCTTGACTGTCGCACTTGGCGAACGGGACACCCACACCCGCGTTCATTGCGAACGCGTGGTTCAGCTTGCCGAAGAACTGGGTCGGCATATCGAGCTATCGACCGCGGAAATCGAGTTGCTGACTCTGGGTGCGCAATTCCACGACATCGGCAAGATCGGCATTCCGGACAATGTGTTGCGCAAGCCGGCGCCCTTTGAGCGCGAGGAATGGGAATGCATGAAACAGCACACCCTGATCGGCGAACGCATCATCTTGGCGATTGGCGCCGAGCACTCAGCAGAGCTCGGCCGCATCGTTCGCCATCATCATGAAAACTTTGATGGTTCGGGTTATCCGGACCAACTCAAAAACAACGATATCCCGTTGCTTTCAAGGATCATCTCACTGACTGACAACTACGATGCAATGGCGGCCAGCCGCCCCTACCATAAGGCGCGTCGGCACCAAGCCGTAATGGATATCCTGTCCAGCGAAGAAGGGATCAAGCACGACCCCGACCTTCTCCACGCCTTTTGCACCGTCATCGAAAAATCGGAGATGCGGTGCAGCGATAGCTGACTGCGCCTAGCGGATGACCCCGCCGCCGAGGCAAACCCGGCTTTCGTAGAGCACCACCGACTGCCCGGGGGTCAATGCCCACTGCGCTTCCGCGAAATTGATCGCGCAACTGTCGCCATCGACCCGCTCGACTTCGCAGGGCTGATCGGATGTCCGATAGCGCGGCTTGGCGGTATAAACCCAGTGCGGGTGCGGCGCGCGGCCCGAGACCCAGGACAGTTGCTCGGCCACTAGGTCATTTCGCTGCAGCGCCGGATGGTCGTGCCCCTGCACGACGTAGAGCACATTCTTCGCCATGTCCTTGCCGGCGACGAACCAGGCGTCGTGATCACCGCCACCGGGCACGCCCTTTTCCTTGATGCCCCCGATATGCAGCCCCTTGCGCTGGCCGATGGTATGGAACATCAGACCGTCGTGCTCGCCCATGAGCTTGCCGTCGTCGAGACGGCGGATTTCGCCCTTCTTCGGCGGCAGATAACGGGCCAGGAAGTCCTTGAACGGGCGCTCGCCGATAAAGCAGATGCCGGTCGAATCCTTCTTGGTCGCCACATGCAGGCCTTCGGCCTCGGCGATCTTGCGCACCTCGCGCTTGTAGAGATCGGCCAGCGGGAACAGCGTCTTCGACAACTGCGACTGGTTCAGCCGATAGAGGAAGTAACTCTGGTCCTTGGTGCCGTCTTCGGCCTTCAGCAACTGGAATTCGCCATTGAACTCACGGACGCCGGCATAGTGGCCGGTGGCGATCTTGTCGGCACCGAGTTGCAGGGCGTGATCGAGGAAGGCCTTGAACTTGATCTCGGAATTGCACAGGATGTCCGGATTCGGCGTCCGCCCGGCCTGGTATTCGCGCAGGAATTCGGCAAACACCCGCTCGCGGTATTCGGCCGCGAAATTAACCACCTCGACGTCGATGCCGATGCGGTCGGCGACGCTCATGACATCGATCAGGTCCTGGCGCGAGGAGCAATACTCCTCGGTATCGTCGTCTTCCCAGTTCTTCATGAACAGGCCGATCACCTTCCAGCCCTGGCGCTTCAGCAACAACGCTGCGACGGAGGAATCGACACCGCCGGACAAGCCGACCACCACAGTTTTTTCAGACATCGGGCCCAGCCCCCTTCTTCCAGTCAGCCAGCGGCAAAATCACCGCCGGCTCTCCATTATCGACAAACCAGCTATCGACGGCGAAGCGCCGGGCTTCGTCATCGCGTCCTTCTTCAATCACCGCCGAGTAGTGCGCGGGAAACACATAGCCCCAGTGCCGGACATCCGGCTCCAGCACACGGTGGAAGCGGAGGGCACCCTGCGCCTCGAGCACGCGCAACAAGCGTGTCGTCGACGTCGCGTGATCAATGCAATCCATCTTGCCGGGCTCGTTGCCGTCGGCAAAATTGCCACCGCGGTCACTATGGATATCCGACTGCTGACCAGCCCAACCATACATTTTCCCGATAACCTGGGCGAGGATTTCCCGCTCTTCACCGGCATCCGCCGCAGCATTAAGCAGATAAGCCGCAGTTGCCAGATGTACCTCGCTATAGCGCACCTCGGCAAAGGACTGGCAACCATAGCCATAGCACAGGCTGACCGTCTCATCCGCCGGGGCATTGCCCGCCAGCAGAACAAGCACAGCCGCCAGCCAGTGCCGCATCAAGCGTAATGCACCAGCAGGTCGAGCGGGTAGGATTTGCCGGCAATCAGATCCTCGATGCAACGCAGGATCAATGGGCTGCGATGGCGCGCCTGGGTGGCCTTGACCTCATCCAGGGTCAGCCAGCGGGCGGCGATGATGCCATCGTCGAGCTTGCGCTCGGCCTCGTAGCCGCGCAACTCACCACCAAAAGCAAAGCGCAGGTAGGTCACATCCTTGGCCGGATGCTTCCAGTTGTAAATCCCGATCAGATGCGTCGGCTTGAAGTGATAGGCGGTTTCTTCCAGCGCCTCGCGGACGACCGCGTCGATCAGCGCTTCGCCTTCTTCGAGATGCCCGGCCGGCTGGTTGAAAGCGAGGCCGGCATCGGTCTCTTCCTCGACCAGCAAAAATTTGCCGTCACGCTGGACAACAGCGGCTACGGTCACATGGGGTTTCCAGATCATGGCAAGGCTCAATCGGCAAAAGCGTTATTTTAACGTCTGAATTCGGCTAGAATTGTGCGCTTTGATACGCGCAACACGGAGAAATGACCATGTCCATGTCGGACCGCGACGGCTTTATTTGGCAGGATGGCAAGCTTGTGCCCTGGCGCGAGGCGACCACCCACGTCCTCACCCATTCCCTGCACTACGGCATGAGTGTCTTCGAGGGCGTCCGTGCCTACAAGACCGAGCGTGGCACCGCCATCTTCCGCCTGGAAGACCACACCGACCGCCTGTTCAACTCCGCCCACATCTTCCAGATGGCCATGCCTTACGACAAGGCGACCATCAACGAAGCACACAAGGAAGTGCTGCGCGCCAACAAGCTCGAATCCGGCTACCTGCGCCCGATCGCCTTCTACGGCTCGGAAAAGATGGGCGTTTCCCCGAAGGGTGCCCAGGTCCATGTCGCCATCGCCGCCTGGCCCTGGGGTGCCTACCTCGGCGAGGAAGGCATGGAGCGCGGCATCCGCGTCAAGGTCTCGAGCTACACCCGCCACCATGTGAATATTTCCATGGTGCGCGCCAAGGCGTCCGGCCACTACATCAATTCAATTCTGGCCAATAACGAAGTGACCAACGAAGGTTACGACGAAGCCATGTTGCTGGACCCCGAAGGCTACGTCGCCGAAGGCGCTGGCGAGAACCTCTTCATCGTCAAGAAGGGCAAGCTGTACACGCCGGACCTGACCTCCTGCCTGGAAGGCATCACCCGCGCCACGGTGCTGCAGATTGCCGAGGAACTGGGCCTTTCCGTTCAGGAAAAGCGCATCACCCGCGACGAGGTTTATACCTGCGACGAGGCCTTCTTCACCGGCACCGCCGCCGAAGTCACCCCGATCCGCGAACTCGACGGCCGCCAGATCGGCATCGGCCGCCGCGGCCCGATCACCGCGCAGATCCAGGCCAAGTATTTCGATGTGGTCTATGGCCGCTCGACCCAGCACGACAACTGGCTGGCCTACATCTAAGAAGCTCAGGGAAAACACGATGTCCGACAACAAGACCATTGAAGTCACCGCCCACGACCTGCCCTTGCATTGCCCGCAACCGGGCGCCGAACTCTGGGCCCAGCATCCGCGCGTCTTCCTTGACGTGCTGAAGACGGGCGAGGTCACCTGCCCGTACTGCAGTGCCAAGTACGTCTTCAAGGGCGAAGCGCCCAAGGGCCATCACTAAGTCTCGGGCGGCGGGCCAGAAGCCCGCCGCTTTCGCATGAAGAGAGCCCTGATCGTCGCCCCCTCCTGGATCGGTGACACCATCATGGCGCAGCCGTTGTTCGCACGGCTGCACGCCAAATATCCCGGGTTGCAGCTTGATGCCCTCGCGCCGCGCTGGGTGGCCCCGGTTCTGCACCGGATGGCCGAGATCGGCGAGGTCATCGACAGCCCGTTCGGCCACGGCCAGCTGTCGCTGAAGGCCCGCTGGCGCTTGGCCCGGCAGTTGGCAGAAGGCGGCTACGACGCCGTCTATGTCCTGCCCAATTCGCTGAAATCAGCGCTGACGCCCTTCCTGGCCGGCATTCCGCAACGCATCGGTTTCATCGGCGAATCCCGTTACGGCCTGATCAACGTTCGCCACCGCCTCGACAAGGCGGCCCTGCCCTTGATGGTCGAGCGTTTTGCGCAATTGGCCGAAGCTCCCGGCGCTGCGTTGCCCAAGCCGATCGCCTACCCGAAAATCCGCTCGACGGCAGCCGACCAGCAAAAAACCCTGGACGAACTCGATCTTGAACGCCCAGCCCGCATCGTCGCCTTCTGCCCCGGTGCCGAATACGGTCCGGCCAAACGCTGGCCGGCTGCCCATTTCGCCGCCTTGGCCAGAAAACTGGCTGCCGACGGCTACGCCATCTGGCTCTTCGGCTCCGCCAAGGACCACGCCGTCGCCGAAGAAATCTCGCAACTGGCTCCCGGCCTCTGCCACAACCTGTGCGGCACCACCTCGCTAGCCCAGGCCGTCGACCTGCTGGCCCTGACCGACCTGGTGGTCTGCAACGACTCCGGCCTGATGCATGTCGCCGCCGCGCTCGACCGCCCTCTGGTTACCCTTTACGGTTCCTCGTCGCCCGGTTTCACTCCGCCGCTCTCCGACCAGGCCGACATCCTCAGTCTCAATCTTGATTGCAGCCCCTGCTTCAAGCGCGAATGCCCGCTCGGCCACTTCGACTGCCTGAACAAGCTGTCGCCCGAGCAGGTTCTGGCAGCCTCCCTGAAAAGAATCGCAGCATGAGCCAAGCCAACAACTTTGCCTCGCCTGAAGAAGTCGAACATGCCTTCTACGACGCCATCGTCAAAGGCGATGCCGATCTGCTGATCCAGATCTGGGCCGACGACGAGGAAACGCTGTGCGTCCATCCAACCGGCGTTCGGCTGACCGGCATCGTGCCGATCCGCGAAAGCTGGCGCAACATTTTCGCCACAGCCAAGATTCGCGTCCAGCCCGAGCAGGTCGCTCACTGGCAGGGCTCGGTGCTGGCCATCCATCACCTGACCGAAGTGCTCTTCGTCGGCGACGACCCCAGCCCGCACGGCCCGCTGCATGTGACCCACGTCTATGCGCGCGGCGCCCATGGCTGGCGCCTGGTCAGCCGCCACGCCTCGGCCGCCGACGACAGCCATCAGGCGATGGTCGACTCGGTTCCCCACACGCTGCATTGAAACCCTACCGCGCCCCGGCCTGGTTGCCCGGTGGCCACGCCCAGACCATCTGGCCGTTGCTAATCAAACCTCAGCCGCTCCAATTGCGGCGCGAGCGCTGGACCACCCCGGATGGCGACTTCATCGACGTCGACCACCTCGACGGCCCGACCAACGCTCCCTTGCTGGTCCTGTTTCACGGCCTCGAAGGCAGCGCCCACAGCCATTACGCCATCTCGACCGCCCACGCCTGCAAGAAAGCCGGTTGGCGGCTGGCCCTGCCACACTTTCGCGGCTGTTCCGGCGAACTGAATCGCCGCCCGCGCGCCTACCACTCCGGCGACTCGGAAGAAATCGACTGGATCCTGCGCCGCCTGCACGCCGCCAACGGTGGCCGCCAGTTGCATGCCGCCGGCGTCTCGCTCGGCGGCAATGCCCTGCTCAAATGGGCCGGCGAACGCGGCCCGGCGGCCGCCGAACTGGTCACCGGCGTCGTCGCGATGTGCGCTCCGGTCGACCTCGCCGCCTGTGGTCACCATCTGGCCCGCGGGTTCAATCGCGTCTACACGCGACATTTTCTCAATACCCTGAAAGCCATCTCGGCTGCCCGTCTGCGCCAGTTCCCCGGTCTTTTCGACGCGACCCGGATGCAGCAGGCGATCAACCTCTACCAGTTCGACGATGCCGTCACCGCCCCGGTCCACGGCTTTGCCGGCGCTGACGACTACTGGCAGCGGGCCTCGGCCAAGCCGTGGCTCAAATCGATTGCCGTGCCGACCCTTGCCGTCAACCCGAAAAACGATCCCTTCCTGCCCGCCGCCTACCTGCCAACCATGGCTGACGTCGCCCCCCGGGTCCGCCTCGAACAGCCTGCCGGAGGCGGTCACGTCGGCTTCGTCAGCGGTGCCTTTCCGGGACATCTGGACTGGCTACCGCAAAGGCTCCTACACTTCTTTCTTTTCGAAACGTCATAAAGGCCAAGCATGAGCCAACTCCCAGCTGAAATCTTCAAGGCCTACGACATCCGGGGCATCGTCAACAAGTCGCTGACCGCCGCCGTCGTCCGCCAGATCGGCCATGCCCTCGGCTCACTGGCCATCGAGCAGGGTCAGACGGCGATCGCCGTCGGCCGCGACGGCCGCCTTTCCGGCCCGGAACTGGCCGGGGCGTTGATGGACGGCATCTGCGCCGCCGGCATCGACGCCATCGACATCGGCTGCGTGCCGACCCCGGTCACCTATTTCGCCGCCTACGAACTGGGCTGCCATTCCTGCGTCTCGGTCACCGGCAGCCACAACCCGCCGGACTACAACGGTCTGAAGATGGTGATCGGCGGCACGACGCTGGCCCTCGACGCGATCCAGAACCTGAAGAAACGTATCGAGGCCGACGACCTGAAATACGGCCAGGGCCAACGCCGCAGCGCCGATGTCCTTGACGCCTACGTCGAGCGCATCGTCGGCGACGTCAAACTGGCTCGCCCGCTGAAGATCGTCATGGATTGCGGCAACGGCGTCGCCGGCGCGATCGCCCCCGAACTGTTCAAGCGCCTGGGCTGTGAGATCGTGCCCTTGTTCTGTGAGGTCGATGGCAATTTCCCGAACCATCACCCGGACCCGTCGAAGCCGGAAAACCTGGCCGACGTCATCCGGGCGCTCAAGGAAACCGATGCCGAAATTGGCATTGCCTTCGACGGCGACGGCGACCGTCTCGGCGTCGTCACCAAAGATGGCGAAATCATCTTTCCCGACCGCCAGCTGATGCTCTTCGCCGCCGACGTGCTGGCGCGCGTCCCGGGCGGCACCATCATCTACGACGTCAAGTGCACGCGCCTGCTGGCGCCGTGGATCAAGCAGCATGGCGGCGTACCGCTGATGTGGAACACCGGCCACGCGCTGGTCAAGGCCAAGCTCAAGGAAACCGGCGCCCCGCTGGCCGGCGAGATGAGCGGCCACTGTTTCTTCAAGGAACGTTGGTACGGTTTCGACGACGGCCTATACACCGGCGCCCGCCTACTCGAAATCCTGTCACGAGCTGCGGATGGCAATGCGGTTCTGCGCGGCCTGCCCAATTCGCCATCGACCCCTGAACTCAATATCAAGATGGCCGAAGGCGAGCCGTTCACGCTGATCGACAAGTTGAAAGCTGAAGGCCAGTTCCCCGGCGCTGAGGAAATCATCACCATCGACGGCCTGCGGGTCGAATACGCCGACGGTTTTGGTCTCGCCCGCCCGTCGAACACCACGCCCGTCGTCGTCCTGCGCTTCGAAGCCGACAATGCGGCCGCTCTCAAACGTATCCAGAACGGATTTCGGCAAGCGCTGAATGCCGTCTGGCCCGGCATCCAGCTGCCGTTTTAAGGGACTCTGGTGAGCGAAACCGCCGTCCAGACCGAGGCCCTGCATTGGGCCAACACTATCGAAAAGGAAGCCCCGTGCTGATGACCACCACCCCTGGCGTCGAAGGCCACAACGTTCGCGAATATCACGGCGTCGTCACCGGCGAAGCCATCATCGGTGCCAACTTTCTCAAGGACATGTTCGCCGCTGTTCGCGACTTCGTCGGCGGCCGCGCCGGCGCCTACGAAAAAACCCTGCGTGCCGCCCGCGAGACCGCCTTCGCAGAAATGGCCGAAGCCGCCAGCCGTCTGGGGGCCAACGCCATCGTCGGCATCGATATCGACTATGAGGTACTCGGTGAAAAGAATGGCATGCTGATGGTCGCGGTAAGCGGCACGGCCGTCACGCTCGCCCCGTAGATTCGCCGGTTTGCTTACGGACGGTCACAAATTTCGACAGGCGCCGCACAGACAAGCGATCAAAAGTCGGGCACGCTTGACACTCCCTGCCACCACATTCGCCCCCATCGAGAAGCCCCATGACTTTCAATACCAATGCCGAGGACGACTTGTCATTGAACCAGCAAAAATCCCGTTATTCCGCTCACAGCAGCCGACAAGCCCGCGGCCCGCTAGAAAAGCTGCTGGCCTTCGTACTGAGTGCCGGACTTGTCGTTCTCGCCATCATGTTTTCGCTGGCCGCCCTGGCGGTGATCGCCATCGCCGGCCTGGTGTTTGCCGGCTGGTTCTGGTGGAAGACGCGCACCTTGCGCCAACAGGTCAAGGGAGCCACCACCGGCAGCGCTTACCGCAGCGGCCACATCATTGAGGGCGAAGTCGTGCGCACAACCGACGCCACGCCCGACACAGGCAGACGATTGCCCTGATCAAAAAAAGGGGTGCCCCCTTGGCACCCCTTTGTCGAACCGCGTTTCTAAGCGCTCAGAAACGATAGCCGATACCGATACCGGCAGTCACCGGGCTCAGGTCAAGTGTACCGAGCTTGGCACCATCCAGTTTCACCTTGGTATCCATCGTGATGTACTTGACATCGACGTTCAGAGACCAATTCTTGGTGAGCATGAAATCCGCACCAAGCTGAGCGACAGCACCGATCGAATCATTATCGACGGAAATCTTGCCCAGGGCGGTATTAAAACTCTTCTTCGTAAAGATCGAATAGTTCAGACCGACACCGACATAGGGCTTGAACATGCCGAGATTGGTGAAGTGATACTGCAGTACGAGAGAAGGCGGCAGGACATCGACATGACCGATCTTGCCGAGAGCGGACGTACGGATGTCGACTTGTTGCGGATAGGTCAGGACCAGTTCGAGCGCCAGGTTCTTGGTCATGAAGTAGCTGAAATCGACTTCGGGAATCCAGAGGTCTTCGGCGGATACCTTGCCAACACCAACCTTATCCAAACCATCCTTATTCGAATTGTCGAAAGCAAGATTGACCGCACGCGCACGGACCATGAAGTTGCCTTCTTCGGCCTGCACATTGGCCGAAACGAAACCGGCAACAGCCAGCGCAGCAACAAGAATCTTCTTTTGCATAAACACTCCCTCCATTTGCCATTGAAAGAAAGCGATGCTAAAGACTCAGACGAAAGTCATATTGACTCAGATCAATATAACCATATTATTTGTACGGTTATATTGATCTATATTGGATACCGATTCAGCGCTGGGGAGCTGGAGAAATCAGCGCAGTTTTGGATTCAGCGACCCCCGGTTATAGTCCTTGTCGCCAGGCATGATGACCCGACCGACACTGCCGAATACGCCGCCCTGGGCATCGAGCGGACGGGTCTTGTTTTCGGGGTATTGCGCGGCAAGCTGCTGCGCCGACGCCGCCTTGGCGGCATCGACGTATTCCCATCGACCATTCGGAAACAGCCGCACCTTCTGACCATCGGCTGTCTGCGCTTCCAGCGGCGTGCGATCAAGTTCGCTGGCCAGAACCGGTCCGGCCAGCAGCACACAGAGTAACGCGAATACCCGGGCTTTCACAGCTTGCTCTCGAGCCACGCTGAAACAGAAGCCAGCCCCGCCGGCAGGTTTTCCGGCTGGGTGCCGCCGGCCTGGGCCATGTCCGGGCGACCACCGCCCTTGCCGCCGACCTGCTGGGCAACCATATTGACCAGTTCGCCGGCCTTGACCTTGCCGGTCAGGTCGGCAGTGACGCCAGCGATCAGCGTCACTTTGCCATCGGCGACCGAGGCCAGCACTATGGCGGCCGACTTCAGCTTGTCCTTGAGCTTGTCCATGGTTTCGCGCAGGGCGGTCACATCGGCGCCCTCCAGCATTGCTGCCAGCACCTTGACCCCCTTGACTTCCACCGTTAGGCCGGCGAGGTCGTCACCTTGCGAGGAGGCCAGCTTGGACTTCAGACGGGCCAGCTCCTTTTCGAGCGCCCGGACGTTGTCGAGAATATTGACCACGCGCTCGGCCATTTCCTCGGGCTGGGTCTTCAACAGGGCGGAAACTCCCTGGACGCGGCGTTCCTGGTCCTGGACGTAACGCAAGGCGTTATTACCGGTAACCGCTTCGATACGGCGCACGCCGGCGGCAACGCCGGATTCGGAGAGAACCTTGAAGAGGCCGATGTCACCGGTGCGGCCGACGTGGGTGCCGCCACACAGCTCCTTGGAGGAACCGATGGCGACCACCCGCACCTCGTCGCCGTACTTTTCCCCGAACAGCATCATGGCACCGGATTTCTGCGCATCCTCGATGCCCATAACCCGCGATTCGGTCGCCGCGTTGGCCAGAATCTCGTTATTGACGATTTCCTCAACCTCGCGGATTTCCTCGGCGCTCATCGGAGTCGTGTGGGCAAAATCGAAGCGGGTCTTGTCCGGATCGACCTGCGAACCCTTCTGCTGCACGTGCTGGCCGAGAACTTCGCGCAGTGCCTTGTGCATCAGGTGGGTGACCGAGTGGTTGCGGGCGGTGGCCGCCCGGGCGATCGCGTCCACCCGCGTCACGACCTGCTGGCCGACGCTCAGGTGGCCGGTCTTGACGATACCGTGGTGGCCAAAGACTGTGGCTTGAATCTTCTGGGTATCCTCGACGGCGAAGATGCCGCCCGCCCCCTTCAGATCGCCGCGGTCACCGACCTGGCCGCCTGATTCGGCGTAGAACGGCGTGTTGTCGAGGACGACGACGCCAAAATCGCCTTCATCCAGAGCATTGACGGCGGTGCCGTCTTTATAGAGTGCGAGAACAGTAGCCGGGGTTTCCAGGCGCTCGTAGCCATGGAAGGTGCTGGCCGGGCCTTCATACTCCAGATTGGCGGCCATCTTGAACTTGCCGGCGGCGCGCGCCTGGTCCTTCTGGCGGGCCATGGCGGTATCGAAGGCGGCGCCATCCACGGTCACTTGGCGCTCACGGCAGATGTCGGCGGTAAGATCAAGCGGGAATCCGTAGGTATCATGCAGTTTGAAGGCGGTCTCGCCGTTGAAGACGGTGACGCCCTTGGCCGCCATCTCGGCCAGTTCGCCTTCGAGGATGGCCATGCCGTTCTCGATGGTCGCGAAGAAGCGGTCCTCCTCCTGCTTGAGCATGGCCATGACCTTGCTCTGACTCTCGACCAGTTCCGGGTAGGCACCTCCCATCTCGGCGACCAGATCGGGCACCATCTTGTGGAAGAAGGCGGCGCGGGCACCCAGCTTGTAGCCGTGGCGGATGGCGCGGCGGATGATCCGGCGCAGCACGTAGCCGCGGCCTTCATTGCCCGGAATGACGCCATCGGCGATCAGGAAGGAGCAGGCACGGATGTGGTCGGCCAGCACCTTCAGCGACGGGCTTTCCATGTCGGCGGCAGAGGTTTCGCGAGCGGCTGCCTTGATGAGGCTCTGGAAGAGGTCGATCTCGTAGTTGGCATGCACCCCCTGCAGCACGGCAGAGATACGCTCCAGACCCATGCCGGTATCGACTGAGGGCTTGGGTAGCGGGTGCATGACCCCGGCTTCGTCGCGGTTGAACTGCATGAAGACGTTGTTCCAGATCTCGATGAAACGATCACCGTCTTCATCGGGCGATCCCGGGGGCCGCCCCAGTGCTTTTCGCCGTGGTCGTAGAAAATCTCGGTGCACGGACCGCAGGGGCCGGTATCGCCCATCATCCAGAAATTGTCGGAGGCGTAACGGGCGCCCTTGTTGTCGCCGATGCGGATGACGCGTTCGGCGGGAACGCCTATTTCCTTGGTCCAAATGGCGTAGGCCTCGTCGTCCTCGGCATAGACGGTCACCGTCAGCTTGTCCTTGGGCAGCTTGTAGACCTCGGTCAGCAGTTCCCAGGCGTAGGTGATGGCATCGCGCTTGAAGTAGTCGCCGAAACTAAAGTTGCCGAGCATTTCGAAGAAGGTGTGGTGGCGTGCGGTGTAGCCAACGTTTTCGAGGTCGTTGTGCTTGCCGCCAGCGCGCACGCATTTTTGCGAGGTCGTCGCACGGGAGTAGGGGCGCTTGTCGAAGCCGAGGAAAACGTCCTTGAACTGGTTCATCCCGGCATTGGTAAACAGCAGCGTCGGATCCTCATGCGGCACCAGCGAACTGGAGGAAACGATCTGGTGGCCTTTGGAGGCGAAGAAGTCGAGGAACTGCTGGCGGATTTCGGAGCTTTTCATAAGCTGGCGGCCTCAGAGGCGTTGAATTCGAAAGGCGTGATTTTAAATGAAAGCCATAGGGTTCAGTGAACGCTCATGTCGGCAAGCCTGTCCTGCAATGACAATGCCGAGGCCGGAACAAAAAACCCGCCGGGTGGCGGGTCTTGGGGGGCGGAACCAGGCGCTCCTAGCGACGGCGCGGACGGTCGACGCGACCGTTGTGGTTGTAATCGTGCTGACGATCGTGTTTTTGCGCGTAAATACGGCGGTTTTGGACGTCCTGAGCCTGGTGCAGGCGAACGCGCTCCTGACGCGTCACTACGCCATCCGCCTTGGCGCGGCTTTCCATGTTCGCGACATGCTGCTGGCCACGTTCGAGGCGATTGGCCTCGCGCTGCGTCAGACTCCCCGAAGCGACGCCCTGGTCGATACGCTGTTCCTGATTGGCCTGGCGCTGATCGACACGCGGCGTATTGGCCTGGGCAAAGGCCAGGACAGGCAACGAGAGCGCAACGGCGGCAAGCATTTTGAAGTTTTTCATTTTTTCCTCCTGGATGACGGGTGGATTCCCTGGCCGCCATTTAAAGACGAATCCTGAAAGAAATCAGCCGCCTAAATGCAAGCCTTTGTAAGCAGTTGTTGCCGGCGGAAAAAGGTCAAGGCGATCGGTAAACAGGGCGCTGACCCCGCGCCCGAAAAGCGCAATCGCCTTCTCCGGCGCATTGACCGTGTAACAGAGCACGGGAATCCCCTGCCCCCGGGCTTCGGCCAGCACCGGGTCAGTCAGCAGGTCGCCATCGCAATGCAGGGAAACCGCCTGGAGACGTTGTATTTCGCTCAGCCAGTTGGCAGGGACCGCCTCAAACAGCACGCCCCGTTCGATTTCCGGCGCCAGATCACGCGCAATTTCCAGCGCTTCCAGCGAGAATGAGGAAAGCAGGGGCTGAACCGGCGCTCCGCGCCACAACTCAGCAGTCAGCCGGCCAACCGCTTCAGCCGTTGGCCTCTCATACCCGCTCGCCGGCTTGATTTCAACATTGGCCAGCAAGCCAAGCTCGCGGCACAAAGCCGCCGCTTCGGCAAAGCGGGGAATACGCTCGCCGCCACCGGCATCGAGCGCGAAAAGAATGGCGTCAGATGTCGTCGCAACCGGACCGCGACCGCTGGTCGTCCGCTCCAGCGTTTCGTCGTGGATCAGAACCGGAGTACCGTCGCCGCTCAACATGACGTCGAACTCGACCGCCCGGAAGCCCAGGCGCGCCGCCAGACGGATACCAGCCAGGGTATTTTCAGGCGCCAGCGAGCCGCCACCGCGATGAGCTATCCAGCGCGGCAGCGGCACCAACATCAGAAGGGCTGCGCCTTCTTCAGGGCCGGCTTAGCGGCAAGCACCGCGTTGCCACGGCTGACCGACGTGTCGAGCGCAGCTTTGGCCGGCTTCTTGTTCTCCCAGACCGTTTCCAGTTCCTCGTCAGCAACTACGCGTACCGGATCGATGTTGGCCACGCGCAGGGCCGGCTTGCTGCCGCTACCGTTCAGCGAGGCGTAGGCAATTTCCAGCGTACGGTCGGCGTCATCCTTGAGCAGCTTGCTGCGCGTAGCGGCACGGGCAGCGGCAGTTAGCGGCAGACCACCGTGCTTGCGCACCATTTCAAGCTGAATCTCCGGCGACAGCAGGAAGGAAACAAACTTTGCCGCCTGCTTGTACTCGGCTGCCGAGTGACCCGCCCCAACCCACAGGGAAGCGCCATCGGCCAAGGAGGACTGGCGACCGCCATAGACATCATCGTGATAGGGCAAGGGGGCGACGCCCAGATCGACGCCCTTGGCGTCATGGAAATCGACATGCTCGCGTGAATCCGTAGTCAGCATCGCGCATTCACCTTCATGGAACTTCGCGCTGGCTTCATTGCGCCGACCAAACTGTCGGAAATACCCGGCCTTGGTCCACGTCGCCATCATGGCAATGTGCTTGACTTGGGGCAGGCCGTTGAAATTCAGCAGGCCCTTGTCGGTGGTCGCCGGTACACCGGAAAGGGCGCTGACGTTGTCGATATGCACCCAGACCGGCCAGGAAGAGGCGTAGGGACAGGCATAGCCGGCATCCTGCAGCTTGTCGAGCACACCTTGCATCTCGAACCAGGTCTTCGGCGGCTGCTCCGGATCAAGCTTGGCCTTGCGGAACGCATTCTTGTTGTAGAACAGTACCGGCGTCGAATAAAGAACGGGCAGCGCTACCAGACGGCCCTTGGCATCAACCACACCCGCCTTGAGATCACCCGACAATTCCCCGAACTTCAGCGGCTGGCGGGCCTTGGTCATCATTTCATGGAGCGGGATGAACTGCTTCGGCTGGCTCAACACCTCACTCACATCGTAGCGACGAATCAGGTTGAGGCCGGCCGGCTTGTCGCCTTTTTCCAGGCGCACCAGCTTGAGATTGCCAGCATTTTCCTTGTTGAAGCGATCGACCATCGCCTGCAAACGCTCCTCGCCCAGGGGGCCGAGATTATGCGCAAGTTCAAAATCAGCCGCCGCAACCGGGGCCGGAGCAGGCTTGGCGGCCGACTTGGCGGGTTTGGCCGCTTGCACCGAAAAGGCAAGGCCCAAACCAATGGCAGCGAGCAGAAAACGGGAATGATGCGGCATATGTACTCCAGCAATTCAGAAAGACGCTGATTATAACGTTGGCGCCGCACTCCCGCCTTCGCCACATTTTTCATGAATGTGCGAGAATTCGCGCCATGATCACCCGCCTTATCCTCGTCTTCGTTGCCTTGCTGCCCCTCACCGGCTGCGATCAGGTCAATCAGAAACTCGGTCTCGAGGATCCGGCCAAGAAGGAAGCGCGACTCGAAGCCGAGGCCAAGGCAGTCGGCAGCGCCTGCCGACATTCCGGCCGGGCCATCGAAGATTGCTACTCGATCTACGGCTGGCTACCCAAGGCAGGTGTCTATGCCGGTTGGCGCGAAATGGACGAATACATGCGGGCCAACCAGATCGAGACGATCACCCCGCAATTGCCGCCGGCGGAACCGCCGGGCACCAAAAAGAAAAAGCCAGCCGTCGCGCCGGAAGCCAGCAGCGCAAGCCCCCCCGTCAAGGAAGAAACGGCAGCCAAGGCCCCAGGAAAAAGCGCCGAAAAACCCTGACTCGACGAAAAACATGTTTGGTCGGGTCACCCTCGAATCCGGAGTCGGCGTCGAATTGATCCTCACCATCCACTTATTCCTGGATGCCGAATATGGCTGAACGCAACGCCGGCCAACTGAAGCTGGGCACCATCCTCTACCCCCTGCTGCTGTTCGTAACCCTCGGGCTGGGTTGCGAATTCGCCGTGCGCGAACTGACGTTGCGCACCCTTGGCGAACAACGCCTGGAAGCACAGGCCAAGGCCGGCGCCATCCGCGCCGTCCTCGAATCCGAACTCAACGCCACCGTGTTTCTGACCAGCGGCGTCGAGTCCTACATCATCGCCCGCCAGGGCCGGATCGACAAACGCGAAATCGAGGAGATGCTCGGCCTGATCTACAAACAGGGCCGCCATTTCCGCAACCTGGGAATCGCCCCCGGCAACCGTCTGCAGCACGTTTTCCCCCTTGCCGGCAATGAGGGCGCCATCGGGCTTTACTACCCTGACAACAAGGTGCAATGGCCCGCCGTCGAACGCACGATCCGCGAGCGCAAAACATTCCTTGCCGGCCCAATCAAACTGGTCCAGGGCGGCGAGGCACTGATTTACCGCACCCCGGTTTTCATCGCGGGCGCCTATTGGGGCCTGATCAGCACGGTAATCGATACCGCCAGTCTTTTTCGTGCACTGGAACCGCTGACGACGCACGGCGACACCCGGATCGCGTTGCGCGGACGCGACGGTAGCGGCGCCATAGGGGAAATCTTTTTCGGCGACCCGGAACTCTTTGCCGGTCACGGTCCATTCATGGACATCAGCATCCCCGGCGGCACCTGGCAACTGGCGCTAGCCCAGCCCGAAGCCCCGAGCCGCCACCCCATGCTGATCCGCAGCCTCGGCTGGTCGCTGGCCGGCGTCTTCGCCTTTCTGGTTTTTTTCCTGTTGCGCGCCCTGCGTCATCAGTCAGCACTGATGGATCGACAAGGGCAGATGCTGGAAGATCTACGGCGAACCGAGGGCGCCCTGCAAGCGCATCGTGACGAACTGGAAGGCATCGTCAAGACACGGACCGCCGAACTGACCCAGGTCAACCACGCCCTAAATCAGGCCAAAGAAGTCGCCGAAGCGGCGAATCGGGCGAAGAGCGCCTTTATCGCCAACATGAGCCACGAGATCCGCACACCGATGAATGCCGTCATCGGCCTGACCCATGTCCTGCAACGAGCCGGCCCGCGGCCCGACCAGACCGAACGGCTGAACAAGATCGGGACCGCGGCCAGCCATCTGCTAGGCATCCTCAACGATATTCTCGATCTCTCCAAGATCGAAGCCGGCAAGCTCGAGCTGAGCACCGACGAATGCCGCCCGCAGGATCTGCAGACCCGACTCGAAGCCCTGTTTGCCGATCAGGCGCGGCAGAAAGGCCTCGGCCTGAGCATCGATTTCTCCGCCTTGCCGCCCTGCCTGGCCGGCGACGCGACGCGGATCGGGCAGTTGCTGATCAACTATGTCGGCAATGCCCTCAAATTCACTGCCCACGGCGCAATCGCGGTCGATGCCGCCGTTGTCGACCAGGATCAGCACAGTTTGCTGGTCCGTTTTGCGGTCCGCGACACCGGCATCGGACTGACCCAGGAAGACGCCGCCCGCGTCTTCGACGCCTTCGAGCAGGCGGACAACTCGAGCACCCGACGCCATGGCGGCACCGGCCTCGGTCTCGCCATCAACCGCCGACTGGCTGGACTGATGGGCGGTGAAACCGGCGTCGACAGCGCGCCCGGCCTCGGCAGTACCTTCTGGTTCACCGCCCGACTCGGCAAACTGGACGGCCAAGCGCCGGCTGCAGCATCAGCTCCGGCTGCCGACCTCGAACTGACGGCCCGCCACGCCGGCAAGCGGATACTGCTGGTCGAAGATAACCTGATCAACCGCGAAGTAGCCATCGAACAACTGGAAAGCGTCGGAATCTGCGTCGATATCGCGGAAAATGGTGCCCAGGCGGTGGACATGGCGGGATCTGTGGAATACGACCTGATCCTGATGGATATCCAGATGCCGGTGATGAATGGCATCGAAGCGACCATTCGCATTCGTCGCGACCCGGCCGGCAAGCACGTTCCGATTCTGGCGATGACCGCCAACGTCTACGACGAAGACCGGAAAGCCTGCCTAGCGGCCGGAATGAACGACCATATCGGCAAACCGGTCGCCCCCGATGTTCTCTACGCCAAACTTCTGAGCTGGCTGGATCAGACAGCAAAGCCCTGAACTGCGGCCCGGGGGGTATAATCCGGCCCCATGTCTGAAATCAATACCTTAGCCGGCGAAAACGCCATAATCATCGCTGCCGACGTAGCGCCCGAAATCACCTTCGCCGACCTCGGTCTGGCGCCGGAGTTGCTCCGCGCCGTTCTCGACGAAGGCTACACCAAGCCGACGCCAATCCAGGCCCAAGCCATTCCGCTGATCATCAGCGGGCAGGACATCATGGGCGGCGCCCAGACCGGCACCGGCAAGACGGCCGCCTTCACGCTGCCCATCCTGCAACGCATCCTGCCCTTCGCGAGCAGCAGCCCGTCGCCGGCCAAGCACCCTGTACGCGCTCTGATCCTCGCCCCGACCCGCGAACTGGCCATGCAGGTTTACGAGTCGGTCAAAACCTACAGCAAGCACACGCCGATCCGCGCCATGTGCGCCTTCGGTGGCGTCGATATCCGGCCGCAGATCGCCGAACTAAAAAAAGGCGTCGAAATCCTCGTCGCCACCCCTGGCCGCCTGCTTGACCACGTCGAGAACAAGAGCGTCAGCTTCAACTCCGTCCAGGCCTTGGTTCTCGACGAAGCCGACCGCATGCTCGACATGGGCTTCGTACCCGACGTCACGCGCATCCTCAACATGCTGCCGGCGCAACGGCAAAGCCTGCTCTTCTCGGCCACCTTCTCGGAAGAAATCAAGAAGCTGGCCGACAAGATGCTCAAGTCGCCGATCCTCATCGAGGTCGCCCGCCGCAATCAGGTCTCGGAAAACATCACCCATCGCGTCCATCCGGTTTCCGAATTCGGCAAACGTGGCCTGTTGATCAAGCTGTTGAAATCGGCCGAAATCCGCCAGTGTCTCGTTTTCATGCGTACCAAGCAGGGCTGCTCGCGCCTGACCCGCGAACTGCAGCGCGCCGGCATCAAAGCTGACGCCATCCACGGCGACAAGAGCCAGCTCGAACGCATCAAGGCCCTCGAATCCTTCAAGAGCGGCGAAACCGACGCCCTGATCGCCACCGACGTCGCCGCCCGCGGCCTGGACGTTGACGACCTGCCCTACGTCATCAATTACGAGCTGCCGCACACGCCGGAAGACTACGTGCACCGGATCGGCCGTACCGGTCGCGCCGGCAAGCTGGGCAACGCCATCTCGCTGGTCAGCGCCCGCGAAGTCGTCTATCTGGTCGATATTGAAAAGCTCATCAAGCGGCCGATCGAACAGGTCGAAGTAGTCGGTTTCGAACCGGAAGCGGAATACGAATACCCGCCGGGCAACAAGAAGAAGCGCAGCGCAGCGCCAATCAAGGCTCCGGTCGCCCATCGTCCCGAGCGTTCGGAACGTTCGGAGCGCCCGGAGCGGGCTGAACGCGGCGAGCGTTCGGAACGTCGTCCACCGCGCCGCAACCCGATGGTCGCTGCCGACGGCTTCGACTTCAGCAAGCCTTACGAAGACATCACGCCGCGCGGCGAAGTGCCGGATTCGCCGAACGCCCCGGCCAAGGTCGACCCGCACAAGCCGAAACGCGTTGTCGCCGCACTGCTCGGCGGCCTCGGTCGCAAGTAGATTCCCGCACCGGAAAGCAAAACGGCACCTGACGGTGCCGTTTTTCATGGCGGGCAGCGATTACGTTGGTAGCTGCGGCCCGAAACCGGTCGGCAATTTCGGTTTCTCCGGCAAGGCTTCCTGGAGCTTGATGATCGCCAGCGATACGTTATCGCCACTGCCGGCGCCCCGTTGGCGCGCCTTTTCGATCAGCGTCTCACAGGCGTTGCGGGCCGAATTGTCGGCCACCAGGCCGGCCATTTCGACATCGTCAAAATAGGCCCAGAGGCCGTCCGAACAGAGGACGAAGGCATCGCCGGCAATCAGGTCCTCGGTATCGGCGAAATCGAACTTGGGTTCCTCCTGACCGCCCAGCGAGGTCAACAGCACATTGCGATTGGGATGGGTCAGCGCCTGCTCCGGAGTGATTTTTCCCGTCGCCACCAGATGCTCGACGTAGGAGTGGTCGACGGTGCGTTCCACCAACTGCTTGCCGCGAAAATGGTAGAGCCGGCTGTCGCCGCAGTGCGCCCAGGTCACGCGACCGGGTTGCAACAGAAGCATGACGGCCGTGCTGTGCGGATCCTTTTCGTTCATGAAGCGCGACGCCTTGATCATCGTATGCGCCTCGCGCATGCTATTTTCCAGCATGCACTGCGGACTTTCGTCGGCCGGTGAGAAATGGTCGAGATTGTTCTTGGCGGTATGAATTACCTGCTCGGCCGCCAGGGCGCCCCCGGTATGCCCGCCCATGCCATCGGCGACAACTGCCAGCGCCACCCCGCGTTTCCGGGAATGCGGCAGGATGGCTACGCGATCCTGCTGTTCCTTGCGGTCCCCCTGATGCTGCGCGGCGCAGGCATCGATTGTTATCGCCATTCTTCCTCCTTGAGGGCGGAGAGATTATCACGAAAGGAATGCTGCCGCCTTGACCCCAATCCGCTGTTCGTGAGGCGAGGACTGCGGCTAGGAGCAGCCACTGAAACGGTCGAGGATGATGTCGACAAACTCCGGCAAATCGTCTTCCGAGATATCCAACTCGGCCCGGACATCGGCCTTGACTCGATCCCATTCCGGATTAGGCACCAGCAGGGAACGGTGATAGATCTCGATCGCCAGTTGCAGCATGGCGCCCATGCTGCGGGCAGCCGCCGAGATGCCCGGCTCGGCGAGAGCATGGTGGTAACGAATGGCGTCGCAGATGAAATCCGGCAAGCGCCAATGCCGCGCCACCAGATAGCCGACGACGCAGTGGTCGGCGTTGAACTTGCGGTCCTCCTCGGCGAGATCGGGCCAGCTGCCGTCGATGCCCAGCTTCATCTCGGCACAGTAGCTGGGGAAGCGCTGCATCAGCAGCGGCACGCCGCAATCGTGGAAGATGCCGACCAGATAGGCCTGGTCGGGAAAGATGTTGCAGTCGGCGCCGCGTTCGTCGGCAATCAGCATGGCCAGCTGACCGATGGCCTGCGAACGGGCCCAGAAAGCTTCGTATACCTGGCGATTCTTGCGGATGTCGCCGGCGCTGATCAGGGCGATGGCCTGGACCAGGTTGTAGGTCTGGCGCACCCCGACGGCGTGCAAGATCTGGTCGACCGAAGCGAAAGGCTGGTGCTGGCGATAGGCGGCATTGGCCACCACCTTGAAGAGCAGCGCGGTCAGCCCGGGATCCTGGTTGATCACCTTGGCCAGCAGACGGACATCGAGTTCCTCGCGCAGCATCAGCTTGCTCAGCTCCTCAAGCACCCGGGGCTGGGCCGGGATCTTGATGCCGCCTTCAAGCAGACGCTTGACCCGCCCCGCGTCGTCCTCGCCGAGGGACTGGGTAATCGCATAAACCGATGCTGCTGTACTCACGTCAATACCTCGTCGATCAATTCTATCCAGTGCCGGACCGGCAGCAGGCTGCCAGCCTGCAAGTGCGTCAGGCAGCCGATGTTGGCCGTCGCGATCGCCTGCGGCGCACCGGCATTGAGCGCGGCCAGCTTGTTGTGGCGCAGCCGGCCGGACAACTCCGGCTGCAAGACCGCATAAGTCCCGGCCGAGCCGCAGCACAGATGGCCATCGGCCACCGGCGTCAGAGTGTAGCCGGCCGCCCAGAGAAATTCCTCGATGGCGCCGCGAATTTTCAGGCCATGCTGCAGGGTGCACGGTGAATGAAAGGCCAGCTTGCCACGCGAGCCGCCGGGGAACAGGCCGAGCAGGCGGTCGCGCTCGGCGACCAGGATTTCCGACGGGTCGCGACACAGCGCGCTGATCCGCGCTGCCTTCACGGCGTAGGCCGCATCGTGGGCCAGCGCATGGCCGTACTCCCTGACCTGGACGCCGCAACCGGAAGCCGTGACGACGATCGCCTCGACGCCAGCCTCGACGTGCGGCCACCAGGCGTCGATATTGCGCCGCATGTCGTCCTTAGCAGCCGCCTGGTCGTTCAGGTGGAAACGCAGCGCGCCGCAGCATGCCGCCTTCCTTTCCTCGAACAATTCGATGCCCAGGCGGTCGAGCACCCGCGCCGTCGCGGCGTTGATGTTGGGCGCCAGTTCCGGCTGGACGCAACCGGCCAACGCCAGCATGCGGCGGGCGCGGCCGGCGGCGGTCGGCCACGGCTTGTTATTGACCGCGGCGGCGGGTGGCAGCTTGTCGGCCAGCGCCGTCGGAAGCAGCGGCCGCAGGATGCGGGCGAGCTTGACGGCCGGGCCGAAGACGGCCGGACGCGGCAGGGCCTCGCGCAAGGCGAAACGGGTCAGGGCATCCCCTGCCGGGCGCGGCAATTTCTCCTCGACCACCTGGCGCCCGATGTCGAGCAGGTGAGCGTACTGGACACCGGACGGACAGGTCGTTTCGCAGGAGCGGCAGGTCAGGCAGCGATCGAGATGCAGGCGAGTCTTCTCGGTCACCGGCTGGCCTTCGAGCACCTGCTTGATCAGGTAGATGCGGCCGCGCGGGCCGTCCAGTTCGTCGCCCAGCAACTGGTAGGTCGGGCAGGTCGCCGTGCAGAAGCCGCAATGCACGCAACTGCGCAGAATCCTCTCGGCCTCCTGGCCGGCCGGGGTATCGCGGATGAAATCGGCGAGTCGGGTATCCATTAGAGCTCCGCGTAGAGACGGCCGGGGTTCAGGATGCCCAGAGGATCGAAGCGCTTTTTCAGGCGACGATGCAAGGCGAGCAGGGGCGGGGCCAGCGGCGCGAAAGCCCCTTCCAGACAGCGCAGCGACTCCGCAGCACGGTAAAGCACGGCATGCCCGCCCGCCTTGGCCGCCAGTTCGCGGACGCCGTCACCCTCCCCGGCATACCAGCGCAGCGCGCCGCCCCATTCGATGGAGCACAGCCCGTCGAGGCCGAGCGCCGGCGTCGTCGACGGCAGGGCCAGCCGCCAGAGCGGGGTTCCGGCAAAGGCCTGGTGGGTCTGTTCGCGAACCGCTAGCCAGTGCCGTTCGCCGTCCGCTACGGCCGTGCCGCCGAGCTTGTCGCTGGCCGCGGCGACCGCCGCCCGTGCCCCGGAGAGGCGCAGCCAAAGCTTGCCCTCGTGCCAGAACGAAGCGGAGATCGGCAAGGGCTGGCCGGCCCACTGGTTGAGCCGGGCGATGGCCCCGGCCTCGTCGATGGCAAAGACCAGGGTCCGTTCGGCCACCGGCTTCGGCAACACCTTCAGCGTGACCTCGGCGAGCACGCCCAGGGTGCCCAGACTGCCGGCCAGCAGGCGCGAGACGTCGTAGCCGGCGACGTTCTTCATGACCTGGCCGCCGAAATCGAGGACCTGCCCGGTGCCGTCGATCAGTTTCACGCCGAGCACGAAATCGCGCACCGCCCCGGCCTGCAGCCGACGCGGGCCGGAGAGCCCGGCGGCGACGCAGCCGCCGAGCGTCGCCATATCGAAATGCGGCGGCTCGAAGGCCAGCATCTGGCCCCGCTCGGCCAGCGCCGCCTCGATCTCGGCCAGCGGCGTGCCGCAGCGCGCCGTGATGTAGAGCTCGGTCGGCTCGTAGGCGACAATGCCGCGATAGGCGCCGACATCGAGCACCTCGCCAGCCAGCATGCCGCCGTAGAAATCCTTGCTGCCGCCACCGCGGATGCGCAGCGCCACCCGACTGTCCAGCGGAGCTTGCAGCGCGGCCTCGTATGCGGCCCCGATCGCGGTGACCAGTTCGTCGAGTCCCGACAAATGCGGCATCAGAATCGCTCCAGTTCGGGAAACTTCAGGTCGCCCTGATGGACATGCATGCGGCCGTATTCGGCGCAGCGATGCAGACTGGGTACGGCCTTGCCGGGGTTGAGCAGGCCCGTTTCGTCGAAAGCCGCCTTGATGCCGCGAAAGGCGTCGAGCTCCGGCGTCTTGTATTGCACGCACATCTGGTTGATCTTTTCGATGCCGACCCCGTGTTCGCCGGTGATCGAGCCGCCGAGCGCCACCGACAATTCAAGGATCTCGGCGCCGAAGGCTTCGGCCCGCGCCCATTCGCCGGGCTGGGCGGCGTCGTACATGATCAGCGGGTGGAGGTTGCCGTCGCCGGCATGGAAGACGTTGGCGCAGCGCAACCCGTACTTCTTTTCCATGGCGGCGATGGCGGACAGCATCTCGGCCAGCCGTTTGCGCGGGATGGTGCCGTCCATGCAGTAATAATCCGGGGTGATCCGCCCGACCGCCGGGAAGGCCGCCTTGCGCCCGGCCCAGAAGCGCAGACGTTCGGCCTCCGACTGCGAGACGCGGATGTCGCTGGCCCCGGCTTCGCGCAGCACCGTCGTGACGCGGGCGATTTCCTCGGCGACCTCCTCGGGCGTGCCGTCCGCCTCGCAGAGCAGTATGGCCGCGGCATTCAGGTCGTAACCGGCCTTGACGTAGGGCTCGACGGCGGCAGTCGCCGCCTTGTCCATCATTTCCAGCCCGGCCGGAATGATGCCGGCGGCGATGATTGCCGCCACCGCATCGCCGGCCTGGCCGACGTCGGCGAACGATGCCATGACGACCTGGGCCAGTTCCGGCTTGGGGACCAGCTTGACGGTGACTTCGGTGACCACGCCGAGCATGCCCTCGGAACCGATCAACAGCGCCAACAGGTCGTAGCCCGGCGCATCCGGCGCTGCCGAGCCGATCTCGAAAATCTCGCCTTCGATGCTGACCACCCGCAGGCGCAGCACGTTGTGCACGGTCAGCCCGTATTTCAGGCAATGCACGCCGCCCGAGTTCTCGGCGACGTTGCCGCCCAGCGTGCAGGCGATCTGCGACGAGGGATCGGGCGCGTAGTAGAGGCCGTAGGGCGCCGCCGCTTCCGACACCGCCAGATTGCGCACGCCCGGTTGGACCACGGCGAGCCGGGCGTCGCGGTCGAGACGCAGGATCTTGTTGAAGCGGGCCAGCGACAGCACGACGCCCTGGGCATGCGGCATCGCGCCGCCCGAGAGGCCGGTGCCGGCGCCGCGGGCGACGACCGGCACGCCGAGGCTGTGGCAGGTGCGCAGGACGTCGACGACCTGCGCTTCGCTTTCCGGCAGGCAGACGGCGAGCGGCATTTCGCGGTAGGCGGTGAGGCCGTCGCATTCGTAGGGGCGAAGATCCTCGTCGTCGCTGAGCAGGCAATGCGCCGGGAGAAGCAGTTTGAGGCACGCTACCAGCTGACGGCGGTCGGTCTGAAAGCTGGGTTCGGCGTTCGGCATGATCGGACTCATTCCATCCCCACGAAAATGGCGCGGAAGTCGTTGACGTTGGTCCTCGTCGGACCGGTGACCAGCAGGTCGCCGAGGGCCGAGAAATAACCCCAGGCGTCGTTGGCGGCCAAATGCCGCTGAATATCCACACCCTGCTCCCAGGCCCGGGCCAGCGTCTCCGGCCCGACGAAGGCGCCGGCATTGTTCTCGCTGCCGTCGATGCCGTCGGTGTCGGCGGCCAGGGCGTGGATGCCCGGCGCACCGTCGAGAGCCTGGGCCAGACCGAGCAGGAATTCGGTGTTGCGCCCGCCCCGCCCTTCGCCTTTCAAGGTCACCGTCGTTTCGCCGCCGGAGAGCAGCACGCCCGGCGCCCGCAGCGGGAAGCCGTGGCGCGCGCAGGAAAGGGCGATCCCGGCCAGGACCTTGCCGACTTCGCGGGCCTCGCCTTCGATCGCATCGCCGAGGATCAGCGGCGTCAGGCCCATTTGCAGCGCCGCTTCGGCCGCCGCCTCGAGCATCTGGCGCGGACTGGCGACCAGCCGGAAAGTGCTGCGCGTCAGGTGCGGATCGCCCGCCTTGGGCGTTTCCAGTTCGCCCTCTTCGAGTTGGCAACGCAGGGATTGGGGCAGATCGATGGCGTAGGAATCGAGCACGTTCAGCGCATCGAGCGCCGTGCTCGGATCGGCCACCGTCGGGCCGGAAGCGATCACCGCCGGGTCGTCGCCCGGCACGTCGGAAATCGCCAGGGTCAGCACCGACGCCGGCCAGGCGGCGACGGCCAGCCGACCACCCTTGATCGCCGAAAGGTGTTTGCGCACGCAGTTGATCTCGCCGATGCTCGCCCCGGAGCGCAGCAGGCTCGAGGTGATGGCGCGCTTCTCGGCCAGCGTGATGCCGGCGGCCGGCGCCGCCAGCAAGGCCGAGCCGCCACCGGAAATCAGCGCCAGCACGCGGTCGCTTTCGCTCAGCCCGCGCACCTTGTCGAGGATGCGCTGCGCCGCCAGTTCGCCGGCCACGTCCGGCACCGGGTGCGCCGCTTCGACGATTTCGATGCGCTCGCAAGGCACACCGTGACCGTAACGCGTGACCACAAGGCCATCGAGCGGGCCCGACCACTGTCGCTCGACGGCCTGCGCCATGGCCGCCGAGGCCTTGCCGGCACCGATCACGATCAGCCGGCCGCCATCGTCCGGCGGCAGGCAGGGCGGTACGCAGCGCGCCGGGTCGGCGGCGGCGATGGCCGCGTCGAACAGCGCACGGAGCATTGCGCGCGGCATCATTTGGGCATCCAGCCGAGGCCGGCCTCGGTGGTCGTCAGCGGCTTGTATTCGCAGCCGACCCAGCCGTCGTAGCCGAGCCGGTCGAGGCAATCAAAGAGGAAGGGGTAATTGATTTCGCCGGTGCCCGGCTCATGGCGCCCGGGATTGTCGGCGATCTGGATATGGCCGATGTGGTGAAGGTTGGCTTCGAGGGTGCGCGCCAGATCGCCGGCGATGATCTGGGCGTGATAGATGTCGTACTGCAATTTGACATTGCTGCGATCGATCGCCTCGAGCAGGCGGAAGCCCTTGGCGACGTCGTCCAGCCAGTAGCCCGGCATGTCGATCCGGCTGTTGATCGGCTCGATCATCACCGTGGCGCCGATGGTCGCGAAGCGGTCGGCGGCATGGCGCAGGTTGGCGATGTAGGTGGCTTCCAGCTCGGCTTCGGGAATCCCCGCCGGGGCCAGGCCGGCCAGGCAGTGTAGGCGTTCGCAGTCGAGGACCATGGCGCAGTTCAGCGCCTGCTCGACGCTCTCGGCGAACTCGCCCTGGCGGTGCGGCAGGCAGGCCAGGCCGCGCTCGCCGGCCGCCCAGTCGCCGGGTGCGACGTTGAACAGCACCTGCTCGAGGTCGTTGTCGCGCAACCAGTCCGCCACGTCATGCGGCGGGTAGTCGTAGGGAAACATGTATTCGACCCCATTGAAGCCTGCGGCGGCAGCCTTTTTGAAGCGCTCCGGAAAAGGCACCTCGGTAAACAGGAAACTCAGATTGGCAGCGAACTTTGGCATGGCGGTGACAGTCTATAGCGCGGCCCAAAAGTATAATCCCGCCACTACAAGGAGAGAGAACCGTGAGCGAAACCAATAAAGAACGCAAGGGCAACCGCCTGTCGAAGATCGTCACCCGCACCGGCGATACCGGCACCACCGGCCTCGGCGACGGCAGCCGGACAACCAAGGACGGCCTGCGCATCGACGCCATGGGCGAGGTCGATGAACTGAACTCCAGCCTCGGCGTGCTGCTCTGCGAAGAGTTGCCGGACGCGGTGCGCAGTGCCCTGCTCGACATCCAGCACGATCTTTTCGACCTCGGCGGCGAACTCTGCCTGCCCGGCATGGAAGTCATCAAGGACCTCCAGGTCGAGCGCCTCGAGCAACAGGTCGAAATCTTCAACGCCGACCTGCCGATGCTCAAGGAATTCATCCTGCCCGGCGGCACCCGTCCGGCGGCGCTCGCCCACCTGAGCCGCACCGTCTGCCGGCGCGCCGAACGCGCCATCGTCAAGCTGTCGACCGCCGAAGCCGTCTCCAGCGCCGCCCGCCGCTACGTCAATCGCCTCTCCGACCTGCTGTTCATCCTCGGCCGCGTCCTCAACCGCGCCGGCGGCCGCGGCGACGTGCTCTGGCAAAAAGGCAAGACCGCGGCATGAGCGCCTGCGTCATCGGCCACATCACCGTCAAGGATGAGGAAAAATGGGCGCAATACCGCGCCCAGGTCCCGGCGACGCTCGCCCCGTGGGGTGCCGAACTGCTCTTTCGCGGCCGCTTGGCCGGCACCCTGGACGGCCAGCATCGGCACACCGATACAGTCGTCATCCGCTTTCCCGATCGCGCCGCGGTCGATGCCTGGCATGGCTCGGCCGCTTACCAGGCGCTGATTCCGCTGCGCCGGCAGGCCGCCGATCTCGATCTGCTGACCTTTACCGACTGAATACCGCTTGCGAGGAGCGCCATGACCCCACCGACCTTTACCGCCCTCGCCCTCAGCCTCGACCAGGGCATCGCCGAAGTCCGCCTCAACCGGCCGGACAAGTCGAATGCGATGAACGACGCGATGTGGCAGGAAATCCGCCAGGCCTTCGCCTGGGTCGACGCCACCCCGGAAGCCCGGGTCGCCATCCTCAGCGGCGCCGGCAAGAACTTCTGCGCCGGCATCGACCTCGCCATGCTGGGCAGCATCCAGCAACGCATCGCCCACCCGGACGGCGCGCGTAGTCGCGAAGCCTTGCGCCGCCTGATCCTCGACCTGCAGGACTGCCTGAGTGCGATTGAGCGCTGCCGCAAACCGGTGCTCGCCGCCATCCAGGGCGCCTGCGTCGGCGGCGCCCTCGACCTCGTGACCTGCTGCGACATGCGCTACGCGACGGCGGATGCCGTGTTCGCGATCAAGGAAATCGACCTCGCCATGGTCGCCGATGTAGGCACCCTGCAACGCATGCCCCGCCTGATCGGCCAAGGCATCGCCCGCGAACTGGCCTACACCGGGCGCCACGTCGATGCCGCCGAAGCCGAAAAGCTCGGCCTGATCAACCGGGTTTTCGCCACCGCGGAAGAGCTCAGCGCCGGCGTCCGCCAACTGGCCGCAAGCATCGCCGCCAAATCCCCCCTCGCCACCCGCGGCCTCAAGGAAGTAATGAACTACAGCCGCGACCACTCGGTCGCCGACGGCCTCGACTTCGTCGCTACCTGGAATACAGGGGTGTTGCTTTCTGGCGATCTCAATGAAGCCATCGCCGCACAACGCGAGAAGCGAGCCCCGAATTTCGGGGATTGAAGCTGGCGCAACTTAGCCAAGGGTTGCTCTATCTCGTCTTGGCGATTACTGGCTGCGGGTAATGCGATTCCCGTAAAGGTTCAACTCACGACTTTGGGTACTTTGCTCGAAGCTCCGAGAGAATCATGTCAACCGGAACAGCGAAAGTTTGTCCAGCCTCAAGTTCATCTGCACGACGCTCAGCCTCGTCGATCCAAGCCGCACCAACGTCAACCGGCCTATCGACACTAATCCAAAGTAAATCGGCCAAATCAGCCCTTTTCTCCGGACTGAGCCTCAAGGCCTCTGCGGCAATCTGCTCGTAGGTGAGTGACATATTGCCCCTCCATTCTGACAACGACGAACAATCTTGAATCGAAAATCCAAAAAGGAGAAGGCCCGACAGGTTTCCCTGTCGGGTCGGATTCGGTCGTCATGGCGCACCTCGCCCAGTGATTGTAGCTTTCCGGGGTGAGAGTGGGAGCTACAACTCCAAGGCAAAGTAGGGTGTTCACTGGGGTGCGGAAGGGGCGGGGGAATTAGATACGCCTTCGTGACTTCAAGGCGGCGTAGGGCGCCAGCAAACGACATGGCGAGTGGAAAGCGGCTGAATTTTTCCGGTTTCCGGGTCAGGTACCCATGCAGCGCGCAACCCGGTTTTCCGATCGACACTGTCGCGACGCCCGAAGCGCACGACGGCAAAAAAGTCGGTATCGCTGTTGCCTTCGAGTTCACAATCTCCCGGGTAAATCAGACTTTCTCCGCGTTTGAGCCTGGGCAACGTCAAGGCATCAAGAATCCGGTTCCCCCCTCCCTCCGTCAGGGACGTAAGCACGATGAGATTGCTCCCGTGGCAGCGCAAGGCGTGGGTACTCAGGCCATGCAACTGCCTTTGCTGGCGCTGGAGATCGAATCGCTTCAAATATTTGCAGCGGGTCAACATGGGCGGAACTTCACCCCCCCACTCCTGGCCCACCAAGGCCCGGTCAAAATCTGTACGAGACACTTCTGCGATTGCCGAAGCATTCAGTAGGCCGCACAAACAGAGCAGCGCAAAACACAATTTGCCCTTCATTGCACATTGACTCCAACGATCTTCAGTCCGGGGCTTCCGCTCCCGACTTTCTGAGCCATGGCCGGCCGGGTGTCGTAATAGCTTGTCGTTAACGGCACGGCACCGAAGATATCCAGGGGATCGATTCGTCCTTCCAGGCCATGCCCGGGATGCTCAACCGTGCGAATCTCGAAGTGGAGGTGATGATTCTCACCCTCCATCGACTCCGCGTTTCCTGTATTACCCGTCAGGCCAATCCAGGATCCCGCACCAACACGCTCACCAGTTGTGACGACGGGCATGCTGAGGTGGGCATAAGCCGCAAACAGACTCCGCCCCCGATGCCTGAACTTCAGAATGATGATTTTGCCGTAGTCGCCGCGCGAGCCGACGAACACAATCTCACCATCCGCGATGGCAAAACAGCGCATCCCGGATAGGCGAGCAGATCCCAGCCCTGGTGTGCACGCTTGCCAGCGTTGCGAACCATGCCAAAGGTGTTGGCGAGGGAATTCTTGCGAATGGAATTGGTCTCGAGTGGCCAATGGATTCCTGGCAAATGCATGCGGCGCTCCCTAAAGTTCTTCAACAAAGCGCAGATATTACGACGTCATCCAGCATCAAGGCAATTTGCCCCCCCCAGCCAATCAGTAACAACGCAATGCATTCCCGTTCAGCAATGAAATATAATTTCCACAGGAATAAATGACTGATATTATTTCTAAAGGAACCAACCACACTATGCCCACACTAGCCAAAGTCACCGCCCCAAAACCCGAAGCCGCCGCCGTCCTGAGCAAGGCGGTGGCCCGCGCCGCCGAGCGTCTGGACATTTCCCGTTCCTTGCTGGCCAAGGTATTGGGGGTCAGTCCGCCCACCGTGACGCGCTTGTATAGCGGTGCCTATCTGCTCGACCAGCGGCGCAAGGAGTGGGAGTTCGCGTTGTTGTTCGTGCGGGCGTTTCGCTCCCTGGATTCCATCGTCGGCGACGAGGCGACGGCCCGCAAATGGCTGACTGGCGAGAACCACGGCTTGAACGGCCGGCCGATCGAATTGATGCAGAACACGGAAGGGCTGGTACGTGTCGTTCAATACCTGGACGCCTCGCGCGGTCTCGTCTGAGGCGCGGCACTGGCTAGGTGCCGTGTGGCGGATGGTCGAGGCGCAGCACACCGCCTCGACGATGAAGATCGTCGACAGCCGCGACGAGCAGGATGTGCTCGAATCGCTGCTCGAAGGCAACAAGCCGGCCCTGCCCAAGGCCGCGGAGGCTCTGGACTATTTGCTGGCGACGCCGTTTCGCTACAACCCGCGACGCGGCGGTTCGCGTTTTCGGGCGGCGACCGATCCTGGCGTCTTTTATGGCGCGCAGTCGGTACGCACAGCCGGCGCCGAGCTCGGGTACTGGCGCTGGAAATTCCTCAAGGATTCGCCGCTGCTCGACCGTCTGGAGCCGGTGGCCCACACCGCGTTTCGCGCTGACATCAGCATGCAGGCCGTCGACCTGCAGCACGCGCCCTTCGCTGTCGATGCCGGCATCTGGATGCATCCCGACGATTACACCGGCACCCAGCGCTTCGCCCAGGTGGCCCGGGAGGCCGCTATCGGCGGCATCGTCTATCGCTCGGTGCGCGACCCCGAGCCGGCCTGGTGCGTCGCTCTGCTGACCCCCACGGTCTTTGCCAAGCCACGGCCGCGCCCGGATATGCAGACCTGGTGGCTGGCCGTCCAACAGGATGCGGTGATCTGGCGCCGTTACAGCCAGGCGATGACTTTCGCGATGACCGCCTGGTAGAGCCCGCAAGACGGGGCGCCACCACGAATAAGGGGGAGACCGAATGGCCTCCCCCTTATAGATTGCAGCACCGCGCGGCGGCGGCCTGAAAACCTACTCCGCGGCTTCGGCCACCCGGCGGGCGCGGACGGCGGCGGCCAGCTGCTCGAGTACCGTCACACTGTCGTCCCAGCCGATGCAGGCATCGGTGACGCTCTGGCCGTAGGTCAGCTCCTTTTCCGGGGCGAGGTCCTGGCGGCCTTCGACGAGGTGGGATTCGACCATGACGCCGACGATGCGCTCTTCGCCGGCGGCCAGTTGGGCGGCGACGCTGTCGCTGACTTCCATCTGCAGCTTGTATTGCTTGCGGCTGTTGCCGTGCGAGAAATCGACCATCAGCCGGGCGGCGAGGCCGGCCTTGGCGATTTCGTTACAGGCGGCGTCAACGCTGGCCGGGTCGAAATTGGGTTCCTTGCCGCCGCGCAGGATGACGTGGCAATCCTCGTTGCCCACGGTCGAGACGATGGCGGTATGACCGGTCTTGGTGACCGACAGGAAATGGTGCGGCGAATTGGCCGAGCGGATGGCATCGACCGCGATGCGCATATTGCCGTCGGTTCCGTTCTTGAAGCCGACCGGGCAGGAGAGGCCGGAGGCCAGTTCGCGATGGACCTGCGACTCGGTGGTGCGGGCGCCGATAGCGCCCCAGGCGATGAGGTCGGCGGTGTATTGCGGGGTGATGGTGTCGAGGAATTCGGTGGCGCAGGGCAGGTCGAGCTCGTTGATTTCGAGCAGAATGCGGCGGGCCAGGCGGATGCCTTCGTTGATGCGGAAGGTGTTGTCGAGGCGCGGATCGTTGATCAGGCCTTTCCAGCCGACCGTCGTGCGCGGTTTCTCGAAATAGACGCGCATCAGCACGACGAGATCGTCGGCATGCTTCTCGGCCTCCTTGGCCAGCTTTTTGGCGTAGTCGATGGCGAGGTCGTAATCATGGATCGAGCAGGGGCCAATCACCACCAGCAGGCGGTCATCGGCACCGTGCAGGATGCGGTGGATAGCCTGGCGGGCGGCGTAGGTTGTCTGCGCGGCGCGGTTGGATACCGGATATTCGCGGAAAACGTGGGCCGGCGGCACCAGTTCCTTGATCTCCTTGATGCGGATGTCGTCGGTATTCGGTTTGCTTTGCGGCGTCATGGCCTGCCCCATTCAAAATTGCAGAAAGGCCAGCATTCTACCGGATGCACCTGGAAGATTTCGATCCCGCCCCCGGACCGAAAATTCCACCCGGGCTCCTCAAGGTGGGTGCGGCAGCGTGCGGTGCGCCGATCGCTTCAGCAAGCGCACACCACAGTGCAGCCGCTGCCGGCTACTTCGGCAGCTTTTCGTAAAGCCCGACCACCCCTTCCATTTCTTCGAGAATGCGTTCGCTGGTCGTCGCCACCGCGAGCAGCGCCCGCTTGTCGGCGCCGCTTTTCTGGCCCAGGGCATTTTCAAAGAAGAGCCACTGCTGCTTGACCAGTTCCAGACTATCCTTGATTTGCGGCGTGTTGACCGGTGCCGAGGCGAGTTCGAGCAGGGCATCGGCAAATTCCTGACGCGCCACACCCAGGCTGGCCAGGCTCTTGTCGTCGGTAACCCGCCAGGCACCGGCCTGGTAGAACTTGGCCATGCGTTGCGACAGCATGCGCTGGCGGCCGGAAACGTTGACCAGACGGCCGGCGGCCGTGCCGGAGCGTTTTTCGAGCAGCACCGTGCCCTGCTGGGCCGTGGCCAGCACCTCTTCGGATATGGCCAGCACCTTGCGGCCGTTGTCCGGCGACGGCGCGCTGCCGAGCAGCACGTCCTTGTAGGCGAGCCACGAGGTTTCCAGCTTCAGGTAAGTGCTCTTGATTTCCGGGGTCGGCGCGAAGTTTTTTAACTCGACCAGTTGGCGGTCGAAAGCTGCCACCGAACTGTCCAGCACTTTCTTGCTACGTTCGGTATCGATTTGCAGGCCAATCTGAAAGTACGCCTTGGCCATGCGTTGCGACAACATCCGTTGCCGCCCGGCCTTGTTGATCGCTGAATTAATATCGCTGATCTGGGCCAGCGCCTCGGTCCCGGCTAGAGCGAGGAAAAATGCGAGCAGTACGCTCGGAAGGTTTTTCAAGGGGCCTCCGCTGATGGCTTTTTCAAGCCCGGAGGATAGTCACTAGCACATGCGCAAAACCATGATGCGCATCAACAATGCAGGCGCATCGTCAAGCCGGGCGGGTTCGCGGACTGCACCGGGCAGGTGCGGCCAGAAACCCGCCGGGGAATCAGGGCAGTTGCGTCAGATAGTTGGCGACGGCAACGATGTCGTCGTTCTTCAGGGGCGCCGTGGCGATGCTCATCAACTGGTTGTTGCGAATGCCGGTGCCGTCGCGATAGCGGGTGATCGAGGTTTGCAGGTAGGGCACTTTCTGTCCGGCCAGGCGCGGAAAGAGTTCGGCGCCACGTGCCTGCTCGCCATGACAGCGGACGCAGAGCTTGGTGAACAGCACCTTGCCCTGGGCCGCCTTGGCGGCATCGGCCTTGGACGGCGGCACCGGAATGCTGGAATAGTAGGCGGCAACCTGCAGGCGCTCGTCGTCCTTCAAGACCTTGATCAGGCCCTGCATGAACGGATCCTTGCGTTCGCCAGTGCCGAACTTGCGAATCTGCTCGAGAAGGTAGGCCGGGTTCTGGCCGGCCAGATTGGGCACTTCTGGCGTCTTGCTGATGCCGTCCTCGCCATGGCAGTTGGCGCAGAAGAAGGTCACTTTCTTGCCGCCATCGACCGCTGCTCGCAAGGCAACGGGATCGGCGGCGATGGCTTTCAACTTTTCCTGCAAAGCCGCCGGCGTCTGTGCAAGCAGCGAAGTGGAAACCAACAACCCAGCCAGGATCAGCAAACCACGCATCACAATACCCCTTCTCTAAGAGGTGACATTATGCCGTCCCGCCTACCGTCAGTCCATCGATTCGCAAGGTCGGCTGGCCGACGCCGACCGGCACGCTCTGGCCATCCTTGCCGCAGGTGCCGACCCCGGGGTCGAGCTTGAGATCGTTGCCGATCATCGACACCCGGGTCATCGCATCGGGGCCGTTGCCGATCAGCGTCGCCCCCTTGATCGGGCGGGTGATCTTGCCGTCTTCGATCAGGTAGGCCTCGCTCATGGAGAAGACGAACTTGCCGCTGGTGATATCGACCTGGCCGCCGCCGAAATTGGCGGCATAAATGCCCTTCTTGACCGAGGCGATTATTTCCTGCGGGTCGTGCTCGCCGGCCAGCATCATGGTGTTGGTCATGCGCGGAATCGGCAGGTGGGCGAAGGATTCGCGCCGTCCGTTGCCGGTCGGGGCGACGCCCATCAGGCGGGCGTTCAGGCTGTCCTGCATGTATCCCTTGAGAATGCCATCCTCGATCAGCACGGTGCGCTGGGTGGGATTGCCTTCGTCGTCGATGTTCAGGGAGCCGCGACGATCGGCGATGGTGCCGTCGTCGATCACCGTGACGCCCTTGGAGGCAACCCGTTGGCCGACGCGACCGCTGAAGGTCGAACTGCCCTTGCGGTTGAAGTCGCCCTCCAGACCGTGGCCGACCGCTTCGTGGAGCAGGATGCCGGGCCAGCCGGAACCGAGGACGACCGTCATCTGGCCGGCCGGCGCCGCTTCGGCGTGGAGATTGGTGATCGCCTGATGGACGGCTTCCTTGGCGTAGCGTTGCAGGATTTCGTCGTCAAAATAGGCAAAATCGAAACGGCCGCCGCCGCCTGCCCCGCCCTGCTCGCGCTTGCCGTTCTCCTCGACGATGACCGAAACCGAGCAGCGGACCAGCGGCCGGATATCGGCGGCCAGACGACCATCGGAACCGGCGACCAGGATCACTTCGTATTCGCCGGCCAGCGAGGCCATGACCTGGATCACCCGGGGGTCGAGGGCGCGCGCGAAGCCTTCGAGGCGTTCGAGCAATTTGACCTTGGCCTCGGCCGGCAGCGAGGCGATCGGATCGTGCGGCAGGTAGAGCTGGCGGGCCGCCGCGCCGTGCTTGAGGTGCGGCAGCTTGCCGCTCTGCCCGGCGGCGGCGATGGCGCGGACAGCGGTCGCGGCATCGCTCAGGGCGCGCGAGCTGATGTCGTCGGAATAGGCGAAGGCGGTCTTTTCGCCGGAGATGGCGCGGACGCCGACTCCCTGGTCGATATTGAAGCTGCCCGACTTGACGATGCCTTCGTCGAGGCTCCAGGCCTCGGAACGCGAATACTGAAAATAGAGGTCGGAGTAGTCGACCTGATGGGTCAGGATCTGGCCGAAAGTCCGCGTCAGGTCGCCTTCGGTCAGCGAGAAGGGGGCGAGCAACAGGGATTCGGCTTGCGCCAGGGCGCTGTTTGGCTTCATTGAAACTCCGTCAGAGAATGCGGTGGGCGAGCGCCGGCAGGCTCTCGCGGATTTCGGCGATACGGGCGTGGTCGAGGTCGGCAATCACCACGCCGGGCCCCTTCATCTTGCGGTCGAGGATTTCGCCCCAGGGGTCGACGATCATGCTGTTGCCGTGGGTCACCCGACCACTTTCATGGCGCCCTCCTTGTCCGACCGCCAGCAGATAGCATTGGTTCTCGATGGCCCGGGCGCGGAGCAGGATTTCCCAGTGGGCGCGGCCAGTGGTATCGGTGAAGGCGGCCGGCACCAGGATCAGGTCGACCGGTGACAGCGCCCGATAGAGCTCGGGAAAGCGCAGGTCGTAACAGATCGACAGGGCGATCCGGCCAAAGGGCGTATCGACAGCAATCGGGGTGTCGCCGGGCTCGATGAAAGCCGCTTCGTTATAGGACTCCTCGCCCTTCTTGAAACCGAAGAGATGGATCTTGTCATAGCGCGCCACACAGTCCCCACCGTCGTTGAAGACCAGGCAGCTGTTGCGCATCTGGTGCGGCTGCGGCGCGGTCAACGGGATGGAACCGGCAATGATCCACAGATCGTGACGCGCGGCCGTGGCCGCCAGCCAGTCCTGGATCGGACCGTTGCCATAAGCCTCGCGCGCCCGGACCCGGTCGGCATCGGTGGCGCCGATGACCGGGAAGTACTCCGGCAGGACGACGAGTTGCGCCCCCTGCGCCACGGCGTCTTCGACCAATTGGCCGGCCTGCTCCAAGTTGTCCGCGACGCGGGGTCCCGAGACCATTTGCAGGGCGGCGATGCGACAGTTCTGCTTGCTCAAGGTTTGCCTCCTTCTTGCGGCACGGGTTTGGGTTCCTCGGCCTGTCCGGCCTTGTCGACCAGCGGGTCGCTCCAGGTTCCGGTCACATGATAGCGGTAGGCGAACAGGCGGTTGAGCGGATTTTGCATGACGGTATTGGCGAGCAGGGTCGCGGCACCGACCAGCGGATTGATAATTGCGACACCGACCGCAGCGGCATTGCCGATCTCCGGCCGCACCAGAACCTGCAGGTCCTGGGTTTCGGCCTTGAGATCGGTTTCACCCTGCATTTCGATGTGGGCGGCCGGCCCCCGGATGCGTAGCGGCTCAGCCGTCCGCATCACGCCCTTGTTTACCGTCAGCTTGCCGTCGATGCTGTCAAAAGCCAGGCCGTCGCTGAAGATGTCGCGAAAATCGAGGGTTAGCCGGCGGGGCAGGGATTGCAGCGAAATCAGCCCAAGCAGCTTGCCGACCCCGGGCTCCAGTTTGTTGAACTGCCCCTTCTCGGCATTGACGGTCAACTGACCGCTGAGCGAGGGGTAATCGAGACCGGTCAGCGGACCGTTCCACTGCAGATCGCCGCTCAGTTTCGCCGAGCCGCGACGCACCGCATCGACGTAACCAAGACGTTCGAGCAACTTGCCGACATCCTTGGCGGTCAGTTCGAAATCCAGACGTGTCTGGTGCTTGCCGGTATTGATCCAGGTCGCCTTGCCTTTCAGCAGACCATCGGGGTTTTGCAGGTTCAGCAGATCGAGCCGCCAGGCGCCGCGGTCGTTGCGCGCCTTCAGTTCCAGCTTGCCCAGTGCCTTGTCGCCGACATGGAAATCATCGACCACCAGGCTCATGCCGGGCAGCGCGTTGATCAGCGTCGTGCTGCCCTCGCCGGCTTCAGCCGCCGGGCGGACGACCAGCCGCTTGAAATGCCCCTCAAGCCAACCGTCGCCAGCGCTGCTCCAGAACAACTCGCCGATCGCTTCGCGGGTATTCAGGCCGATTTGCCAGCCGTTGTCGCGCGGCCGCAGACTGGTATCCACCTGGTTGTAGTCGCGTCCCATCAGATGCAGTTGCGGGGTCTTCAGGGTGACCAGCCCGAGGACCAGACTACTACTGGCACTGCCAGTGCCGTTCGACTCTTCCGGCAGAAAGTTCTTCCAGGCATCGGCGTCGATGCGCGGGGTGGACACCCGTACTGCCAGTCCCTTCTCCGGCAGGCGCGGCTCGGCGTCGCCGACTGCGATCACGCCGCGCTCCCATTGCTCCTGGCGGCGAACGACCACGCCCTGGGCAACCTTGCCGAGGGTGATCCGGTACTGCTCGCGCGTCGCGTCGGGCGTCGAGCGCTCGATGCGCAGCGCCAGCGGCGTCGTCGCGTTCTTGTTCAAGGGTTCGGGCAAGGGCGAACTGATCCCGAGCAGGTCCGACTCGATGACGATCTCGGCATTGCGCTTGCGGATGTTGATGTCGGCCTTCCAGGCCGCACTGCCGGACAGGTGATTGATCAGCGGCCAGCCGAAGTGACTGCTCACACTGGCAATGTTGGCCGTGCCACTGGCCAGCACCGCCACCTTGTCGCCAACATTGCGGACCTGGACCTTGAGCGGACCGCCAAAGGCCTTGCCGGTGATGTCCTGGGCCGAAACGGTGTTTTCGGTCAGCAGCAGGCGGCCATTGACCTGGATCAGCGGCGGCAGCGCCGCCACCGGCTGCAGCTGGTTGTTCTGAAAACGATAGTCGCCACGCACCTTGGTGTCGAAGGCATGACGCAACGGAATGTCGAGTTCGAGATCGAGCCGCCCGTTGCCGACGGCGGTCATGCCGTCGGTGAAGCGATCGATCGAATCGGCGACCGGGCTCTGCTCGATGAAGCGGAAGAACTCGCTGGTCGGCCCCTGCGCCAGGCCACGGACGAGCAGCATTTCCTCATGCGATTCGAAATCGGGGATGTCGACGGTCACCGCCGACAGCTTGGTCCCGAAAATGGTGCCGGCGCTGGCGGCGATCTTCATGCCGATACCGAAGGTCATGTCGGCGCTGATGTTCTCGATGACCGGCCAGCCCGGCACGTAGTCGACCTTGGCGTCGGCCGCCTTGGCGGTGACGATGAATTTGCCGCTCTTGCCGTCGCGGAAAGGAAAATCCTGCAAATTACCCTTCAGGATCAGCTTGCCGTCATAGCCACGGCCGGCGACCAGACCACGCTTCAGCCAGGCGCGTGCCTCGGCATTGACGGCATGCGGCATATAACGCCAGACGGCGCGGGCGTCGGCCCGCTCGACACTAGCCAGGAGATCGATCTCGCCCGGCCCGGAGCCCGTGAAGCGATAGGTTCCGCGCGCCGAACCGGCGGCATCGGGGCCGGCGAATTCGAGTCTTTCCAGCTTGATGTCGATGCCGGAGGCGGCGGTTTTCCAGCTCGCCTTGGCCTTCAGCGCATCGAGCGCGATATCCGGCTCGGGAAAGACAGCAGGCAGTGCCAGCCCAGAGGCGCCGGCATCGAGCGTCAGGTCGCCACCTTTCTCGGTCAGGTCGACATAGCCGGAAAGCCCGCTGGCACCAGGAAAATAGCCTCCGGGGAGGATGCCCATCTGGTCGAAGCGAGCCTTCAGCGAATAACGCGTCAGGGCTTCCGCCTCCCCCGCCCAACTCGCCCGCAGTTCGGCAATCCGGCCCTGCGGCTGATGTTTCTGCAATAGTTCCCGGCTGCGCGGATCGAGCGGCACATACGCCGCCAGACTGCCGAGAGCACCGAGATCGACGAAGCTGGCGCTGGCACTGCCCTTGACTTCGGCAGTCTGTGGATGCCGTCGCCAATCGACCTGAAAATCGCTGGGCGCGACACGGACGCCCTGCTCCGTCAGCAATTCGAGTTTGCGCCCGGCGACCATCCACTCGCCCGGCTTGTAACGCCCCTCGAGGCGACCGCGCAGACTGGCCAGGTCGAGTTCGGGCAGTTTCGGTCCGAGTCGGATACGCAGTTCTTCGAGCGCCACGTCGGCCGTCAGTTCGCCGCCGCCTTCCTTGAGGTCACCCCAGATGCGCAGCGCTCCCCGCCCTTCCGGCAGATGCACCGGGTAATCGACCCACTTGCGCCAGCCCGCCAGGTCGGCGTAGTCGAGCTGAACGAATATCTTGCCGGCCAGGCTGTCGAGCGCTTCGCCGAGATCGCCCCGCACTTCGCCCCGAATATCGACACGCGCCGCCAGCTCGGCCGGCGGCGCCGCCGACAAACCGAAGCGATGCCGCCGCCCGCTGTTGTCGAGGCCGAACTGCAAATCTTCGAGCACCAGCGGCGGAGCCTGGCGCAGTTTGTCTTCCCAGACGATGGTGGCGTTGCGGATGCGGATGCGCTGCTGTTCGAGCGCCCACTCGGCGAAAGCGGGATCTCTCTCGCCTGCCGTATCGACCCCGGCCACTGTGATCTTGCCACTGGTATCGCGCCGCACATGCAGCACCGGCTGATCGAAGGCGAGCAGCGACAGCATCAGGCGACCGCGCCACAGGCTCTGCCAGGACAGCACGCTCTCCACCCGCTCCAGCGAAAAAGCCGGCGCCCCCTGGCGATCGAAGATCTGGACGGCATCGAGCACGAGATCCGGATTGAGCCCCTGCCAGCGAGCCGTGACCTTGCCGATCTTGACCGTCTGGCCGACGGCGCGGCTCGCCGCCTGCTCGATCTCGGCCTGGTAGTCGCCGACCCGGGGCAGCACGCCATAACGCAGGACCAGGACGAGCACGGCAAAAGCCAGCCAGGCGGCAAAAACCCCCCAGCCCAACAGGCGCAGGCCGCGGCTGACGAAGGGCCGGGCCAGAATCGGCCACAGCCAGTGCAGCCGGTAGTACAGCGCGCTACGGATGACCGCGCGGTCCAGCGGCTCAGTCACCGGTCAAACCATTTTGCAAAAGGGGGGGAGAGATCACTACAATCAAAAGCTCGCCAAAACCGGCATTCTATCCTTTTCGGCCTTTATGCCGACCAAGCAATCATGGACATCACCCTGGACTCCCGCTGGCCTGCCGCGCTCGGCCACAGCCGTTACCTGGCCAACCTGCTGCAGACGCACCCGGGGCTGATCCCGGAACTGCGCGCCACCTGGCTGCAGCCGCTCTCCGAAGACCTGCTACTGACCCCGCTCAAGCCGGCCTTTGCCGACGATGAAGCGGTCAAGTCGGCGCTGCGCCGCCTGCGTCACCGGGCCATGGCCCAGATCGCGCTGCGCGACCTGGGCGGACTGGCGCCGCTGGCGGAAGTCGTCGAGAGCATGACCCTGCTCGCCGACATCACGACCAATTTCGCACTCGACCACTACCACCGCCAGTTGGCGGCGACCTATGGCGAGCCGCTCGACCGGGCCGGCCACCCGCAGCACCTGCTGATCATCGGCATGGGCAAGCTCGGCGGCCGCGAACTGAACGTGTCGTCCGACGTCGATTACATCTTCGTCTATCCGGAAGAAGGCGACACCGCAGGGCCGAAATCGATCGAGAACTACGATTTCTTCACCCGACTCGGCAAGCGGGTCATTTCCGCGCTTGGCGACCTGACCGCCGATGGACAGGTCTTCCGGGTCGACATGCGGCTGCGCCCGAACGGCGACTCCGGCCCGCTGGTCTGTTCGCTGGACGCCCTGGAAAACTATTTCATCACCCAGGGCCGCGAGTGGGAGCGCTACGCCTGGATCAAGTCGCGGGTCATGAACGCCGGCTCCAATGCCGACGGCGCGGCGCTCGGCGACTGGATGGCAGCCTTGCGCCGGATCTCGCGCCCCTTTGTCTTTCGCAAGTACCTCGACTTCGGCGCCATCAACGCGATGCGCGACCTGCATGCCCAGATCCGCCGCGAAGTGGCGCGCAAGGACATGGCCGACCACGTCAAGCTAGGCCCCGGCGGCATCCGCGAAATCGAGTTCATCGCCCAGGTCTTCCAGCTGATCCGCGGCGGCCGCGATCCGGCGCTGCAGGTCCGCCCCACCCTCTCGGTACTCAAGCTGCTGGTCGAACGCAAGCTGCTGCCGGCTGAAAGCGAGCACGAGTTGCGCGAGGCCTATGTCTTCCTGCGCCGCCTCGAACACCGGCTGCAATATGTCGAGGACAAACAGACCCATCGCCTGCCGGACGATCCGGCCGAGCGGGCCAGCATTGCGCAAAGCATGGATTTCGCCGACTGGCCGGCCATGCTGGCCGTGCTCAACGCGCACCGCGAGAAGGTCAGCCGGCACTTCGAGGCGGTCTTCTCCGATCCCGAAGCCGGCGAACATCCACTGACCGGCCTCTGGCTCAGCCAACTCGACGATGACACGGCGATCGAAGCTTTCGGCAACCTAGGTTTTCGCCGGCCCAAGGAGGCCATTTCACGTCTCGCCGACCTGCGCGCCTCGAACCGCTACCAGCAGCTGCCGAGCACCAACCGCTCGCGCCTCGATGCCGTCGGCCCGCGCCTGATCGAAGCCGCCGGCGCCACCAACGATCCGGACACCACCCTGGTCCGTGGCCTGGATTTTCTCGAAAACATCGCCCGCCGCGGCTCCTACCTCGCCCTGCTCCAGCAGTACCCGATGGCCTTGCGCCGGGTCGCCGACATGATCTGCGCCTCGCACTGGGCGGCCGATTACTTGAACCGCTATCCGCTGCTGCTCGACGAACTGCTCGACCCGCGTCTCTACGAAATCGCCACCAACTGGGCCGGTTTCCGCGACGATCTGCGGCGCAATCTGGAAGACCACGCCGGCGACACCGAGAGGGAAATGGACATCCTGCGCGAGGTACATCACGCCCAGGTCTTCCGCCTGCTCGCCCAGGACATTTCCGGCCTGCAGACCATCGAGCACCTGTCCGACCACCTGACCGAACTGGCCGACACCATCGTCCAGGAAACCCTGCCGCTGTGCTGGGGGACAATCAAGAAACGGCATTGCGAGACGCCGAAATTCGCCGTCATCGGCTACGGCAAGATGGGTGGCAAGGAGCTCGGCTATGCCTCCGACCTCGATCTGGTCTACCTCTTCGACGACGATTCGCCGGAAGCCCCGGAAAACTATGCCCGCCTCGGCCAGCGCCTGAATACCTGGCTGTCGAGCCAGACCTCGTCCGGGATCCTGTTCGAGACCGATCTTCGCTTGCGCCCGAACGGCGACTCCGGGCTACTCGTCATCTCGGTCGACGCCTTCCGCGACTACCAGTTGAAGAACGCCTGGGTCTGGGAGCACCAGGCCCTGACCCGCGCCCGGTTTTGCGCCGGCGACCCGGCCGTCGGCAAGCGCTTCGAGGCCATCCGCTGCGAAATCCTGCGCCAGCCGCGCGACCTCGCCAAGCTCCGTGACGAAGTCGTCGCCATGCGCAAGAAGATGATCGACGCCCACGCCTCGGGCAGCGACAGCGAATTCGGCCTCAAGCACGACTTGGGCGGCATTGTCGATGTCGAGTTCATCGTGCAATACCTGGTGCTCGGCCACGCCCACCAGCACCCCGGCCTGACCGGCAATCTCGGCAATATCGCCCTGCTCCGCATGGCCGGCGAACTGGGCCTGATCGACCCGCAGCAGGGCGAGGCGGCCGGCAACGCCTATCGCGAATACCGCCGCCTGCAGCACGCCAAGCGCCTCTCGGCGACACCCAAGGCGCGCGTTGCGCGGGAAAGCATCGAACGGCACATCACCGCCGTCAGGGCCCTGTGGAGTGCCGTCTTCGGCGACTGAGCGCCATCGGGGGTCAGGGTTGCAGGGTCGCGTCCTCGACCAGCACCTTATAGGCGTAGCCGCCCCCGAAATCCTTGTTGGCCCGGACGGTGCCCTTGGCGGTAACGATGTCGCCGAGTTTGGTCGCGCTGGTCGTCGTCACCAGCAGGTCGTTGGTATTGTCGGCAGCCGAGCCGGAACCGTCCTGCAAATGGACCCAGTTCTTGCCCATGATGCCCGGGTTGTACTTGACCACCTTGCCGCGCACGACGACCGGCTTGTCCTTGAGCGCCGCGCCCTTGCCGACGATTTCGGCGACGGTGCGCGCATTGGCTCCGGTCGCCCTGGGCACCTTGATCTCGCCAGTCGCCTCCGGGTTGTTGGCCGGCACCGGATGCGGCGCGTTCATCCCGCTGCCGCCGCGCGAACCGGCCACGCTACCGAAATGGATAGTCTCGAAGGTCCGCTTCAGCGACTTGCTCTCGAAATTACGCATCGTCGTCACGTCTTCGATGGTGACTGTCGCGCCCTTTTTCAGGGGCACTTGGCCGACCGCAGCCCAGACTTCGCCGGTTTTCGTCTTGAGGCGGAGATAGGTATAGGGCTCGACCTCTGTAATCTCGAGAACCTCCCCGGTCAGGGTAGCCGCAGCCGAAGCGACGGCCGGTGATTTATCGCCCGCCGCGGCGAACGAGGCAAGGCAGATCAGGCAAATCGCCAGCAAGGTTTTCATGGCCGACAGGTTCCTCAGGGGGTAAAACGCGGAGCTTAACAGTAATGGCCGGACGCCGGTTTCGCGGCTCTTGCCGACGTAAAAAAAGCCGCTGGGCAGCGGCTTTTTGGCGAACGAAAGGAACCGTTACTTTTTCAGCGAATCGCGAATCTCGCGTAGCAGCAGTACATCCTCGGGCGTCGGCGGCGGCGCTTCGGGCTCGGCTGCCGGTGTGCGCAGGCGGTTCAACTGCTTGATCATCATGAAGATGATGAAAGCCAGGATGACGAAGTTGACCAGGATTGTCAGGAAGGAACCGTAGGCGAAGACCGGGACACCGGCTTTCTTGAGATCGGCCAAGGCGACCAGATTGTTCGGGTTGTCGCCGAGCACAAAGAACAGGTTGGAAAAGTCCAACTTGCCGACGACGCGGCTGACCAGCGGCATGATCAGGTCGCCGACGATGGAATCGACGATCTTGCCGAAAGCCCCCCCGATGATGACGCCGACCGCGAGATCCATCGCATTGCCCTTGACGGCGAATTCCTTGAATTCCTGCAGCATTCCCATGTTGGCTCCTTTGTTGTTTATTCGACGGCCCGATTATTCGCGCCGCCGCCGCGCAGCGTCAAGCCGGTTTTCATAAATCCGCGTCATTTCAGGAATGCCCGGCGCAGGCGCTCCACCGCCGCGAGCAGGGTTTCTTCCTTCTTGGCGAAGCAGAAGCGCACGACGCGATTGTCGCGGCCATCGACATAGAACGCCGAGACCGGGATCACCGCCACGCCGACCTCCCGCGTCATCCATTCGGCGAAGGCGCGATCCGGCAGGTCGGACAGCCCGGCATAGCTGGCCAGCTGAAAATAGGTGCCGCGACAGGGCAGCAATTCAAAAGGCAGATCGGCCATCAGGCTGCGGAAAAAGTCGCGCTTTTCCTGGTAGAAAGCGGCCAGCCCGAGGTGGCGCGAGGCATCCTGCATGTAGTCGGCGATCGCCAGCTGCGACGGGGCATGCACCGTGAACACGTTGAACTGGTGCACCTTGCGGAATTCGGCCATGAGGGCGGCCGGACCGACCACGTAGCCGATCTTCCAGCCGGTGATGTGATAGGTCTTGCCAAAGCTGGAAACGACGATGCTGCGCGCCGCCAGTTCCGGATGGGCACACACGCTGGCATGCGGCTCGCCGTCGAAAACGATGTGCTCGTACACCTCGTCGGAGAGCACGACGATGTCGGTGCCGCGAACCAGCGCCGCCAGCTGTTCGAGATCGGCGGCGGTGAGCAGGCTGCCGGTCGGGTTGTGCGGCGAATTGATGATGATCATCCGCGTCCGCTCGCTGATCAGCCCCTTGACCTGCGACCAGTCCGGCGCGTAATCCGGGAACTGTAGCTGGGCATATACCGCCGTGCCGCCGACCGTCTCGATGGCCGGCACGTACGAGTCATAGACCGGCTCGAAGACGATGACCTCATCGCCCGGCCGGACGAAGGCGGCGATGGCGGTGAAGATCGCCTGGGTGGCGCCGGCCGTCACCGTCACCTCCGAGTCGACATCGAAGCGTGGCCCGTAGAGCGTCGCCACCTTATCCACGATAGCCTGGCGCAACTCCGGCAGCCCGGCCATCGGCGGATACTGGTTGCGCCCGGCCAGCATATGGCGGTGCATGGCGTCGAACAGCGAGGGATCGGCCTGAAAATCCGGGAAACCCTGCGACAGGTTGACGGCGCCGCATTCGGCAGCCAACTTGGACATCACGGTGAAAATGGTCGTCCCCATTTCCGGGAAGCGGGAATCGATGCGGATCGGTGTGTGCATGGCGTGGACAAGCGCGAAAGATGGCCGGATCTTGCGGCATTGCCGCAAGATCGACAAGTCTCCGTTACGGTATTGCTAGAGTTTGGCCGCCATCCCCTGCAGTTGCTCGAGGCGTTCGAGCAGTTCGGTCAGGTTGGCCATGCCGCGACTCAATTCATCGACATTGGACAGGCTTGCTGTTACCTGGGCCTGTTCGCGCGCAGCGGCGTCAGTCATCGACTCAATCTGCCCGGAAGCCTGCTCGCTCTTGGCGATCAGCTGATCGATCCCGACCATCGACTCATCGGCGATCTGGCGGATCCGCGAAATCGTCTGCACCGCTTCCTGAATGCTGGAGGCGGTCGCCTCGGCCTGATTCTTGGCCGACTGCGCCAGCTTGCGCACTTCGTCGGCCACCACCGCGAAGCCCCGACCGGCCTCGCCGGCCCGCGCCGCCTCGATCGCCGCATTGAGGGCCAGCAGATTGGTCTGGTCGGCAATCGCGCTGATCCCGCCGGTAATCGAACCGATGGCCTTCGAGAGCCGTTCGAGGTCGTCCAGGCCGCTGCCCAGACTGGCCTGCGAGGCCTGCGAAACCTTGGCCGAGGCGCCGACATCGGACATCAGCGCCAGGGCCTGGCCCAGGGTTTCGGCCTGATGCCGGAAACCGGTCGCCAGCGAAGGTAGCGTATCGACCACCGGCTGCACAGTCCGCTCGTAACGCAGGACCTGATCAACCATGCCGCGCTGCATGCCGTTCAGCGTGATCCAGCGCTGCAAGGCACGCTGGGTGTAGTGCGACGAAAAGGCGGCGTAATGCACCGGGAAGGCGCTCATGAAGGCATCGGCGTAAGTCGGCGTCTCCTTGAAGAAGACCAGGGCCGAGAGCGTCTGGTTGATCGGAATGCCGAGAATTTCGCCGAAGGTCGAAAAGCCGGCAGCCGGCGTCTCGGCGAAGAAGCTGGCCTTGCCGAGTTGCGCCGCATTGCCCAGGCGGCGCAGCACGCAGTCGTTGAGCAGCACGGCAAGCGGGGAGCCCTTGCCGGAAAGGAACTGCTGCCAGTCGCGCTGGGTGGTGGCGATGAAATCGGTCACTTTCAGCAGATGCAGACAGTCGCCGAACTCGATGTCGCAGAAGAAACTGGTCTTCTCGGCCCCGAGCGCGGCAATCGAGCGGATGAACATGGCGTCGTTGACCGAAACGGCGAAGGTATGGCCGGCCAGGTGTTTCTCGACTTCGCTCTCGGAACAGCGGAAATGAGTCGCCAGCGCCGCCAGGAAACGCTCGCTCCGGCCATCTTCGGTAAATACGCTGGTCAGCGTGCGAGCCACCGGATCGGCCTCGGCAACCAGCCAGCTCTTGCCGGCCGGGACGAAATTCTGCGACTTGAATGGCGAAAAGCGGATGCCGCGCTGAACCTTGCAGAAAATCAGCATGGCCTGGCCGGTCAACTGGCGCTTGCCGTCGTGCATGTAGGTGCCGGAAAAATCGAGTTTGCCGCCGGCCGAGCCGCCGATCGCCAGGCAGGGGAAGCGCTGGCTTTCGTACCAGGCGCGCATCAGGAAACCTTCGGAAGCAGACAGCCCGTCGCAGAAGACGAGAGCGAAAGTATCCTGGGCATTGACCGGAAAGGACGGATTGACCCTGTTCAATTCCTGCGCAATTTTGCTCACCCGCTCGCCAACCGTTGCCCCCTGGCCGACATGGAGATCGATGCTGAAGACCTCGCTGCGCTCGACGATTTCATCGGACAACCAGAGAAAACTGCCTTCGCGGTCACCGGCTTCGGCCCCGCAGTAGCTCGAGGCGCCGCCGCTGCACAGGGCGCCTGTAGACGACAGCGCGGCAAAGGTGGCCTTGCCGGACTGGCTGGCAACCAGCCGGCTCAGGCCATCGGCGGTCGCGGAAAAATTGGCGTAAGGCGGCACGAAGCCGACGAAGAGGCCACCCGGCGCGTCGGGCAAGCCAATGTCCCCGAGCCGGACCGGCAGCCGATCGGCATTGAAACGCCCATGCGCGGCAGCCGGCGAGGTTTGGGACACAGCGCCATTACCCGGCGCCTCCCGCTTTGATCCAAAAAACGAAAACATCGTATATCTCCCTTTTATAGCCCGCCCAATCCATCCCCCCGGCGGATCACGGCATAGTGCACGCCGTATCTTCATTTGCGCCAAACGCAAAAACCATTTTGCAGCGACAAATGAAGCAAGTTGCACACCATACAACGACGCGCCGCGGCGACTTTCCTCTTTTGCTTCCGTGCCGGCGCAGAGCACGGCAAAATGTCGGCATTCCGGGCGACCGTCGATAGCTGAACCTCTCGGCGCCAAGACGCCTCCAACCGGAGGCTGGTCAACGCCTCCCTCCCTATCGAACCCGCCTCAAAGCCAAGCCATGAACATCGACGGCATTCCCACCCGTACCCTGCGCGCCCGTCCCGAGCGGCGCGCCATCGACATCATCGACCAGACCCGTCTGCCGCACGCGCTGCATTGGGTCCGCGTCGCCACCCTGGACGAGGCGGCGCACGCCATCCGTGCCATGCAGGTCCGCGGGGCGCCGCTGATCGGCGCCACCGCCGCCTACGGCCTGGCCATCGCGCTGAACGACGACGCCTCCGACGCCCGCTTGCAGGACGCCGCGGCCCAACTGGGCGCGACGCGGCCGACGGCGGTCAACCTGCATTGGGCGCTAGCCCGGATGACCGCATTCCTCAAGCCGCTGCCCGCTGGCGAGCGCGGCGCGGCCGCCTGGGCTGAAGCGGCGGCCATCGCCGAGGAAGATGTCGCCCAGAATGCCAGCATCGGCCAGCATGGCCTCGGCCTCTTCCGCCAACTGGCCCGTCGCCAGGGCACAACCTTGAACATCATGACCCACTGCAATGCCGGCTGGCTGGCGACCGTTGACTGGGGCACCGCGCTGTCGCCAGTCTATGCCGCCTACGGTGCCGGGCTGCCGGTGCATGTCTGGGCCTCCGAGACCCGGCCGCGCAACCAGGGCCTGCTCACCGCCTGGGAACTCGCCCAGCACGGTGTGCCGCACACCGTCATCGCCGACAACGCGGCCGGCATCCTGATCCGCGAGGGCCGGGTCGACGCCGTGATCGTCGGTGCCGACCGCATCGCCGCCAACGGCGACGTCGCCAACAAGGTCGGAACCTATCTGAAGGCCCTGGCCTGCGCCGACAACGGCATTCCCTTCTACGTCGCGGCACCGCGCTCGACCCTGGATTTCGCCTGCCCCGACGGCGCCGCGATTCCGATCGAGGAACGCGACGGCGACGAGTTCCGCCTCGTCCATGGACTCGATGCGCGCGGCATCCCCTCGGCGTTGCATCAAGTGTCACCGCGTGAAGCTGTCGCCAACCCGGCTTTCGACGTCACCCCGGCCCGCCTGGTTACCGCGATCATCACCGAACGTGGCGCCTGCCCGGCCAGCCACGAGGGCCTGTTCGCGCTCTATCCGGAAGAGGCCAATGCCTGACCAACGCGCCGACCTGATCGCCATCGCCCGCGCCATGCGGCCAGCCGGCCTCAATCGCGGCACCTCGGGCAACGTCAGCGTCCGTTCCGGCGAGGGCTTCTACATCACGCCGACCGGCATGCCCTACGAGGCGCTGATTGCCGATGACATTCCGCGGATGGCCTTCGACGGCTCGCACCGCGGCCGACGCAAACCTTCGTCCGAGTGGCGCTTCCACCACGACATCTACGTCAGCCGGCCGGAAGTCGGCGCCGTGCTGCATGCCCACTCGCCCTTCGCCGTCAGCCTGGCCTGCCTGCGCCGCACCATTCCACCCTTCCACTACATGATCGCCCGCTTCGGCGGCGACAGCATCCGCTGCGCCGACTACGCCCTGTTCGGCTCCCAGGAACTGTCGACCAATGCCCTGGCCGCGATGCAGGAGCGCAAGGGCTGCCTGCTCGCCAACCACGGCCAACTGGTCGTCGGGCGCGATCTCGACGAGGCGCTGGCCCTGGCCAGCGAACTGGAAGAACTCTGCGAGCAATACTGGCGCGCCTGCCAGCTCGGCGAACCTGTGCTGCTGTCGGCCGCCGAGATGACCGCCGTGCTGGAAAAATTCGCCGGCTACGGACAGCAATGAGCAAAGGACATCACGACCTTTCGCGCTGGACCCACGCCCACCGCTTCGCCGCCGGCAATGCCGCCGCCGAGCGCGGCACCCGCCTGGTGATGTGGATCACCATCGCCACCATGCTGCTCGAGATCGTCGCCGGCTGGTGGTTCAACTCGATGGCGGTGCTCGCCGACGGCTGGCATATGAGTTCGCACGCCCTGGCCATCGGTCTTTCCGCTTTCGCCTATGGCGCGGCGCGCAAGTACGCCGGCGACCCGAGCTTCGCCTTCGGCACCTGGAAAATCGAAGTCCTGGCCGGCTATACCAGCGCCATCTTTCTGCTGGGCGTCGCCGGCATGATGGTCTTCGGCTCGCTGGAGCGCCTGTGGTCGCCGCAGACCATCCATTACCCGGAAGCGATGGCGGTCGCCGCCCTCGGCCTGGGGGTCAATCTCGTCTGCGCGCTGATCCTCGGCCAGGCCCACGATCATCATCACGGTCAGGACCATGGGCATGACCACGAGCACCACCACGACCTCAACCTCAAGTCAGCCTACATCCACGTCATCACCGATGCGCTGACTTCGGTCCTCGCCATCATTGCCCTGGCCGGCGGCTGGCTGTACGGCTGGGACTGGCTGGACCCGGCGACCGGCCTGGTCGGCGCGCTGCTGGTCGGCATCTGGGCCAGGAACCTGATCCTGCAGAGCGCCCGCGTCCTGCTCGACCGCGAGATGGACCACCCGGTGGTTGGCGAGATTCGCGAGGTGATCGCCCAATTGCCGACCGCCGGCCGCACCGAACTCACCGACCTCCACGTCTGGCGCGTCGGCACCGGCGCCTACGCCTGTGCCCTGAGCGTGCTGACCCACGATCACGACCTCGGCGCCGGAGGCATCCGGGAACACCTGGCCGTGCATGAAGAAATCGTGCACGCCACCATCGAAATCCATTATTGCGACGAGTGCGACTGAGTCCTGCTTTCAGCCACAAATCCCCCCTCTGAGTAACCGGCGGCGCTAAACTGTCGGCCGATGAAAATCCCCTCGCCCCGCCACCAGATCGTCCTCCTCCTCGGGCTCTGCCTGACGGTGATCTGGACCTCCGCTTTCCTTGAACTGAAAAGCAGCCGGGCCAGCGTCCTGCACGAGGCGGAATCGTCGATGCGCTACCAGTCGCAGGTCTTCGCCGAGCATAGCCTGTCGACCATCAAGCGCCTCGACGAACTCTTGCTCGACATGCGCGATTACTGGCACGGGGACTCGACGGACTTTGCCGAACGGGTCAGGCGGCGCCAGGGCATCCTGTCGGATATCGCCCTGCAAGTCGCCATCATCGGGCCGGATGGCGTGATGGCCTTCTCCAATCTGGCCAAGCCGAACAGCCCGGTTAACCTCAGCGAGCGCCAGCATTTCCGAGTCCACAAGGAGGCTGGCGGCAGCGACCAGCTCTATATCAGCAGCCCGTTGAAGGGCAAGGTTTCCGGAAAGTGGTCGATCCAGTTCACCCGACCGATCCTGCGCGACGGGCGGTTTGCCGGCGTCATCGTCGTCTCGGTGAGCCCGGATATCTTTGCCGGCTTTCACGGCTACCTGAAGCTGACGCCCGACGGCGCGGCCACCGTCACCCGCGACGGCGAGATCCTGGCCCGCCACCCGAACGATGAGCGCCACTACGGCCAACGCCTGACCGGAACCGCTTTCACTGACCCGGAAGCGAGCGGCGCCGGGACTTTCGTCAAGGTCGCCCAGACTGATGGCATCGAGCGCCTCTACGGCTACTACAAGCTGCCCGAACACCGGATGACCTTCGTGCTCGGCGAGCCGATGACGACGGTCATCCAGCCCTATGTTGACCATCGCGATGCAGTCCTGCTCACCGCCCTCATTGCCAGCCTGATGAGCCTGCTGCTGATCGGACTGGTGTACCGCTCGCAGTTGGCGAGCCATGCGGCGACGCAAGCCCTGCGGGCGAGCGAGGCCCGTTATCGGCAGTTTTTCCAGGTCAACACCGCGATCAAGCTTGCCGTAGACCCGGGCAGCGGCCTGATTACCGAGGCCAACCAGGCCGCCATCGATTTCTACGGTTACCCGCGCGAGCAACTGCTCGCCATGTCGATCGGCGAGATCAATTGCCTGTCGCCCGAGGCTCTACGCCAGGATCTCGATGACGCCGTGCACAATAACCGGCGCTATTTCAATTTCCGCCACCGCCTGGCCAGCGGCGAGGTGCGCGACGTCGAGGTCTATACCGGCCCTGGCGAGACTGCGGGCCGGCCGATGCTGTACTCGATCATTCACGACATCACCGAACGCAAGAAAATCGAATCCGAGCTCCGACTGCTCAGCGAAGCGGTCAACCAGAGCAATGCCTCGATCGTGATGACCGATCCCCTGGGCAACATCACCTTCGTCAACGACGCCTTCGAACGAACCACCGGTTACCGCCGCACCGAAGCCCTCGGCCAGAACCCGCGGTTCATGCAATCCGGCCAGACCGCGCCGGAGAAGTATCGGGAGCTGTGGGAGACCATCACCGCCGGGCGAACCTGGCAGGGCGAACTCTATAACCGGCGCAAGGACGGCAGTTACTACTGGGAACTGGCCAGCATCTCGCCAGTCACCGACCCGGCCGGAGCGATCACGCACTTCATCGCGGTCAAGGACGACATCACCCAGCGCAAACTGCAGGAAGAGGAATTGCGCACCGCCAAGCAGGCGGCGGAAGGGGCCAATGTCGCCAAGAGCCGCTTCCTGGCCACCATGTCGCACGAGATCCGTACCCCGCTCAACGGCATTCTCGGCATGGCACAGATCCTCCTGATGCCGAACCTGAAACCCAACGAAAAGCTGGATGCGGCACGGACCATTCTCAACTCCGGGCAAACCTTGCTCACCCTGCTCAATGACATTCTCGACCTTTCCAAGGTCGAGGCCGGCAAACTGGAACTGGCCCGCCGCGCCTTCGATCCTGCCCAACTGATTGGCGACACGGCTGCCCTGTTCGGCGAAAGTGCCAAATCGCGCGGCCTCGTTCTCGACTTCGCTTGGCACGGCACCAGCGGCCAACGCTACTGGGGTGACCCGATCCGGGTCCGCCAGATGCTGTCCAACCTGCTCAGCAATGCCATCAAATTCACCGAACAGGGCGGTATCCGGATCGAAGGCCGGGAGAAAATCCGGGCCGATGGGCGGGGCGTGCTCGCCTTCACTGTGACCGACTCCGGCATCGGCATCGACGAAATGCTGCAGGCCGAGCTTTTCCAGCCCTTCTCGCAAGTCGATAGTTCGAGCACCCGCAAGTTCCAGGGCACCGGCCTCGGGCTCTCGATCATCCGCCAGCTTGCCGAACAGATGGGCGGCGAAGCCGGCGTCGCCAGTCGGGGCGGCGAAGGGGCCAGCTTCTGGTTCGAGATTCAGGCCGAACCCGTCGCGCCGGACGAAGACACGCGCCAGCACAATCGCCCCCCGGTCACCGCCCTCCCGGCGCCCAGCCCCGACCCGAAGCGGGTGCTGGTCGTCGAAGACAATGCCACCAACCGCCACGTCATCGCCGCCATCCTGGCCAAGCACGGGATCGCAGTCGATTGCCTCGACAACGGCGCCCTCGCCGTGCGCGCCATTACCGGCGGCGAAATCCACCCCGACCTGATCCTGATGGACTGCCAGATGCCGGTCATGGACGGTTTCCAGGCAACCCGGGAGATTCGTCAGTGGGAACAAGCCAATGCCCGGCCGCCGCTGCGCATCGTCGCACTGACTGCGGCCGCCTATGAAGAAGATCGTCAGCTTTGCCTGGCCGCCGGCATGGACGATTTCCTGGCCAAGCCGGTCGATGTCAAGGCTCTGCTTGGTGCGCTGGGCCCCATCGCCTGACCCCCGACAATCAACTCAGTTCGCGGCGCTCGCGTTCAAGTTTGTCGATGTAGCGCTGAATGCGGTTTTGCGCAATGGTCGGCAGGTCGTTGAACTGCAGCCCGATATGCCAATGCCGCTCCCCTTGACGGCTTTCGCGCTCGCTCAGGTTGCGGATCGTTGCACTGCAAAACAGTTCCTGCGTATCGTCAGGAAGGGCGAAATGGCAGTTCGACAAGACCACGCCTACGTCCAGACCTTCCGGCAATTCGACAGCGTTGAGCCCGATACCGGTCACCGAAATGTCGTGCGTCGGCAGACTGAGCAGCTGACCGTTAGCCAGGCGCGCGAAAAACTGCAGGGGCCGGGCACGCGGAGTCAGCACCCGGAACGATTCACGCCGCTGCAGGCGAACGAGAAATTTCGGCAAGGCGGTCGAAAAAGCCTTGGCGCCGGCATAGGTCACTTCGGTGGCCGGTCCGGTCGAAAACTGGACATGAATGCCGCCGGGCCGACCGACAAAAACATTGTGTTTGCTCAGCAGCAGATGGCGATTGGCTTCCAGGCTGCCGCTGCAATCAAAAATCAGCGCGTCTTTTTCGGGCAGGACAGCGAGCAGGATCGTCGGAAAGAAGTCGCCTTCCAAATGCACCGTGAACGGCTCGGCATCGCGCGCAAAGCCGGCCAGCGTAAAGGCCACCGGCCGGCTGCCGGTAATGTGAAATCGTTCCTGGATTTCAGCTTCGGAAAGTATGGCGATCTGGCTCATTGCGTTTCAAGAAGTCGTAACAGGGAGGACGTATCGTCACGCCCCCAGCCCTGAGCCATCAGCGCATTCAACTGCTGGCCGACGACTGCGCTGAGCGGCATGGCGACCCCGCTGCGCCGCGCGGCCTCGAGCACCAGACCGTAATCCTTGTGATGCAGCCGGGCTTCGATGCCGGCTGCAAAATCGCGACTGACCATGCGCTCGCCCATCACGTTGAGCACGCGCGAGGCGGCTGAGCCGCCGGCCAGCGCCTGTTTGACCTTGGCACAATCGACACCGGAGGCGGCGGCCAGCCGCATCGCCTCGGCGACGGCCTGGATGGCGGCGACCATGATCATCTGGTTGCAGGCCTTGGCGACCTGCCCGGCGCCCTGCGGCCCGACATGGACAATGCGCTGGCCAAGGCAGTCGAGCAGCGGCCGGACCCGTTCAAGCACCGCCGCCTCGCCCCCGGCCATGATCGCCAGCGAGGCGTCAATGGCGCCCTGGGCGCCGCCGGAGACCGGGGCATCGAGCATGGCAATGCCTTTTTCGGCGAGGCGGGCGGCGATCTGTCTCGCCACCTCGGGGGCGATGGTCGAGCAGTCGACCAGCACCGAACCGGGTGCCATGCCCTCGCTCAAGCCGTCCTTGCCGAGCGCGACGGCCTCGACGTCGGCGCTCGAAGTGACCACAGTGAACACCACTTCGCATTGCCGCCCGAGTTCGGCTGGCGTCGCGCACAAGGTCGCCTCCAGGCCGTCGGCACTGGCCGGGCGGCGGCTCCACACGAACAGTTCATGGCCGGCGCGCTGCACATGCTGCGCCATCGGGCGTCCCATGACGCCCAGCCCGATGAAACCGACCTTCATGCCTGGCCCGACAACCGTTCGAGCAGTTTGAGCACGGCAATCGAGTCTTCCTCACCCAGTCCCGAACCAACCATGGCGTTGAACATCTGCGCCGTTGCCGCCGAACCGGGCAGGCAGAGGCCGAGTTCGTGCGCCGTCTGCATCACGATGTTCAGATCCTTCTCGTGCATCCAGCTCTTGAAGCCCGGCTTGAAATTGCGGTCGAGCATGCGCTGACCGTGGTTTTCGAGGATCTTCGAATAGGCGAAGCCGCCGAGCAGGGCCTCGCGAACCTTAGCGCAATCGACGCCGTTCTTGCTGGCGAAGGCATAGGCTTCGGCGACCGCCAGCACGCCCATGCCGGTAACGATCTGATTGGCCGCCTTGGTCACCTGGCCGGCCCCGGAAGCGCCGACGTGTACGACATTCTTGCCCATGCAGGCGAAGGCCGGCTGGGCCTTGGCAAAGGCGGCGGCGGAGCCGCCGACCATGATCGACAGGCTGCCGGCAATGGCGCCAACTTCGCCACCGGAAACCGGGGCGTCGAGAAAGTCGACGCCGGACCCGGCCAGTTCCTCACCGATCCGGCGGGCGGCGGCCGGCGCGATGGTGCTCATGTCGACGGCGACCAGCCCCGGCGCCGCGCCGGCGGCGACGCCGCGCATGACTTCGGCGACATCGGGCGCATCGGCGACCATCGAGATGACCAGTTCGTTACCCTGCGCCGCCGCGGCCGGGCTGGCGGCGGCCAGCGCGCCGGCGTCGAGCAGCGGCTGCATGGATTCGGCGCGGCGCGCCCAGACGGTCACGGTATGGCCGCCCTTGATCAGATTGAGCGCCATCGGGCGCCCCATGATGCCGAGGCCGAGAAAAGCGATTTTCATGGATAGTGGACTCCAAGTCGGTGAGACCCGGATTTTAGGCCGGCCGGCCGACGGGTCAAGCCTGATCAGGCGGCCTGTTCGGCCAGACGGAAAAAATCGCTGACAGCGGCGACTTCTTCGGCGACCACCGGCCGGAAGAAGTGGAAACCCTGCACGCGCTGGCAATCCAGGGCGCGCAGGAAATCGGCCTGGGCCGGGGTCTCGACGCCTTCGGCCACCAGATTGAGGCCGAGCGAGCGGCCGAGGGCGATGATCGAGGTCACCAGCGAGGCGGCATCGCTGTCCGAGGCGACATCGGCGACGAAGGTCCGGTCGATTTTCAGGCGATCGACCGGGAACAAGCGCAGATAGGCCAACGACGAGTAGCCGGTGCCGAAATCGTCGATCGCCAGCTTGATGCCCATTTCCTTGAGCGTGGCCAGCGTCTGGATCGAGGCATCGGCACTGTGCATCACGGTGCTCTCGGTGATTTCAAGTTCCAGGCGCTCGGCCGGCAGGCCGGTCTCGAGCAGCACGGCGCGCACCAACTGGGCAAACTCCGGCTGGCGGAACTGGTGCGCGGAAATATTGACGGCCATCTCGCCGATGTCGATGCCGGCATCGAGCCAGGCCTTGGCCTGACGGCAGGCGGTGAGCAGCACCCAGTGGCCGAGCGGCAGGATCAGACCGCATTCCTCGGCAATCGGAATGAAATCATCCGGGGCGATCATGCCGCGTTGCGGGTGCAGCCAGCGGACCAGCGCCTCGACACCGACCACGCTGCCGCTCACCAGGTCGACCTGCGGCTGGTAGTGCAGTAATAACTGGTTCTTGGCCAGCGCATCCCACAGTTCGCTTTCCAGGTGCAGGCGCTTGTTGGCGGCGGCATTCATCGGCTCGGCGAAGAACTGGTAGTTGTTGCGTCCGCTGGCCTTGGCGAAATACATCGCGGTATCGGCATTGCGAATCAGCGCTTCGGCCGTTTCGCCGTCGGTCGGGAAGAAGCTGATGCCGATCGACGGACTGGTATGCAATTGGTGACCAAGGACTTGGCAAGGTTCGCCAACGGTACGCAACAGACGCTCGAGCAGTTCACTCACCGGCTCGGCACCGGCGTCTTCGAGGACCACGACAAATTCGTCGCCGCCCAGGCGGAACAGCCGCCCGCGCCAGTCGAGGACGAGTTGCAGGCGGCGGGCAATCTCGCTCAGTAATTGGTCGCCGGCGTGATGCCCCAGCGAATCGTTGACCGTCTTGAAGTTGTCGAGATCGATGATCAGCACGGCGAGGCGGGTCTCACTGCGCGCCGCATTGCCGAGGGCATCGGCCAGATGCAGCCCGAGGGCCAGACGGTTGGGCAGGCTGGTCAGCGGATCGTGATGCGCCAGATAATCGATGCGCGCCTCCTGCGCCTTCTGGGCGCTGATGTCGGAGAAGACGGCGACGTAATGCGAAACATGCTCCGGCGTGGTCTCGCAGATGGCCGTGATGCGCATCTGTTTGGGGTAGATTTCGCCACCCTTGCGCCGATCCCAGACTTCGCCTTCCCAGCTTCCCTTCTCGGCAACGCGTTCCCAGATCGCCAGGTAGAAGTCGGCACCATGGCGACCAGCCCCCAGCATGACCGGGGTCTGGCCGAGCACATCAGCGGCGCTGTAACCCGTGATCCGCTCGAAAGCCGGGTTGACCATCAGGATGCGCTGCTCCAGATCGGTCACCATCATCGCTTCGGAAGTATGGTCGATAATCCTGCGCTGCAGCCGCAGCTGCTCGCTCACCCGGTACTGGGCACGCAAAAGGACGCCGCCACCGGCCACCATCAGCAGGGCGAGCAGTACGCCGCCCAGCAGTGGCGAGACAAGGACGCTGACGCCCCCGGCCAGGGCAATTGCCACCAGCCCCAATACCAGGATTTTGCGCCACGTTAGGGCCGGGTCATGCATCAGGATTCAACTACCACGCCATTATTGATGGCGGCAGTGTAACTGAGCGGACGGCCACGCCATAGGTACTATTTCACGGTCGGCCAAAAACAGGTAAACTGCATATATTACAAACGCTTGAATGCTTTTTTTAAAGCACTATCTTGAAATGCCCCTGGCAACTAGTGCCAGCCTCTGCCTCTATGGCACTAGCCGCAACAACCACCGCCATTGCTGCGCTTGACGCCTAGCTTGGCGAGCAGCTTTTCCGGCGGGCAGAAGCCGGTAAAGCCGCTTTGCAACAAGTTCAAGCCGACGAAAGCGGTGAAGGCGAGGAACCACTTCGAAACGAAGATGGGGCTACCGTCGATGCCGAGCGCCAGCGAGAGCAGGATGAAGAAACCCGCCATGATGCGGATGATGCGTTCGATGGTCATGCTTGATGCTCCTTGCGGAAAGCCGCGAAATAGAGAACGGGGATCACCACCAGCGTGAGCAGGGTGGAGACCAGGATGCCGAAGATCAGACTCAAGGCCAGGCCGTTGAAGATCGGATCGTCGAGGATGAACAGGGCGCCGAGCATGGCGGCCAGCGCGGTCAGCGCGATCGGCTTGGCGCGCACCGCCGCCGACTGGATTACCGCATCATGGAAGTCCATGCCGGCCGCCACCTGCTGCTTGATGAAATCGACCAACAGGATGGAGTTGCGGACGATGATGCCGGCCAGCGCGATCATGCCGATCATCGAGGTGGCGGTGAACTGGGCGCCGAACAGGGCGTGACCCGGCATGACGCCGATGATGGTCAGCGGAATCGGCGCCATGATGATCAGCGGCACCAGGTAGCTGCCGAAATGGGCGACGACCAGCAGGTAGATCAGGATCAGGCCGACACCGTAGGCGATGCCCATGTCGCGGAAGGTTTCGTAGGTCACCTTCCACTCGCCGTCCCACTTGACGCTGTAGCCGGCGTAGGGATCGGCCGGCTGGCGGATGAACCACTCGCCCAGCGTACCTCCCTCGGCCAGGGCCATGCCGTTGATCCGGGCGCGGACGTCGAACATGCCGTAGAGCGGCGAATCGAGCTTGCCGCCCATGTCGCCGACGACATAGACGACGGGCAGCAGATCCTTGTGATAGATGGTCTTCTCGCGCCCCTGGTCGCGCACCTCGACCAGTTCGGAAACCGGCACCAGCTGGCCGTCGCGGGAACGCACGCGGAGTTTCAGCAAGGCGTCGAGCGAGGACTGCTGGTCGGCCGGCAGCGTGATGCGGACCGGGATTTCGAACTTGGAGTCGGCATTGCGCACCGGGGTCACGTCCTGACCGGCCAGCCCCATGCCGACCACCTCGACGATGTCGCTCTGCGCCACTCCGAGCAGGGCCGCCTTGCTCTGCAGCACATGCAGCACGGCCTTGCGCGAATCGGCGTCGATGTAATCGTCGACCGCCACCAGGTCTTTGGTCGTTGCAAAGGCCGCGCGCACCTGCTTGCCGACCGCCATTTGCCCCGCCATCTCCGGACCGTAGATTTCGGCGACGATCGGCGACATCACCGGCGGCCCGGGCGGCACTTCGACGACCTTGGCATTACCGCCGTTCTGCTTGCCGATCGCCTCGACCCGCTCGCGCAGCGCGCCGGCGATCTGGTGACTACTGCGCGTGCGCTGCTTCTTGTCGGCCAGATTGACCTGGATGTCGCCCTTTTCGGGCGTGGCGCGCAGGTAGTACTGGCGGACCAGGCCGTTGAAATTGATCGGGCTGGCGGTCCCGGCATAGGCCTGGTAATTGGTGACCTCATCGACGGTCGCCAGTTCGGCGCCGATTTCGTTGAGGACGCGGGCGGTTTCTTCGACCGGCGTGCCGACCGGCATGTCGAGGATGACCTGGAATTCACTCTTGTTGTCGAGCGGCAACATCTTCAGCACGACGAGCTGGAAGTAAGCCAGCGATACCGAGCCGAGGATCAGCAGGATGATGACGATGGCGAGCTTGATCCGCGCCGCGCCGCCCTTGAGCGGATCGAGGAAGGGGGTCAGCAGCTTGCGGAAAGAGCTGTCGAGTTTGGCATCGAGTTTCGACGGCGGGTGGCCGGCGCCGGCCCCGTGCGTCTTCATCAGTTTGCCGGCCAGCCACGGGGTGACGATGAAGGCGACGGCCAGCGAGATCGCCATGCCCATCGACGAATTGATCGGGATCGGGCTCATGTACGGCCCCATCAGGCCGCTGACGAAGGCCATCGGCAGGAGCGCGGCGATCACCGTCAGCGTTGCCAGAATGGTCGGCCCGCCAACTTCGTCGACCGCCGGCGGAATGATTTCGAGCAGGCCTTTCTCGGGATGCAGGCCCTGCCAGCGATGAATGTTCTCGACGACGACGATGGCGTCGTCGACCAGGATGCCGATCGAGAAGATCAGCGCAAACAGCGACACCCGGTTCAGCGTGAACCCCCAGGCCCAGGAAGCGAACAGCGTCGCGGCCAGGGTCAGGGTCACGGCGACGCCGACGATCACCGCCTCGCGCCGGCCGAGGCGAAGAAAACGAGGAGCACGACGAAGGCCGTGGCGAAGACCAGCTTGCCGATCAGCTTCTGCGCTTTCTCGGTCGCCGTCGCACCGTAATTGCGCGTCACGGTGACTTCGACGCCCTCCGGAATCACCGTGCCGTCCAGGCTTTCGATCCGCGCGATGGCGGCCGTCGCGACATCGGCTGCATTGACGCCGGGCTGCTTGGAGAGCTGCAGCGTCACCGCCGGGAATTCGCCGTCCTTGCTGCCGAACCAGGCATAGGCCTTGGGCTGGTCGGGGCCGTCCTCGACCGTCGCCACGTCGCTGAGGAATACCGGCGTCCGCTTACCGGCCTCGCCGCGCACGGCGACGACCAGCTGCTGCACATCGGCCGCCGATTCGAGATAGGTTCCGGTCTGGACCAACAACTCGCTGTTGCCGGCGGTCAGGCTGCCTGAGGATTGCAGCGCGTTCGAGACTTTCAGGGCGCCGGCGATGTCCTGCGGCGTCACCGCGTAGGCATTCATGCGCTCGCCATCCATCAGAACGCGAATGGCGTGATCGGGACCGCCGATGGTCGATACGTCGCGCGTGCCCTTGATCCGTTTCAGCTCGATCTCGACGGCGCGGGCCACCTGCTGCAGGTCGAAGGCCGAGCGCTCGGGGTCTTCCGTCCAGAAGGTCAGCGCGACGATCGGTACGTCGTCGATGCCGCGCGGCTTGATCACCGGCTCGAGGACCCCGAGATTGGGCGGCAGCCAGTCGCGGTGCGAATGCACGGTATCGTAGAGGCGCAGCACCGCATCGTTGTATTTGACGCCGACATCGAACTGCACAGTGATGATCGCCATGCCGGGACGCGACATCGAATAGACGTGCTCGACCCCATGCATCCGCGACAGCACCTGTTCGGCCGGCCGCGCCACGAGGTTCTCGACATCCTTGGCCGAAGCGCCGGGGAAGGCGACCAGCACGTCGGCCATCGTCACGTCGATCTGCGGCTCTTCCTCGCGCGGCGTGACCAGGGTCGCGAACACCCCGAGCAGGAAGGCGACCAGCGCCAGCAGCGGCGTCATCCGCGAGGTCAGGAAGGCGGCGGCAATGCGCCCGGAAAGCCCCAGCACCGGGGCGGTCGAACCAGCTTCGGATTTCATTGCCTACTTGCCCGACTTCAGCTGAATACCAGCCTTGACCGGATCGATCACCACCCTGTCACCGCTGGTCAGGCCGGCCAGCACCACGATCTCGCCCTGCCCGACGGCATTGCCCAGGCGTAGCTGGCGCAAACGCGGACGGGCGCCGGCCGACTGCACATAGACCGCTGTCACCTCGCCGCGGCGGACGACGGCCGTCGCCGGCACGGTCAGTTTTTCGGCCTGGCCGACGACGAAATGGACGCGCGCGAACATGCCGGGCATCGCTTCCGGCACGGCCGGCAGCGTGACGCGAACCTGCGAAACGTGAGTCGTCGCATCGGCCGTCGGCAGCAGGTTGACCGCCGTCGCCGTCACCCATTTGCCGAGTTCGGGAAACTCGACGCGCGCCGTCCTGACGCCGCGCATGTCCTTCAGCCGATACTGCGGCACGCTGGCCGTGACCCGCAAGTCACCCGGTTCGTAGATGGTGAATAGCGGCTTGCCGGGGGTCGCCATGTCGCCCAGTTCGGCGTGGCGGCGGGCGACGATGCCGTTGATCGGCGCAACGATGGTGGCGTGGCTCTGAGCGGCCCCGGCCGCCGCATGATTGGCGCTGGCCGAATCGAGATCGGCCTTGGCCTTGTCGAGTGCCGCCGAACTCATGAACTTCTGGGCAACCAGGCTCTTGGTCCGCTCGTAGTTGACCCGGGCATTGCCGTACTGCGCCGAAGCGGCCCGTGCCGATTCCTCGGCCTCGCGGGCATCGATCCGCATCAAGACCTCGCCCTTGCGGACGGCCTGCCCGGCATCGGCCTTGACCTCGAGCACGCGGCCCGCCACCTGGGCGCCGACAGTCGCCTGCTGCACCGCCTCGACCAGCGATTCGGCCGGAAAAGTCAGATCGACCGGGTGGCGCTTGACCACCACCACGGGCAAGCTCTCGACGCTCAGAGCGGCGGTCGACGCCACCAACAGGCCCAAAGTCAGCTTACGAAACAGTTTTGCATTCATGTATATAAGAATACTCTAATTTAACTAACGGACGCAAGGAATCGCCCGCCCCTACGAAACGGACTGCCGTCCGGCCTGGCGGTTCAGCAACTGCACCTGACGCAAGCCAAGATACGCGGTCAGTGTTCCGAGTAGCGCGATCACCAGCACCACCGCACCATCGGTCAGAAAATCTTCGAGGGAATGCCAGCCGGCGTCGGGAGCCACGCTCAACACCCATTCACCGTTGGGAACCGCGATCGGAATATTGACCGGCTGTTCCAGCGGCTGATCCGAACTGCGGGCGAAGACATGCCGCTCGCTAGTCCCCGGCCGATAACGCCAGAGTTCGTAGCGATAGCCGGCTTGTTCGATGGCGTCGAGACGGGTCATCACCAGCAGGTCGGGTACCCGGATCAGCACCTGGACCAGTCCCCAGAACACCTCGTTGCCCTCGTCATCGCGCAGGAATACCGGGTTCCGGCCGACCACGCCGATCCCGCCCTGGCGCAATTCGACGGGTCCGGTCAGCCCGAGTTGGCGCTGGGCAACGACTTGGCGAGCTTCCGGCCCCTGCAGCGGATCGGTCAGCGGGCTGAAGCCGATCACCCGTTCATTCCCGGCCAGCGGCTCGACCTCGCTGATCGTGCCGGCGGGCGCCAGCTGCAGGGCACTGATGCCGCCGAACTGATTGATCAGTTCGCCGGCCAGACGCTTGAAGTGGTCGATCTTGCCGCCCCCCTGACGAAGTACGGCGCCGAGTGCGATGGCGGCCGACAGCGAACGATCCAGCCGTCCGCCGAGATCGTGGGCGACAGCCGTGGCCAGTTGGCGCACCTGGATTTCGCGCTGCTGATGGGCGCCACGCTCGATGCCGCAAACGATGGCCCCGGCGAGCAGGGCGATCAGCAAGCCGGCAATCGCGGCACCCAGCGCCGCGCGCCGCCGCCCCTGCGCATCCCCATCTGCGGACAACAAGTATCGCAAAATCACCGTCGCCCCCGTGAACATCCTGATTCCAGTCTAGCCGGGTTTCCAGATATTACGACAACGGGTTTCCCGCACCCACCAGCAGGAGGCCGCCCCGAAGATGGCGGCGAGCGCGACCAGCGCGACGCCGCTGCGCCAGGTGGCGACGTCGTAGAAACGGGCACCGCCGACCATGTCGCCTTGCCAGCCGAGATCCATCGCCCAGCCAACCAGCGGCTGCAACAAGGCGCCAGCCAGAAACCCGCCCATATTGGCGACACTGGTCGACATGCCGGAGAGCAGCGGTGGATTGACTTCCTTGGAGCAGGCCCAGCTCAGGCTGAATCCGGCCGTCGCCAGGCCGAGCAGCGCGAAAAGCGCATAGGAGACGGCAAGCGGCATCGTCACGCAGGACAGGATGATCAGCCAGATCGCTGCATAGAGATGAGAGGAAGCGATCAGCACCGGCTTGCGCCGGCCAAGACGGTCGGACAGCGTGCCGATGAAGAAGCAGCCGACGGCGAAGCCGCCGAACCACAGCGAGAGGTGGGTCGCCGCCACCGCCCGCGCCATGCCGTGCACCTGCATCAGATAAGGCGTCGCCCACAGCCCGGCGAAGGTGAAGAAGGAGCCGGACATGCCGGTATTGACCAGCGCAGCCGGCCAGGTATCGCGGTTGCGGAGGACCGAGACCAAGCCGGACAGCACCGCGGTCCGGTCGAATTTCGGCCGTTCCCTGCCGGCCACCGCCGCCGGGCTGTCGCGGACGATCAACCAGCACAGGCCGCCGAGGACCAGCGACACGGCGCCGACGCCGATGAACACGCCGCGCCAGCCGGAAGCCTGGGCTAGTGCCGAGAGCGGCGCGCCGGCCAGCACCGAGCCAAGATTACCAACCAGCATGCAGATACCGACCATGGTCGCGAAGCGCTCCTCCTCGAACCACACGGCGACCAACTTGAGCATGGCGATGAAGGTGACCGACACGCCGAGCCCGACCAGGGTCCGGCCGACCAGGGCGAGATCGAGGCTAGGCGCGAAGCCGAAGAGGAAGCTGCCGAGTCCGCCGACAATTCCGCCCAGGGCCAGGATGCGGCGCGGGCCCAGGGTATCGACCAGAATCCCGGTCGGGATCTGCATCACGGTGTAGACGTAGAAATAGGTGGCGGCGAGGATGCCGAGCGAGGCGGCCGAGGTCTGGAACGAGGCAGCCAGATCCTGGGCGATGCCGGCCGGGGCGAAGCGCTGGAAGAAGGACAGGACGTAGGCCAGGGCGACGATGCCGAGGGCCAGCCAACGATGGCGGATCTGTTCCGGGGTCAAGCTTTTCATGCGCTGCCTTTTTCGCGATGTTGCCGGCGGGTCGGACCCGGGGCGGTCAGGAGGCCATCTCGATGAGCAAGGTCTCGATCTCCAGCCGGCCGACCGAATTGGCCATGGCGATCAGCATGAAGCCGGGCTTGAGCAGGAAATCCTTGTCGGGATTGAACTGCCAGTCGCCATTGCGCTCGCGCACGGCGAGCAGCACGTAATTGGCGCTGCGCAACTTCAGCGTGCCGAGCGGCTTGGGAATGAAGCCGCCTGGGATCGGCAGTTCCTCGACCCGCAGGTTCTTGTCCGACTTCAACATCTCGTCGAGGAAGGAAACGACATGCGGCCGGATCATCGCCGAAGCGATCCGCATGCCGCCGGTGAAGTCCGGGGAGACGATGGCATCGGCTCCGGCCTTGCGCATTTTCTCGATGTTGCGCGTCTCCTGGCAGCGCGCCACGATGCGCACGCCGGGCTTCAGCTGGCGGGCAGTGATGACGATCATCAGGTTGCGCGAGTCGTCGCCGGTCACCGCGAAGACCCCCTTGGCATCCTCGAGATCGGCCGCCAGCAGGATATCGTCGTCGCTGGCGTCACCATGCAGGTAAAGCAGGCCGACGTTCCTTTCCTTGTATTCCTCGAGGCGTGCGAGGTCTTCGTCGATGGCCACGTAATGGCGCCCGGTGGCTTCCAGTTCGTGGGCGATGTTGCGGCCCACCCGACCGAAGCCGCAGAGGATGTAATGGCCTTTTAGTTTCTTGATCGTTTTTTCCATACGTTTTCTCCGCAAGGTGCCATTGAGGTCGGTTTCGAGCAGCGCCACGGTCACCACCGAGAACAGCAGCGACAGGTTGCCGGCGCCAAGGATGCCGATCACCACGGTCAGTATCCGTGCCGGCTGATTGCTCGACATGTCGATGATTTCACCGAAGCCGATGGTGGCGACGGTGATGAAGGTCATGTAGAAACAGTCGAACCAGGAATATTTGCTCTCGGTGAGCACCATGTAGCCGACCGTGCCGAAGAGGTGCACGGCGAACAGCATGCCGAGGGCGACATAGACCAGGCGGACGATGTAGCCGGTCTGCGACGGGTTAATAACGGACACGGCGCGCGGCCTAGTCGTTGAGCGGCACAGACTGGGTCATGAAGACGACCGCCTTGCCACCATCCATGTTGACGTGCAGAGACTCGACCAGAGGTGGGTTGATCGGCTGCTCGGCATCCCACTTGATGACGAAATTGGCTCCCGAGCCGCCCGAGGCGTCGTTCAGATCGACAAAGAGTTCCAGCGTGCCGAAAGGCGGCAAGGTAACCGGCGCCGGCACGCGCTCCCCGAGCAGCGTCCCATGAGTATCGTAATAGCGCGCCGAGAGCACGCGTAGCGGCCGTTTGCCGTCGGTATTGCGAATGCTGACCAACGCCGATAACAGGACATGCGAGGCCTTGCCGCTCTTGCCCAGGTTGCCGTAAAGCATATGGGAGTAAATCGGTAGGTAGAGCGTCTGGGCCTTGACCAGCGGCCGCGCCTCCTGGGCGATGGCGGTGACCGCCACCAGGGCAAAAACCAGGGCGCAGAACAACGCCCGACCCAATCCCCGATCACTCATTTCTTCCCCTTTGTTCTCGAGCCGCATGACGCAGCGGCCCCCGGATTCTGCCACAGCCCCCGGCAAAGCGCCGAAAGATGCCGACGCGGCCCGCGATCCGCCACACGGCAGCCCGAGAAGCGTTACCATCAGGGCAAAACGCAAGCACGGAGGGAAGCATGCGGGAGTTCTTCAAGTCACTGCACATGTCGGGCGACTTCTGGGGTGGCCTGGCCGCCATGCTGGTCGCGCTGCCAGCCTCGATCGCCTTCGGCGTCACCATCTACTCGGCCATCGCCCCGGCTCACGCCGCCCTCGGCGCCCTGGCCGGCATCGTCGGCGCCACGGTGATCGGGCTGATCGCCTCGACCCTGGGCGGCACCGACCGCCTGATCAGCGCCCCCTGCGCCCCTGCCGCCGCCGTGCTCTCGGCCTTCGCAATCGGGCTGGTGGCCGACGGCGTACCGCAAGGCAACATCATCCTGATGCTGCTCATGCTCGGCATCCTGGCCGGGCTGTTCCAGGTGCTGTTCGGTGTGGTCGGCATCGGCCGCCTGATCAAGTACATCCCCTACCCCGTGGTCAGCGGCTACCTGACCGGCGTCGGCCTGATCATCATCGGCAGCCAGATCGGCAAGCTGGTCGGCACCGAGGCCGGCACCACCTGGTATCACAGCCTGGTCTCGCCCTGGCTCTGGGATTGGCGCGCCGTCGCGGTCGGCGCCGCCACCATGCTCGCCATGCTACTTGGCCCGGGCATCACGCGCAGGGTACCGGGCACCATCCTCGGCATCGCCGCCGGCACGGCCACCTATTTCGGCCTCGCCCTGCAGGACGAGAGCTTGTTCGAACTGGCCGGCAATCCTTTGATCATCGGCCCGTTGGGGGCCAGCAGCGACGGCTATCTGGACTCGATCACCGGGCGCTGGCATGAAATCGGCGATGTCCGCCTGGCTCAGGTCGCCGCTCTGCTCGGCAGTGCGCTGACCCTGGCCGTGCTGCTCTCGATCGACACCCTGAAGACCTGCGTCGTGCTCGACCAGATGACGCGCAGCCGGCACGACCCGAATCGCGAACTGGTCGCTCAGGGCATCGCCAACGTCGCCTCGTCCTCGGTCGGCGGCATCCCGGGCGCCGGGACCATGGGGGCGACCCTGGTCAACCTGTCGAGCGGCGCGACGACCCGCGCTTCGGGCCTGGTCGAAGGCATCTCGGCCCTGATCTTCGCGCTGGTGCTGAGCAATTTCATCGCCTGGATCCCGGTCTCGGCGCTGGCCGGCATCCTGATCGCCGTCGGCCTGCGCATGATCGATCGCGAGCCGCTACGCTTCATCCAGTCCCCAGCCACCGTCTTCGACTTCGCGGTGGTCGTCACCGTCGTCGTCGTCGCGCTGACCATCGGTCTGATCGCTGCCTCGGGGGTCGGCGTGGCGATGGCGATCATCCTCTTCCTGCGCGAACAGATCGGCGGTTCGGTGGTGCGCCACAAGTTCTACGTCAATCAGATGTCCTCGAACTGGCACCGCCCCGAATCGGAAACCCGCATCCTCGAACAAAAGGGCGACCAGGCGGTGATCTTCGAACTGCAGGGCAGCCTGTTCTTCGGCACCACCCAGCAGCTCTACGGCGAACTCGAACCGGAGCTCAAGACCCGCAACTTCGTCATTCTCGACATGAAGCGCATCCAGTCGCTCGATGTCACCGCCGCCCACATGCTCCGCCAGGTACGCGACGCGCTGACTGAGCGCCAGGCCTTGCTGCTGCTCTCCAATGTCCGCGAAAACCTGCCCAACGGCCGCAATCTCCGGGAGTTCCTGGAACAGACCGGGGTTACCGAAAATACCGATACCGTGCGCCTCTTCCCGGAACTGGACAGCGCCATCGAATGGGTCGAGGACCGCCTGCTCGGCGAAGTCGAACAGCTCCAGCCGGCACCGGAAACGCCGCTCGAACTGGCCGAGATGGAACTGTTCAAGAACCGCAAGGACGACACCCTGGCCGATCTCGATGCCCGTCTCGAGCGCCGGACCTATCCGGCCGGCGCAACGATCTACTCGCGCGGCGAACCGGGCGATGCGATCTATCTGATCCGGCGCGGCACAGTCAGGATCTTCGCACCGCTCGGCGCCGGGCGGACGCGGCACATCGCCAGCTTCGGCCGCGGCGACTTCTTCGGCGGCCTGGCTTTTCTGGATGGGCGGCCGCGGGGCGACGACGCGGTTGCCGCCACCGAAACCGAATTTTTCGTGCTTTCGCAGGAGCAATTCAGTCTGCTTGCCGACGAGCACAAACGGCTGGCCGTCACGCTGCTCACCGCCCTGGCCCGTTCGCTGGCGCTCCGCCTGCGTCACGCCGACACCGAAATTGCCATGCTACAGGAGTATTAGAAGATGCTTGGCAACACTGGGTTTGTCGAAACTTCATTGCATAGAAACACCACCAATGGCCTCTTCCATGAAAACCTCTGATATTAGTCAAACAACATCACAATAAATGCCTTAAACATTAATTGCGTAAATCTCCGTGAATTACAATTCGCGCTCGATTATTGCCTGACCATAAAGAAGGGCCATGCATCAGACTGCGCTTATTGTTGACGACGATCCCACCACCCGCCAGGCCCTGGGTGCGGCGCTGGCGTCGGCCGGGATCGCCAACCTGATCGCCGAAGACGTTCCGGCAATGTGGTCGCTGCTCGAAACCCGGCCGGATCTGCTGATTTTTGGCCTCGGCATGGCGGATACCGAGCTGCTGGCCTTGCTGGGCCAGTTGCGCCGGAAATCGGAAATTCCGGTCCTGATTCACGCTTCCGGTTGTGACGAACTCAAGCAGCTGGCCGGCGACACTATCGCGGCGCTCGATTTCCTGGCCCGGCCATGCGACAAAAACGAACTGCTCGCCCGTATCGGCCACCTCCTCCGGCCCAGCCCGGAACAGCCGGCGCCACTGCCGTGCAGCGAAATGCGCTGCCTGCGCTTTGGCCAGTGGACACTGGACACCGCCGCGCGCCAACTGATTGGGCCCGACGGCACGCCAACACCGCTCGGCGTCCCGGCCTATGCGCTGCTCTGCGCCTTCCTCGACCACCCGTTCGAGCCGCAGTCGCGCGAACAGCTGTCACGCGCCCTGAAACGCGAATATCTCCCCTACGACCGCATCATCGACGTTCATGTCAGCCAGATCCGGCGGATTCTCGGCAAACAGCAGAATGGCAGCGCTTTCATCAAGACCCTGCGCTCCGAGGGCTATGTCTTCATCGCCGCGGTCGACGCCGGCTGAGGGCGCGCTTTACAGCGGCAACTTGATGTCGACGATCAGGCCGCCAGCGCTGCCATTGCGGGCGTTGATCTGACCGGCGAGCGCCGCGATCGCCCGCCGGGCGATGGCCAGACCCAGGCCGTAGCCGCCCGCCGCGCCTTGCCCTTCACTGCGGAAGAAGGGCGTGAAGATGGCCTCGAGATCGGCCGCCGCAACGCCCGGCCCCTGGTCGGTGATCGTGATCCGAAAGACCTGGTTGTCCGTGCGCTGGCCGGCAATTTGCACCACGCCCCCGGCCGGCGAATAGCGCAGGGCGTTGCGCACGACATTTTCGAGGGCGCGATGCAGCAGTTCCGGATTGGCCCGCACTTCGGCCGTCGCCCCCGCCACGAAATCGATCGTGATGCCGCGCGCCGCGCCTTCGAAGCGGGCATCTTCGGCGATATTGGCCAGCAGCTCGCCCAGCTCGACGTTCTCCAGCTCGCCGGTGACGCCGGCTTCGAGCCGCGAGAGGGTGAGCAACTCACCGACCAGCTGATCGATGCGTTCGCCTTCGCGTGCGATGCGCTGCAAGGAATCCTCTGTACGCCCCGGCTGCTGGCGGGCCAGGCCGATCGCCGCCTGCAGCCGGGCGAGAGGCGAGCGCATTTCATGGGAGACATCGTGCAGCAGGCGTTTCTGGCCGTCGATCACGGCCTGCAACTGAGCCGTCATGCGGTCAAAATCGTGACCGAGATCGGCCAACTCGTCGCGCCGGCCACCCATGCTCGGCGTCACCCGCACGGCGAGGTCGCCGCCGGCCGCCGCCTCGAAGGCATTGCGCAGGTGGCGAATCGGCTTGGCGAAGTACCAGGCCAGACCGCCGGCACAGAGCAGGCTGGCGAAAAGGCCGGCAATCACCGGCAGGAGCGGCAGCGGCCCGCTCGGCGGCAGGCCGTGCGGTGGCCGCGGCGGCCTGGCCTGGGCAAATTCCGGCGGCGGGCGTTCGTGGAAATCGGGCGGCGGGTGCCCGTCAAGCCGGAGGTTGGCGGCCCCCGGCTGACGCTCCATCCAGAACAGCGCCCCGGTGCCCAGAACCGCCGCCAACTGGGCCAGCCAGATGCACAGGAAGAACTTCCAGAATAGTCGCCCCACGTTATTCCCGAATCAGCTGGTAGCCCTGACGATAGACCGTCTGGATGCACGACCGCCCGTCGGCGAGGGTGCCGAGCTTCTGGCGGATGCTCGACAGATGGACATCGATGCTGCGGTCGAAGCGGACCAGCGGCCGGCCGAGCGCCTGTTCCGACAGATCGCTCTTGCTGACCGGGCGCCCGGCATGGCGGGCCAGGGTTTCGAGCAGGTTGAACTCGGTGCTGGTCAGCTCGACCACCACCCCGTTCAACTCCACCCGGCGCAACTCCGGCCGGATGCACAGGGCGCCGACCACGAGCGGGGCGTTGGCCGGCTCCATGGCGTGCGTCGTCCGGCGCAGGATGGCGCGCAGGCGGGCGGCCAGTTCGCGCGGCTGGCAGGGCTTGGGGACATAGTCGTCGGCGCCCAGTTCGAGGCCGACGATGCGATCCATGTCGTCGCCCTTGGCGGTCAGCATCAAGACCGGCAAGGCGCAGCCGGCCCGGATGCGGGCGAGCGCCTCGATCCCCGACATGCGCGGCATCATCACATCGAGTACCGCGATGTCGAAACTGCCGGACAGCGCCGCCTCGACCGCGCTCGCCCCGTCGTGCAGCGTGGTCACGACGAAGCCGTCCTGCGCCAGGTAGTCGCCCAACATCTCGGCTAATTCGACATCGTCATCGACCAGCAGGACTGCCGCCATGCGCCGCTCCATTCGTCGGTTCAAACGTCCGATGATAGCCAAAGCACCGGCCGCCGGGCAGCACTTTTACAGACTTTTACCCAGCCGCCGGCACTGGCAAAAATTGCCGGCCAGCAGAACTTGCCGCGCTTCCGGAAAAATCCCGGCCATTTTCGGCAAACCACGGTGCCACCTGCCTTTCCGGGCGCTTTTTCTTAACAAAGTTTTACTCCGCTTAACCCAAACCGCCGTCACGAAAGGCGCTTTTAGGCCGATAACTTGCACAAGGTAAGGCACCTGGTCACGGACCGGTTTTTTTCAACTTCCATTCAAGGAGCAAATCATGGTGAGTGGCATCAACCAATCATCCCAAATGGCGAGCCTGCTGTTCTCGCGTCTCGACACCAAGAACCAGGGCTATATCGAAAAGAGCGACCTGGCCTCGGCCTTCAGCAACATCGCCAGCCAGAAAAGCGACAGCACCAGCGCCGACGATGTCTTCGCGGCGCTCGACGGCGACAGCGACGGCAAGGTCACGGAAAGCGAACTGACCACCGTCCTCGCCAAGCTGCAGGAACAACTCGACAGCCAGTTCAACCAGTCGCGGATGCAGGGCATGGGCGGCCACGGCGGACCGCAGGGTATGGCCGGGATGCCCCCGCCGCCGCCCCGGGCGACGACGCCGGCTTCACCAAGGACGAACTGACCGACCAACTGGCCAGCGCCGACAGCAGCGACAGCACCCGGACCAGTCTGCTCAACAAGGTCGTCGAGAATTTCGAGGCGGCCGACAGCAACAGCGACGGCAAGGTCGGCTTCCAGGAAGCGATGGCCTACGACCAGGCTAGCCAGGACAGCGCCGACAGCACTTCCGCCGGCACCACCCAGAGCACCGCCGACAGCGACGAGGCGAAGATCATGATGAAGATCATGCAGTTGATGCACGCTTACGGCAGCGGCCAGGACAGCGCATCGTCCGGCCTCGCCAACCTGCTCTCGGTCTCGGCCTGAGCCGCCGCCAGCGGGCTGCGCTCAGACAGCGCGCAGCCAGCCGGCGATTTCTTCCTTGCTCGGGATGCGGCCGGAGGCCTTGACCGCCTCGTCCACCACCAGGGCCGGCGTCGTCATGATCGGGTAGGCCATGATCTGCTCCATGTCCCGGACATGCTCGAAGCTTGCCGTCAGGCCGAGTTCGGCGACCACTTCGCGGGTCAGTTGTTCGAGGCGCTGGCACTTGGCACAGCCGCTGCCGAGAATCTTTATCAACATGGCAATCTCCCTATCGTGCGGCCGGCAACGGTCTGCCCCGGCCAATCAAATGCAGCGCGCCGATCAGGGTGGCGACGAAGCCGCCGACCAGCAGCGCCAGAAGCAGTAACGAGGTGCCATCGACCCAGGCGCCGTAGGTCAGCCCGGCCAGGGTCGAGAACACGGCAACCAGCCCGACGTAGGTCCAGGCCTTGAGCTTGCCGATGATCGCCGCGGTAATCAGGATGCTCTGCAGCGACAGTTCGGGATCGGCCATCAGGTAGGCGATCAGCGGCCCCGGGTGCATGCCGAGCGAGAGGAACATCTTGGCGATCGGCACCTCGACCAGGGTCGGAAAATACATGAAGACGCCGAAGACGACGCCGGCCAGGTTGGCAACCACGGTGTTGGCCCCGGCCACGGCCTGGATCCACTCGGGCTGGATGAAGTAGCGGATGATCCCGACCAGGAAGACGCCGACGATGAGCAGCGGAAAGATCAGCTTCACGAAACGCCAGGTTTCCCATAGCCACTGCTGCATGTCCCAGGCCGCGAAGCGCCGGGCCAGCGGCCATAACAGCGCGCAGAGCAGGCTCACGGCGACGGTCCGCCCGCTCACCGTGAGCAGCAGGCCATGTTCGGTGACGCGCATGCCAAGGGCGGCGAAAGCCAGGGTCAGCGCGCTCAGTCCGAGCACTGCCCAGGTCAGCCGGTTGAAGCCGCTATCGACCAGGCCCAGGCCGCGCCAGGCGGTAGCGCCGATCAGCCCGAGCAGGCCGATCAGGATCAGGCCTTGCAAACTCAGGCCTTCGGCCCCGGTCGCCGGATCCACCGGCACCCAGCGATCGAGCACCGCCTGCACGCCCGGCGCGGCGCCGGCCGGCAGTTCGAGACTGAACCAGATCGCGCTCAGCCACTCGACCTTCAGCGTGCCGGCGATCAGCAGCGCGACCAGCGCCCCGAGGAAAACCAGGGTCTGCCGCGAAATGCCCTCGCCCGCCGCAAAGCTCGGGGTATTGGCCAGCCGTGCCGTATCGTCTTCGCGGAACAGAATGGCCATGATCATGCCGATGCCGATACCGAAGGACAGGGCGAGCACGACGCGGGCAATGGCGAAATCCGCGCCGAGCGCGACGCCGGTGTAGGAGAGCGCCAGGATGTTGGCGGCCGGCGCGAAGAACAGGAAGGTGATCGCCGGCCCCAGCCCGGCGCCCTTCTTGTAGATGCCGGCGAACAGCGGCTGGATGGTGCACGAGCAGACGGCGAGCAGGCTGCCTGCCCCGGCTGCGGCCGGATAGGACACCCACTTCGGCGCTTCCGGCCCGAGAAAGCGGATGATCGCCTGCTGCGGGACCAGCGCCGACAGCGCGCCGGCAATGAAGAAGGCCGGCACCAGGCAGAGCAGGACGTGCGCAGCGAGATAGGAGGCCAGACTGGCCAGGCCACTCTGGAAGACGGCAATCAGCATTTCCATGGCGACTCCTTGGGCGTCCGGGGAAAGGCGGCAGAGCCGCCCGACACCTCATGACATTAGGTAAATTTTACGCCTGCTGTGAAGTATTGCGCGCCTGGCGCGATCGCGAACTGTCATTCGCGTTTGGGCTTGGTTAACCTAAAGAAAATACGGAGTCCACCATGAACAAATCCGCCAATCCAGCGATCGCCGGCGCTGGCCACAACACCCTTTTTGGCCAGTCACAACAGGCTGCGTCCCTTAGCAAGCCCACCACCTCGCTTTGGTCGTATCTGCGAAACAGCATTTCGCAACGCCTGCCGCTCGTTGCTGTCGGTGAAATCGCCTGTGACAAACGCCGCATCCCGGTCTGGAGCATCGCCACCGAGAGTGAAGAATCCCTGAATTTCCAGTGCAAGTTCGTCCGTTACATCGACATGCCGGCCGAGATGGCGCACTCGTTCCGCGAGCAACAGGTGCTGGCCGGCAAGCCGTTTGCCGGTGCCGCCTACGTCGAGGACTTCCAGCTCTTCGCCGAGCTCTGCCAGCGCAAGGGCTGACGGGCATTTAGCTGTTGTTGGCCGTTCACCACTTCCCAGCTGAATGTCCAAATTTCAAGCTTTAGCGGCTTTCCAGTCGGGATGCTGGAAATACTTTCCATAGGACCTCAGCGCCTGCAGAACGCGAACCGCCCCGTCGTGCCTTGAGTCGGCCATTTTTCCGTCCATCGCATCCGCCCCGGCCATCAGTTCGGCGATGACGAAATGCAGCATCGCATCGGCCTCCGGTTCAAGCTTGCAGTGTTCGATTGCATAGGCCACTTTTTGGCGGATGGTCGCTGCCAAGCCTGCGAAATCGGCATCTCCAAAACGTCCTTTGTGAATCAACGGCAGAGCCTTCGCCATGGCCTGATTGACCGCCGTCATCGACTGGCGCAAGGGCGCATCGGTTGCCCATTTCTTGCCGGCGTTCAGTTGCAGCTGTTGCCCGGCGCTGGCGCCGTCGCCATGATGATGTTGCTCGGCCGCCAAGGCTTCCTGACCAACCGAGATAACGAGAATGCAGGCGAATGCGGCCAACGACACCAAGCGCTTCATTTTCATTTAAGTTCCTTTCAGACACCGTCCATATACCTGACCATTTTTATCAGGCATGTACTTTCCGGCCTTAATCGAAATCAATGAATGCACGAGTCGCACAGGTTTGCGCAAGGACTGTCAGTCGTCAAAATTCAAAACCCGATTTGTCACCTGTTTTCGGGTAAGGTTTGATCGACCACGCCAACTGCGTGGCGCTACAAAGCAAGAAGGCCAGCAACGATGCTGGCCTTCTTGCTTTGTAGTGCAGCTTTGGACTCTAGCCTAGGCACCGGCAGTAGATAATTGCGGCGGCACCAAGGAACGTTCGGAAACAATCAGTCGCTTCCGAATCCCTGCGCCGAGCTTTCGTTCTACTTCCCACATGGCCAAACCTTTGACCACGGCAACTTGCTCAATGGCAGTTACTACATCACCCAGTTTGGTGCAGAGATACTCAGCACCGCGTTCGATTGAAGACTTCACTTTCATTCGGACAAACCTCCCATGTGGTAGTTGCGTGAACAATCTTACTTACCTTGATCAAAGGTTGAAACAGAGTTTTTCGAATTTACTTCTCAAATAAACAGAAGGGTTATCTTCACACCAAACGTGCAGCGAGACTTCATAGGCATTGCAACCCTTTGTACCAGGACTGTGCCTTGGCGAGGCTCTCCTGGGGCTTATCAGCCCTGCAAAATCCGTTCAAATAGAACTGGACTTTCGACCTCAAAGGAGTACTCTGAAATCGCGTTCTGGCTAGTTGCAGGTTCGATCAGAACGGTGGTTTTTTTGGATAACCGGAGACTCTATGGTTGATAGTCCACCGCAGTTTCTTGAGAAGACTGAGTAGCACCCAAACGGCAAATAGCCGAATTCCAAGGCCATGAGTGCCGAGGTTGAAGATTGACGAAGCCCATGCATAAAACGCATGGGCTTCTTGCTTTGTAGCTGCTGAACTTATTGATGACGAGACGCCGAAAGATGATCGGGCGGCCCACGGCCAGAGAATGGCAACAAAGGCGCGGCCGGGACATCAGCAGCCCGCATCAGTTTTTTTCAGCCGGCGTGTAAGAACCCGCCCCTGGTGCCGACTAACGATCAGCAGCCGAGTTATTGCTGACTGCGCGAACCAACGGAATCCCAACCTCACCAGGAGAAATCACCATGAACACCACGAACAAGTCGCTGACCGCTGCCTCCCTTGCTTTTGCCTTGGGCGCCGCCCTGACCGTGGCCGCCACGCCGGCCAGCGCCGCCGACAAGATGGCCGACAAGGAAAAATGCTTCGGCGTCGCCATGAAGGGCAAGAACGACTGCAAGGCCGGTGCCGGAACCAGCTGCGCCGGCACCTCGAAAATCGACTACCAGGGCAACGCGTGGTCTCTGGTTCCCAAGGGCACCTGCGAAAAGACGGCATCGCCGACCTCGCCGACCGGGCATGGCCAACTGGCCGAATTCAAGGAAAAGAAGGCCTGATTCCCCCTGCGCACCGGAGCGCCAGCCATGACAACAATCCGCAGTGTCCAGCTGCCGGCAGGCGCTCCAGCGCTGCGCGCCGGCACCCTGCCGGCCCGTAGTGGCCTGGGTCTCAAGCCCGAGCACTTTCACAGCATTCTCGAAACGCTGCCCGAGCTCGGGTTCTTCGAAATTCATGCCGAGAACTACATGGTCGATGGCGGCCCCTTCCATCACTACCTGACGCAGATTCGCGACCACTATCCGCTGTCGATCCATGGCGTCGGGCTCTCGATCGGCGGCGAGGAGCGGCTCGACGAAACCCACCTCGATCGCCTCGCCACCCTGATCGCCCGCTACGAGCCGCAGTCATTTTCCGAGCACCTTGCCTGGGCTAGCCACGACGATGTCTTTCTCAACGATCTGCTGCCAGCCCCCTACAATGCCGCGACCCTGAACCGGGTGTGCGATCACATCGACCGGGTCCAGGAACGCCTGGGCCGGCGCATGCTGCTCGAGAACCCGGCGACCTATGTCGAATTCGCAGCCTCCACGCAGGGCGAAGCCGACTTCATCAGCGCCGTCGTCAAGCGCACCGGCTGCGGCCTGCTGCTTGACGTCAACAACGCCTATGTCTCGTGCATCAATCACGGGCGCGATCCGCGCGCCTACATAGCGGCGCTGCCGCTAGGGGCGACTGGGGAAATTCATCTCGCCGGCTTTGCCGAGGACAGCGATGGTGCCGGCGACCGGCTGCTGATCGACAGCCACGGCTCGCCGGTGGCGCAGGCGGTGTGGGAACTTTGCCGCTTCACGCTGCAGCGGGTTGGAGTGCAGCCGACGTTGATCGAACGCGACAACGACATTCCGGCCTTTCCCGTTCTGCTGGCCGAGGCACGGCAGGCCGACGGCCTGTTGTCGGCAATTGCCGAGTTGGAAAATGGCGAGCTGGAGGCGGCATGAGTTCGCAGAGCCAGTTTGCCGCAGCACTGCTCAATCCCGAACAGCCATGCCCGGCGGGTTTGACGGCCTGGAACGGCTCTGACCCGGCACACCGTTTCCGAATCTATCGCAACAACGTCATCGTTTCGCTGATCGACGCCCTGGCAGACAGCTATGCGGTTACGCAGGAACTGGTAGGTGAAGAATTCTTTCGGGCCATGGCGCATCGCTACGCCGATGGCCACCCACCGCAATCGCCCCTGATGGCCTTTTACGGCAGCGACTTGCCCGCCTTCATTGAGGCTTTTCCGCCGGCCGCCGGGCTGCCTTACCTGGCCGATGTCGCCCGGCTTGAGCAATTGCGCATCGTGGCGTATCACACCGCCGATGTGGCGCCCGTCGACAGCGCCGAGATCTGCGCCGCCCTAGCCGATGAAAGCACCGTGCCTGGGCTTGGGTTGCGCTTGCACCCATCGGTGGCGGTGCTTGCCTCGTCGTTTGCCGTCGTCTCGTTGTGGGGAGCCCACCAAGGGATGCTGGAACTGTCCACGGTCATCCCCGAGATTGCGGAAACCGCCCTGGTTCTGCGCCACGGGCTGGAGGTTGAAGTCATGGGGATTTCAGTGGCGGCGGGCGTATTCCTTGCCGCCCTCGGGTCAGGAGCCGCGCTCGGCGAAGCCGCCGCGCAGGCGACGGCGATCGACGCCGATTTCGATCTGATCGGCATTCTCGGCCTGCTCCTGCAAAAGTCGGCCGTTACGGCCTTGCATCCCTCAAGGAGAACTCCATGAATTCGCCCGTTGCCGGCCTGTCCGCTACGCCAGCGTCGCCGCTCGCCGGTTGGCTTAGCGGCCTCAACACCCTGCTTTCCCGCATTCCCGATACGTTTATCGCCTTGATCGGTCGCTTCTCGATCGCCGCGATCTTCTGGAAGTCGGGGCAGACCAAGATCGAAGGTATTGCCGTCGATCTCGTCGCCGGTGAATTCCAGTTCGGCTGGCCGCAGCTATCGGATTCGGCGCTCGAACTGTTCCGCAGCGAATATCGCCTGCCGCTGCTGCCGCCCGAGTTGGCGGCGCCACTGGCCGCTTTCGGCGAGCATCTCTTTCCGCTTCTGATCCTGATCGGTCTGGCGACACGCTTCTCGGCACTCGCCCTCTTGGTGATGACCCTGACCATCCAGATCTTCGTCTATCCGGATGCCTATCCGACGCACGGGGTCTGGGCGACGGTCTTGCTGCTGCTGATTGCCCGCGGCGCGGGGGCGATTTCGCTGGATCACTGGCTGTTCCGGCGCTACGCGGGAAACTGACCGCCCCCTGCGGTGTGCGCGGTGCAGCCGACGCCAACCGGGACGCCCGACAGCGCCCGCCTGACCTTGCCGGAGAACGCGTTAGCGCGTGGTCCAAGCATCGACGCTCCAGACCTCAGGGTTTCTCGGCAGCCAGCTTGCCAATTTTGTACTTGGCAAGCAATTCGTCGGCATACGGCGCATGCGGCCGTCCTTTGGTTTTGGTGTTGTAGGCCTCGGTTGCCTCCCGGCCACACCAGGGCAGCACCACTTCCGGTCGCGATGGATGGTCGGGCAGGTAGGCGCTCAGGTCATAGACGCCGCCGCGAATCGCCATCCAGCAGTTCTCGGCGCTTGCGTGTTTGGTCAGATCGGCTTTGCTGTAGGTCTTTTCGGCGGCGAGAGCGAGGTTTTCCCCGGCCGGCGGCAACCACAGGCTTGCCGCCCAGAAGGCGGTGACCAGCAGCCAGAACAAGAGGGTCGTCGATAGATAGAGGCGGCGCATTATCTGAATTCGAAGTTTTCAAAGTGGATATGGCGGGGCGCGACACCCCGCTCGTTGAGGACCTTGCGTAGCCCGGCCACCATGCCGGGTGGTCCGCACAGATAACAATCATGTTGCGCCAGGCCGGGGGCTTCGGGGAGCAGGCGATGCAGATCGGGGGGCATCGGGCCGGTTGCCACGGCGCGTAGCGAAAGCTTCGGGTCCCGCGCCGTCAAGGTCCGCAACTCGTGCAGAAATGCCGCATCGGGCTCACTCCGGTAAAGGTAGAGCAGCCGCGTCGGCTGCTTGAGCGGCCCGGCCCGCAGTTGGGCCAGGAAGGGCGTGATGCCGATACCGCCGGCCACCCACAGCTGCGGCACAGCCGGCCGGTCGCTCAGGAAGCAGCCAAAGGCGCCGTGCACTCTGGCGAGAACGCCGGGCTCGATGGACTGGATTCGGCGCGTGCAGTCGCCGAGGGCTTTGACGCCGAAGCGGATTTCGCCGCCCACCCCCACCGCGCTGACGGTAAAGGGGTGGAATTCGCGGCAGCCCCGGAAGCTCGGGCCATCAAAGAAGGCGACCAGCGCAAACTGGCCCGCCGTGGCCGCCATGCCATCGGCCAAGGGTTTCAGCACGATCTCGACCATGCCCTCGGCCACCGGGCTGACGCGGTGCACGATGTACGGCCGGGCTGCCAGGCCGAAGTCCTCGCGCACGATGCGCCAGCCGAGAAAGAAGGCGGCCAGCGCCAGAATCGGCCAGACCGGCTGTTCGATACCGAGCAGGACCAGATGCAGCAGGCCGAACAGCACCGCGAGCCCGAGCCCGACATGCAGCCAGCGCCAGGTTCGGTAGGCAATGCGCTTGTCGAAGGTCAGCGCCAAGCCTGCCATCAGCAGGAGCAGCGCCAGCCAGCCGAGCCAGACCGGCCAGCCCTGGCCGAAGGGCGACAGCGTCTGCCAGGCCAGCAGCGGCTGCGCCGGCCAGGCGTCGGCCGCCAGCAACAGCGGGTGGGCGAGCAAGGCAAGGTAGGCTGCCATGCCGGCCCGGTGATGCCAGCGGTACATCCTTTCCAGGCCGCCCAGCCCCTCGGCCAGCCGGGATTCGCGGAGCATCAGCAACAGGCTGGCGAGGAGCAGGCCGCAGCCAGCCCAGCCAAGCACGATACCCAGGCTGCGCGCCACGGAGAGGCCCTCGGGCAGCGCCCAATAGACCGGGCCGGCGGTGGCCGCCAGAAGCAGCAGGGGAATCGATAACCTGCGCAACACAAGCATGGTGACTGGTCTCCCGATCAGGCGGCCTCAGGGCCGCACCTTCCCCGGCGCCAGGTGGGCGCAGATATCCCGCCCGCCCCCGGGCAAGGCCACCTCGCGCTGCCGGGCTCGCTCTTCCATCAACCGGTGATGGCCGAGTTGATAGTTCCGGCACGCCTCAAGTGTCGTGAAGCCGCGAACCTGGGCCTGATGCTCGATCCGTTCTTCCGGCGTCATCAACTGCCAGCCCCGGGTATTCGCCTCGCTTGCCCGCCACGGGCCGCGTGCCGCAGCATGGTCGATCAGCAACACGCTGACGATCAAGGCAACAAAAATTCTGCCATGCATGCTTCCTCCCTGTGGGGCCCCCCTATGGAAAAACGGCCCCACCACCACAGTAGTACTTCCTGATAAAGAATCCAGGTTTATTGCTGCATGAATGTTCCAACTCATGCCGATTGGGCAACGGAGTCCTGCCTGGCAATGCAGCCGGTAGAGGAGTAGCAAGCAGCGATCCAGCCCGACCAACCGCCGACGCATTTCTACCTCCCGATAAAGCACTTAACGAGACAAGATGCAGGCGAGAAACGCCGGGTTCATCAGCCTGCTTCAGACTTGAAGAAGCGTTTCTGAAACCACAGCGCGACAGCGACCAGAGCGATCATCACCGGCACCTCGACCAGCGGGCCGATGACCGCGGCGAATGCGGCGCCGGAGTTGATGCCATAGACGGCGATCGCCACCGCGATCGCCAACTCGAAATTGTTGCTGGCCGCCGTGAAGGACAGCGTGGTGCACTTCTTGTAATTGGCCCCGACCTTCTTGCTCATGTAGAACGAGAACAGGAACATGACCACGAAGTAGATCAGCAACGGAACCGCGATGCGCAGCACGTCGAGCGGAATGGTGACGATCAGCTGGCCTTTAAGGCTGAACATGACGACGATGGTGAACAGCAGCGCGACCAGGGTGATCGGCCCGATCTTCGGCACGAAGTGTTCGTGGTACCACTCTTTCGAAACGTAGCGCAGCATGACGACCCGGGTCAGCACGCCGGCGACGCAGGGGATACCGAGGTAGACGAAGACGCTTTCGGCGATCTGGCCGATCGAGATATCGACCACCATGCCGGAGAGCCCGAACAGCGGCGGCAGCACGGTGACGAAGAACCAGGCATAGACGCTGAAGAACAGCACCTGGAAGATCGAGTTGAAGGCGACCAGGCCGGCGGCGTATTCAGTCGAGCCCTTGGCGATCTCGTTCCAGACGATGACCATCGCGATGCAGCGGGCGAGGCCGATGAGGATCAGGCCGACCATGTATTCCGGCTTGTCGGGCAGGAAGATGATGGCCAGCGCGAACATCAGGATTGGCCCGAGTATCCAGTTCTGGACCAGGGACAGGCCGAGCACTTTCTTGTCGCTGAAGACGTCGGGCAATTCTTCGTAACGCACCTTGGCGAAGGGCGGGTACATCATCAGGATCAAGCCAAGGGCGATCGGGATATTGGTCGTCCCGACCTGGAAGCGGTTGATGAAGGCCTCGGTACCCGGCACGAAATAGCCGAGACCGACGCCCAGCCCCATGGCGGCGAAGATCCAGACCGTCAGGTAGCGGTCGAGGAAGGATAGTTTCTTGGTGACGGCGCTCATGCACTGGCCTCGCTATGAATTCTCCGCGCCGCCTCGACAATCGCCGCGGCCGACAGGGTCTCCAGCGGCAGGTTCAGGAAAGCCGCAATGCGCTTTTCCAGTTCGACATAGGCCGTTTCGAAGGCCGCCCGGCGCGCCGCCAGCGGCTCGACATGGGCCGGATCGGCGATTCCCCAGTGCGCGGTGGCCGGGTGGCCGGGCCAGATCGGGCAGGCTTCGCCGGCGGCGCTAGCGCAGACGGTGAAGATGAAATCGAGCCGCGGTGCGCCCGGCGCGGCGAACTCGTCCCACGACTTGCTGCGCGGCTGGCCGGCGTTCGGCCAGGGCACGCCGTGCGCGGCCAGGGTTTCGAGGGCCAGCGGATTGACCTTGCCGCTCGGCTGGCTGCCGGCCGAAAAGGCGCGAATTCGGCCCTTCCCCAAATGATTGAACAAGGCCTCGCCGAGGATCGAACGGGCCGAATTGCCGGTGCACAGCACCAACACGTTGAAACTTTTCATGCGCATTGCTCCGGGTTGCAGGTTTCGATGCTCTCGCCGCAGGGCTGGCCGCCGCAGCAGTCTTCGGTCAGGTAGTGGAGGAGTTCATTCATTGCCGCGTAATCGGTCGCGTAGTAGATGAAGCGCCCCTCCTGGCGGGCGCTGGCCAGTCCGGCACCGACCAGTTCCTTGAGGTGGAAGCTCAGGCGCCCGTTGGCCTCGACGCCGAGCGCCTCGGCGATCTTGCCGACGGCCAGACCGCCGGCCCCGGCGCGGACCAGCAGGCGGAAGATGTCGAGACGGGTTTCATGGGCCAGCGCACCGAGCGCGGCCACTGCAGTTTTCGTTTCCATATTTCAATATTAATTGAAATATGGAAATACAGATAAGCCTTGCTCCCTTTTCGCCATACCCCCGAATGGGGGGCGCGCTGCACAGCCAAAACACGAGTACATTAGCATTTCGTTATTCACCAATTCGGCAGTGCTCGATTGCTGCCTCACCGCCATGCTCAACATTCCGGCATCGATGAAAAGCTGTTGTCTGACCACCAGCCTGCTCGGCATTCTCGCCTCGCCCGCTCTGGCCCAACATCTGCCGGGCCTGCCGCCGGCGGGCAATCAGGCCTTTCAGCTTTATCAGCAAGCCGAGGAGCAGCGTGCCTTTGCCATCGCCCCGGGCGGCAGCTGGGGCTGGCATGCCGGCGCCGACTCGTCCGACGTCGCCGAGGACAAGGCGCTCAGCGCCTGCCAGAGCAGCACGCCCCAGAAATGCGTGCTCTACGCACGCAATGGCGAGCTGATTTTCAACACCAGAGCCTGGCCCGGCTTGTGGGGGCCTTACGCCACTGCCGCCGCGGCAGCCCGCGCCGCCCCCGGCGTCGAACCGGGGCAGCGCCTGGCCGATCTCGCCTTCCGCGACGCCCAGGGCCGCTCGACTAGACTGAGCGCGCTACGCGGCAAGGTGGTCGTCCTGCATTTCTGGGGCAGCTGGTGCCCGCCCTGCCGCAAGGAGATGCCGGGGCTGGCCGGGCTGCGCCAGGCACTGGGCGAGCGCCGCGATATTGCCTTTGTCCTGCTGCAAGCCCGGGAGCCTTTCGCCACCGCCCAGCGTTGGGCCCGCAACCAGCACCTGACGCTGCCGCTCGCCGATTCCGGCAGCACCGGCGAAGACGACGCCGACTTCCGTCTGGCCGACGGCAGCCTGCTCGCCGACCGCCTGCTCGCGCGCAGCTTCCCGACCACCTACGTGCTCGACAAGCACGGCCTGGTGGTCTTCTCGCATGTTGGCCCGGTCGATGACTGGCGCGGCTACGAAGCCTTTCTGCGCGACGCGGCCCGGCACTCGGGAAAATAGTTCGGCGGCCCGCACGACGGCCGAACCTGGCGCCGGCGCAATCAAGCCTTGCCGGCGGCGCCTTCCTCCGCTTCGGCATCTTCCCAGCCGGTGACCATGGTCTTGATGTGAGCGAAGGGCGTATGGCCGGTGGTCGTCAGGTAGACGTGCACGATGAAGAAAGTCAGCATCATGAAGGCGCCCGCGGTATGGGCCAGCGCCACCCACTCGAGCGAGATCGTCCTGTCCAGCCCGAAATCCTTCCAGTAGCCGTAGAACAGGTAGAAAAAGCCGGAGCCCCAGATCAGCGGCGAGACCATCGCCAGCAGGGTGACATAGGCCAGGCGCTGCAAGGGATTGTGCTTCTTGCCGGCGGTCTTGTGGAAGGGATGCGGCGCATTCACGAAGATGCCGTAGGCGTAGTAGCGGACCATGGCCAATACCCGGTTGAGCGTCGGGATGTACTGCCGCCATTCTCCGGTGGTGAATTGCCAGAAGATGGTGAAGGCCCACAGGGTGAGCAGCGCCCAGGCAGCCAGGGTGTGGTACTCGACAGCGCGCTGGAAGCCGAAGTTCTGATAGACGCCGTGGATCTCGAAGCCGGTGACGAGCATGAAGATGACCAGCACGGCCTGCGACCAGTGCCAGAAGCGTTCGTAACGGCGGTAGAGGTAAATGCGGGTGGGTGCGTTCATGGATCTACCCCTTGTGCTTGAAGTGAAGGACGACACGGGTGCCGCCGTGGATCAGGACGCCGAGCAGGCTGAGCAGAACCACGACCCAGCCCACCGAGTCGAGCAGGCGGCTGTGGTCGCGGCCCGGCAGGTAGATGCCCGAAATGTCCTGCAGACGGCCATTGGCGCTATGGCACTGGGCGCACCCGAGGGCATCCGTTTTCGGGGCGACCATGTGGGTGATCGGCCAGCTCATCTCGGTACTAACGAAACCGAACTTGCCGCTGTAGGGCAGCCCGGCCGTCTGCATGCCGGTCGCGATGGCTTTCTGCCAGTCGAAATTGCGCCACAGGGCCGTATCGTCCTCGCCGGCAGTGTGGACGACGAGCAGATAGTTGTTCTCGGTGTCGTAGGCCTGCTTGCCGCGGTGGATCTTGAACGGCCAGATCCGGGCATCGGCGTCGCCGGGCTCGCCGTCGGGGTGGTTGATCTCGACCGTACAGGCCGGATCGATGACGTCGCCCTTGGCCTTGTAGCTGACATGGCCGTTGAACCAGCGATACTCGGGAACCAGGTAGGAGTCCCAGGCGAAATTGCCTTTTTTCGAATCGAAGGCCCGGCGGCCGGCGCTGTCCTTGACGAAGATCGGCTTGCCCGCCGGCCCCATCTGGGTGGCCGTCGACCAGTCCCAAGAGGTTTCGGTGCCGATGCTGTCGCGGGCGAATTGCGGGATGTGGCAGGTCTGACAGGCCAGTTTGTCGCTGTGGGTATTCAGGCGCTCGGCATGGAGAATGCTCTCCTTATGCGGCTTGTCACCATGACATGACTGGCAGGAGGCGGGGGATGCGTCGGCCTTGCCGCGTATGTGGGCCGGCCCGGTCTGCGCCGCCGTCATCGCGTAGCGGCTGCCCGAAACCTGATGGCCGGCGGTGGCGTGGCAGGTCGTGCAGGTGAAGTTCAGGCCCTTGGCGTCCATATGGACATCAAGGTACTTGCCCGGATTCTTCAACGCGCTGTCGAGGTCGCCGTGCTTGGTGCCGTCACCGCCGGCCCCGTAGAAATGGCAGGAACCGCAGTTGCTGCGCCTGGGCAAGGCGACGCTCTGCGCCACCTTCTGCAGGTCGACCGCCTCGACGAACTTGCCCGAGCCATGCGGAAACTCCTTGCGCTCGTAGACCGGATGACCGGCATCGCCCGGCAGCTTGCGATAGGTCGCCGTGCCGTCGTGGCAGATCAGGCAATCGACGTTGTCCTCGGCCGCGAAGTCGAAGCTGGCGTCCTTCCAGCCATAGCCGGCATGGCAGGCCATGCAGTCCTTCTCGTTGGAGATGGTGGTCGTGCAATAGTTGTTGATGACGTTTTTCTTGCCCAGCTTCTGGCCGGTTTTGGGGTCGCTGTACTCCCAGGTCCAGTGCTTGGTACCCTGAACCTGCTTGGCGGCTTCGGTATGGCAGTTCAGGCAGGCCTTGGTGACCTCCGGCCCGGAAGCGAATTTCTTTTGCAGCTCCTTGAGTTTGCTGTGGTCGACGGTGCTTTTGCTCGCCGCCTTTGGCGTCTTCGCCGGCACCGGCACGGTGGCCGGGGCGACCGGCGGCGGCGTGCTGCCCCAGGCCGTGCTCCACGCCAATATGGCGCCGAGCAGGCCGGCGGCCAACCATGTTTTTTTCTGGCTCATGATGATCTCCTCGGCACCGCTACGGTCAGCAACCAGCCGCCGCGCCGGAGCCGCTGCCGCCCTCGCCGCCCATCTTGGGAACGATCAGCGGCGGCGCCGGCTGGCTCGGGTCCATCACCAGGAACTTCTGCTGGTCGACCACCACCTTGGCCATGATGTCGCCGACCATCGACCCGAACAGGCTTCCGATCAGGCCGGCATTCAGGTAGCCGATATAGACCTTGCCGTCGTTTTTCTTGTAGACGGAAATCTTGCAGGGCATCAACAGGGAAAGAAAACGCACCGCATCGTCCTTGAGGATCGGGCCGGAATACTTGGTACTGCAGGCCTCGATCAGCAGCACTGGCAGCACGTTGCCGCCATCGGCCTCAACCGGCTTGGCCGGGTTGCGCAGGCCTGAGATCGACCAGCCGTTGCCCGCCGCCTGAATATTTTTCTGAATGCGGGCCGTCGTTTCCTCGACGCTGAATGGACTCACCTGCTCCGAGAACATCAGGCCGCCGATACTGTTCCAGGCAACACCCAGGGCAAGGACCGCCCCGAGCAAAAAAGCGCTAACGAGCTTCAACATTTGAATACCTCCTCCAGGATTCGCAAGAACTACCGTGCTGACCTTCAAGGTCTTATTAGAGCTATATTAGAATCAGCTTATTTATTAATGTTTAATTAATCAACTGATTTTTTGCACAGCAGGGAAATCGTCGCGACGCGGGGCCGCCGATGCGAAAGCGCGGAAGAATTCGCCGGGATCAATCGGCGAAGGGCGTCACCAGCCAGATTTACCAGATTGGCGTCGCGACCGGGGCAAGCCCGGCAAATCGATCAGTTCTCGCGACTGTCGTGTAGTTTGCGATACAAGGTTCGCTGGCTGATGCCCAGCCGGCCGGCCAGCCCGGCCAGGTCGCTGCCCGGTTGATTCCTCACCCACTCGAGGTAACGCTTTTCCAGCGTGGACAGATCGACGACTTCGTTGAGCTGGAAAGCGCCACTGGCCGAAGGCAGCCCGGGGGCAGGTCGTCAGTGATCTCGATCAAATGCGGCAGATCGATGGTATCGCCATCGGCCAACAAGGAGGCCCGCTCTATCAGGTTGCGCAATTCGCGAATATTGCCGCTGTAACGACGTCCGCTCAGCCAGCGCAACGCCGCCGGCGAGAAGCTGCGCTTCCGCTTGCGATCGACCCGATCAAGCAGGGAAATGGCCAGCAGCGGAATGTCCTCGGCACGTTCATGCAGGGCCGGCGTGTGAATCGGAAAGGTATTGATGCGGAAATAGAGATCGCGCCGGAAGCTCTCGTCCTCGACCATGGCCCGCAGATCACGGTGGGTGGCGGTAATCAGTCGAAAGTCGACGGGCAACCAGTCGAGGCCGCCGACCCGCCGATAGGTACCGGTTTCGAGCAGGCGCAACAGCTTGACCTGCAGGGAAAGCGGCAGCTCGCCAATTTCGTCGAGAAACAGCGTCCCGCCGCTGGCCGCTTCGACCAGCCCTTGCTTGCGGTGAGCGGCGCCGGTGAAGGCTCCCTTTTCGTAGCCGAACAACTCGCTCTCGAACAGCGTCTCGGTCATTCCGGCACAGTCGACCGCTACAAACGGCCCGTCCTCGCGCGCGCTGGCCTCGTGGATGGCCTGGGCGACCAGTTCCTTGCCGGTCCCGGTTTCACCGAGCAGCACGACGGCGGCGTCCGAATTGGCGACGCGCAGCACCTTGGCCAGCATGGCGACGAAGGCCGGCGAACGGCCGACCAGACCCTGCGCCGCCGCCCGGCTGCTGGCCTGGCGGACGACGCGCAGGGTCTCGACGAAATAGACAATCTGCCCCTGATCGTCGCGGATCGGCGTCGTTTCGACATCGACGTGCTCCTCGCCGCGCGGCGTGTGGTGCACATGCAAGACCCGCTGTGGCGAACCTGCATCGAGACTTTGCTTGAGCGGGCAGGATTCGCCGGCCTGGTCGCAAGGCACCGAAAAATGATGCGAAACCTCGTAACAGGTGCGTCCGACGATCGGCGCAGCGCCGCCAAAATCCCTTATATAGGCGGCATTGGCCGCGACGATGCGGTAGTCCGCATTCATCACGATGCGCGGCTCGGGCAGGCCATCGAGAAAGGACAGCAGCTCGCTGAGAAAATGGGCGGTCATGTCAGATTTGGCACCATTGATAATCCGAATTGCCAATAGTGGCACAAACAGCAGCTCTGCAACAAATGACCGGCCACAAGAAAGCGCTTAAGCGCTTGATTTAATTGCCCGCCGCGGCGCCGCGCCAGTCAGGCACACATCTTGTTAATGGATATATAGGAAACCGGTGATATTCTCCTAGACACAGCACTTTCCGACTTTTTTGTCAGGTGGTGCCGGGTAGCCGGATGCAGTCCGCATGTATCTCCCCTTAGTTCGCCCCGCAGGCAAGCTTGATGCGGGCGGGCTACCGAAGGCAGCAGGTACGCCGGTTTCCGACCTTTCTTCGATTCGCAGCCAGACAAGAGATGCAATGAGCCAGCCAGAAACAAGCCAGCAGCAGGAACCACAAAAGGTTTCGTTCTACGAAAAGCGCAAGACCATTTACGCCAAGGGCGTGCGCGGCGTTTTCGACAATTGGCGGATTGCCCTGGTCGTCTTCACGCAGGTTCTGTTCTACGTTACCCCGTGGCTGCAATGGAACGATCGCCAGGCCTTTCTGCTGCACCTGGTCGAACGCAAGTTCTACATTTTCGGTCTGGTCTTCTGGCCGCAGGACGTCATCTACCTGTCGGCCCTGCTGATCGTCTCGGCTTACGGCCTGTTTCTGGTCACCGCCATCGCCGGCCGTCTGTTCTGCGGCTACGCCTGCCCGCAGACGGTCTATACCCAGATGTTCATGTGGATCGAAAACTGGGTCGAAGGGCCGCGCAACGACCGCATCAAGCTCGACAAGGGGCCGCTCGATGCCCGCAAGTTCCGCATCAAGGCGACCAAGCACCTGCTCTGGGGCATCCTCGCGCTATGGACAGGCTTTACGCTAGTCTGCTATTTCACGCCGGTCACCGAACTGATGGAGTCGGTACGCACCAACAACCTGAGCGGCTGGGAAACCTTCTGGATCTTCTTCTACGGCGGCTTCACCTATCTGATGGCGGGTTTCATGCGCGAGCAGGTGTGCAAGCACATGTGCCCCTACGCCCGCTTCCAGAGCGTGATGTTCGACCCGGACACGCTGATCATCACCTATGACCCGGAACGCGGCGAACCCCGCGGAACGCGCAAGAAAGGCGTCGACATCAAGACCGCCGGCCTCGGCGACTGCATCGATTGCGGCCTCTGCGTCCAGGTCTGCCCGACCGGCATCGACATCCGCAACGGCCTGCAATACGAGTGCATCGGCTGTGCTGCCTGTATCGACGTCTGCGATCAGGTGATGGACAAGATGAGCTACCCGCGCGGCCTGGTCCGCTACTCGACCGAATCGGCGATGGCCAAGCACCTGACGCGCCAGGAAATTCTCGCCCACGTCGTACGCCCGCGCATCCTGCTTTATACGGCAATCCTGGTGCTGATTACCGGCATCACCGTGTGGTCCCTGGCGACGCGCATTCCGCTCAAGGTCGACATCATCCGCGACCGTTCGACGCTGGCCCGCGAAGCCGACGATGGCCGCATCGAGAACATCTACATGCTGCAAATCATGAATACCGAGGAGCAGTCGCACCGCTACAAGATCACGGTCGACGGCCTGCCGGACGTCGAGATTGATGGCGCCAACGAAGTCGAAGTCCCCCCTGCCACGCTGCAATCCTTCAATACCGTCGTCCGGGTCCCGCCCGAAGCCGGCAAGAAGGGCGCCAACCAGATCCACTTCACGATCGAGGCTCAGGACAACCCCGACATCAAGGTTCGCGAGAAAGCATCTTTCCTTCTGCCCTGAGGCATTTGGGGCAGACTCCGCTTGGGCGGGAGCTTGGTCTCCCGCCCTTTTTTCGTTCCGACGATCCGTCGTCGCCAGCGAACGCCCGCCCGAGGAAATTCTTCACGGCCTCGATCTGCTGCCCGATGTCGCCGTAGTCGTCATGACTCCCCGGCACCAGCAGCAATTCGACCGCAGCCCCGACCCGCGCCGCGTAGATCGCGTGGGCTTCGCTGACTGGCACTGTCGCATCCGCCATACCGTGGACCAGCAATACCGGGCAGGCGACGCGGGCAATCGTCCGGCACGGCGCGATGTCGTCGAAGCGGTAGCCGATCACGCGCTGGACGTAGCCCAGGATGTAGGCGCCGAACGGCCGGTAGGGAATGCGCTTGGCGGCCAGCCAGCGGCGCATCATCGCTGCCGGATGGGCAAAAGCCGCGACACTGACGACGGCGCGTAAAGCCGGCTGGCGCGCGGCGACGAGCAGCGCCGCACCGGCGCCGACCGAATGGCCGATCACCCCCAGCCGGGTGGCATCGACTTCCGCCTGCTGCGCCAGCCAGGCCAGGGCGGCTTCGATGTCTTCGGAAAAACGCGGCAGCGAGGCGAAGCTGTCTTCATCGCTCCGCCCATGACAACGGGCATCGACCAGCAATAGGGCGTAGCCGGCCGCGTGTAGCGGCGCCGCCAGCGGCAGCATCATTTCGGCGTTGCCGCTCCAGCCATGCATGACGACCAGCGCCGGAGCCCGCTCGCCGGCCGGGATGAACCAAGCAAACAGGTTCTTGCCATTGGTTGTCGGCAGACTGACTTCGCGCCACGGCAAGCCGCTCGGCTCGCCGCTCTCGACCACACGCTCGGCACGCAGGGCGCGCCGGATGCCGAAATTCAGTCCGGCAAAGCCGCCGGCCAGCACGGGTAGCCACCACAGCCAGCCCATGGCGTCGACTCAGGGATGCGGCTGAAAAATGGTGCCACTGGCGACACCGCGGGCGGTACGTAGTGCGGTGACCGCCCACAGCACGCAGAGCAGCAGCCAGGCGGCAACGCCGATCGCCAACGGACTGCCCCAACCCAACAGCTGGTTCAGGCGCAGGCTCTCAGCGACAAAGGCCCCGACCGGGAAGGTGAATCCCCACCACGAGAGCGCGAAGGGCAATTGCCCGGCGGCGCGTGCCGCCAGCGTCAGCAGGATAGCCATTACCAGCCACCAGACACCGAAGCCCCAGACCAGCAACATCAGCACGGTCGCCGCCTCGCGCGCCGCCGGAAACGGCAGTTGTTCGAGCAGATTCATCAGGCTGACCGGGATGACGCCGATCGGTGCCAGATGAATCCAGATCGTTGGCGTCAGCATGCCTTGGGCCGGCTTGTGCAGATACTTGCGCTGAAAGGTCAGGCCAAGCAGCGCCAGGTACATCATGCTGCCCGCCCCAGGCCGATGACGTTGATGGTCAGCGCCCATTCGCGCAGCGCGCCATCCATGTGGGCGAGCAGGGGTGCCCCGGCCAGCGGCATGACGACCAGACCGACAGCGGGGATGAAATTGGCCGGTGTCACGTGATCGAGTCCGACGTGCTCGCCACTGAACATCAGGAAGAGCACGCTAAAGCTGAAGACGAAATGCAGGCCGACCCCGAGCCACCACAGCGTCAGCGCGACCCCGGTCCATGAGGTAAAGGCCAGCCACTGGGCGGCCAGCACCAGCAGCGCAATCGAAAAGGTCGGATAGAAATTGGCCTGCACCGGATGATGCATGGTCTGCATGGCCGCCGGACGGAAGCGCAACCAGCGGGTCAGCCAGGGCAGCGCCAGAATCACGAAGAGCAGACTGTTGAACCAGTGCAACAGTTCGGCAGGCAGAGCCAGCGCCGGCCATTGCCGGGCCAGACCGTGGGTGGTCAGGGCGAGCACGCCGGTCCCCATCACGGCGGCAAACCAGCCGGGGCGAAGCTGCGGGAAATATCGGAATAACGTGGATAGGCCATGGCGCCGCTTCTAAATATTAGATTTTTCTTATTTTAATCGATCGACTTCGGCAACGCTGAACCATTCACCGGATGGCAAATCCAAATCTTCAAGTCGTCACCCAGTCAGCGAGACCAAAAAATAGAGGGGGTAAGCATGCGAACCAAACGCGAAGCACGAGACAGCGCCGACCGGCGCCAGGAAGAACTGGGGCCACCGCAGGGCTGGAAGGATCGGCGACGCCGGACCGAACGCCGGATGCCGGAAATCAACGAATACGTGGTTTCGGAATCGGAATGGCTGAGTTACTTTGGCGCCGTCAGGTCGGCCCTGGTGCCGGCCAATACGCTGGCCACCGGCGAAGTCGCCGCCGACATCTTCGACCGCATCCGCAACTGAGACCTTACTCGGCCACCAGGTCGACGGTTTCCCCGGCAAAACTCACCGTCTGACCCGGACGTAGCTTGGCGCGTTTCCGGGTATCGACCACGGCGTCGACCCGCACTCGCCCTTCGGCGATGGCAGCGTGGGCGGCGCCACCCGACTCGCACAGACCAGTCGCCTTGAGCAGTTGGTCGAGCTGGATATAGTCGCCGCGCACGGCAAAGCGGATGGTCATGTTTTATCCTTTCTGTATCGGTTGGCCCCGACATGCTCGATCAGCGCCAGGGTGATGATTTTTCGCTGCCATCGGCCAGCCGGACAATGAGCAAAGCCATTCCGGCAACGCGCGCATTGTATCGGGTTATCGATTTTTGCTGCCGGCAGCACGGCTGAAATGCCCATTAACAGTGCATGGTTTCTCAAATGGCACCAGCACGGCGCAAAAACGTCATAAAACGCCGGATCGAGGCGGGTACGCTACTTGCTGTAGTACCTACCTGATCATTCAGCTTTCCCTCTTGCCGTGCATTTCCGTCCCCAACGCCGCCATCCACGCAGCATTTCCACCGCTGCCGTCAATCACTCGCGAGTCCTCGACACCCTCGTCAAGAACCTCGAAGGCATGGCCTACCGCTGCCTGCACGACCGTCACTGGACGATGATTTTCGTCAGCCAGGGATGCCTGGAACTCAGCGGTTACCTCCCCGCCGAAATTGTCGAAAACAACACAGTTTCCTGGGAGGAAATCACCCATCCCGACGACCGCAGCCGCGTCCGCGAGTGTATTGAAAGCGCCGTCCGCAGCGGGCAGCGCTTTGCCGTTCAGTACCGGATCGTCACCCAGGCGCAGGAAGTCAAATGGGTTGCCGAACGCGGCATCGCCATCCGTGACGAGCAAGGCGAGGCAGCGATCGAAGGCTTCATCGAAGACATTACGGCCCGGCGCACGACGCAGGATGCCCTCGAAGAGGCCGAACTGCGCTACCGCCACATCTTCGAGCACGCCTCCGAGGGCATCTTCCAGTCCACCCGCGACGGACGCTACCTGGCCGCCAATCCGGCCCTGGCCAGACTCTATGGCTACGCCAGCACCGAGGCGCTGATCGCCGATCTCGCCGATATCGAACGCCGCCTCTATGTCCTGCCCCAGCGTCGTGACGATTTTCTGCGCCAGATCGAATCCCAGGGCGAAGTGCTGAACTTCGAGTCCGAGGTCTACCGGCAGGACGGCTCGCGCATCTGGATTTCCGAAAACGCCCACGCCGTGTACGGGCCAAAGGGCGAATTCATCTGCTACGAAGGCACCGTCCAGGACATTTCGGAACGCAAGCAGTCCGAGGACCATCTGCGCCTGCTCGCCATGGTCTTCTCGAACAGCAACGAAGCCATCATCGTGACCGATGCCGCCAACCGGATCGTCGCCACCAACCCGGCCTTCACGGCCCTCACTGGCTACCAGCCGGACGACGTGATGGGCAAAAACCCGCGCGTCCTCTCGGCCGGCACCACGCCACCCGAAGTCTTCAAGGAAATGTGGGCCTGCCTGCATCGGGATGGCGCCTGGCAGGGCGAGTTGTGGGACCGCCGCAAGACCGGCGAAGCCTATCCCAAATGGCTCTCGGTCTCGCTGGTCCGCGACGAGTCGGGGCGGATCCGCAACCACATCGGCAGCTTCATCGACATTTCGGAACTCAAAGCGACCCAGGAGCGCATCCAGCATCTCGCCCATCACGACACCCTGACCAACCTGCCCAACCGTTTCAGCCTGCATGAAAAACTCGAGCAGGCCGTCGCCTTCTGCAAGCGCAACCAGATGCAGCTGGCGCTGATGCTGATCGATCTCGATCGCTTCAAGACCATCAACGATACCCTCGGCCACCAGGCCGGCGACGAACTGCTGATCCAGGTCGCGCAACGCCTGAGCGGCGCCGTGCGCGACAGCGACATCGTCGCCCGCCTCGGCGGCGACGAATTCGTCGTCGCCCTGCCCGGCATCACTTCCCCGGCCGACGCCGCCCACCTGGCCGACAAGATCGCCCAGGAAATTTCCGCCCCCTATCTGATCAACGGCCTGGAACAACGGACCACGCCGAGTATCGGTATCTGCCTCTACCCCGACGACAGCCAGGAAATCGGCGACCTGCTGAAAAACGCCGACGTCGCGATGTACCACGCCAAGGCCAAGGGGCGGGGCAACTACCAGTTCTTCACCGAAGACATGAACATCGCGACGACCGAACGCATGAGCCTCGAGTCCGACTTGCGTCTGGCCCTGGCGCGCGGCGAGTTCCTGTTGCATTACCAGCCGCAGCTCGACTTGCGCAGCGGCACCATCGTCGGCGTCGAGGCCCTGATCCGCTGGCAGCATCCTACCCGGGGCCTGGTCCCGCCCGGCGACTTCATCCCGATTGCCGAGGAAAGCGGGATGATCGCGGCGATCGGCGACTGGGTGCTGGAAGAGGCCTGCCGCCAGCTCAAGGCCTGGCAGGTCAGGGGCATCGCCCACATCCGCATGTCGATCAATCTGAGCTCCGGGCAGTTCCTCGACAAGACGCTGCCGGCCCGCATCCACCAATTGTTGGCGAGCAACCATCTGAGCGCCGACCTGCTCGACCTCGAAGTCACGGAATCGATGTCCATGGCCTCCCCGGACGAATCGATCAGCGTCATGAAGACGCTGCGCGCCAGCGGGCTGACCCTGTCGATCGACGATTTCGGCACCGGCTACTCGTCGCTGGCCTATCTCAAGCTGCTGCCGATCAATACGCTGAAAATCGATCGCTCCTTCGTCAAGGACATCGAATCGGACCCCAACGACGCCGACATCTGCGACGTCACCGTGCTGCTCGCCCACAAGCTGGGGCTGGAAGTGGTCGCCGAAGGCGTCGAGACCGAAGCGCAACGCAAATTCCTGCTCAGCATCGGCTGCGAAAAAATCCAGGGCTACCTGATCAGCAAGCCCCTGCCGGCCGACCAGGCGGAAATGTTCATCCGCAACAATTCGCCGATGTCCGAACTGGGGACTATCGATCTGTGGCCCGACACCGAACCATCCGAACCAATCCAGGGGCACGTCAATGCGTAACAACCAGCCAGTCTCCGACCGCGAAACCCGCTTGCCGGAAGGGCAGTTCATCTATTCGCGAACCGACCTCAAAGGGGTAATCACCGAAGCCAACGAGGCCTTCGCCGAAATCAGCGCCTACCGACGCGAGGAAATGCTCGGCGAAAACCACAATATCGTTCGCCACCCCGACATGCCGCCCGAGGCCTTCGCCGACATGTGGCTCGACCTCGGCGCCGGGCGCCCCTGGCGCGGCGTGGTCAAGAACCGGCGCAAGGATGGCGGCTACTACTGGGTGGTGGCCAATGCCTCGCCGATCCGGGAAAGCGGCCGGATCGTCGGCTACCAGTCAGTCCGGACCTCGCCCAGCCCGGAAGAGATCAAAGCGGCGTCCGCCGCCTACCAACGCATCCGCCAGGGCGACCGCTCGATTGCGATCAAGCACGGCCGGGTCGTCGCCGCCCGCAAATCGCCGCTCGCCCACTTTGCCGGACTCGGCGTCCAGTTGCCGCTGATGGGCCTGCTCGGCGGCCTGCTCAGCATCCTCGCTCTCGCCGCCAGCTTCAACCCCGGCCCAGCCCTGACCCCGCTGCTACAGACAGCGAGCGTCATCGGCGCTCTGTTGAGCCTGAACTTCCTGTTCGCCTTCACGCCCCGCCTGAAAGCCGACCTCGGCGGCACTTTTGCCTCCCTGGAGAAAATGCTGACCAGCGGCGATCTGCGCCAGCGCATTCCGCAGCACCGGCACGATCTGCTCGGCGACATGGTCGGCAACATCGACCGCGTCATTTCTTCCTTCCAGTCCACCGTTCAGGGCATGGCCGATACCGCCGCGCAGGTGCAACGGGCGGCCAACGAAGTCAGGGATGGGGTCGGCAATGTCCGCGAGTCGGCACGCGTGCAGAGCGACGCCACGGCGTCGGCCGCCGCCGGCATCGAGCAGATCACGGTCTCGATCGGCGAAGTCGCGGCCCACGCCGGCTCGACCCGTGCCGCCGCAGCCCAAGCCTCGGCGCTCTCCGAGCAAGGCGGCCGGCTTTCGGCCGAGGCGTGCAGCACCATCCTCGCCCTGGCCGATACCGTCAAGGGCTCGGCCCATCAGGTCGAGCGCCTCGGCCAGCAATCGGAGGAAATTTCGCGCATTACCAGCGTCATCAAGGGCATTGCCGATCAGACCAACCTGCTGGCGCTGAACGCCGCCATCGAGGCTGCCCGCGCCGGGGATGCCGGCCGTGGCTTTTCAGTGGTCGCCGACGAGGTGCGCAAACTGGCTGAAAGCACGGCCAAGGCGACTGGCGAAATCAGCGCCATGACCCAGTCCGTGCAGCACGAAACCGGCAAGGCGGTGGATTCCATGCGCCATGGCGCGCAGCAGGTCGAAAGCGGCGTGCAACTGGTGCAGGAAGCGCAGAACGCGCTGCAGGAAATCAACGCCCAGATGCGCCTGACGGTCGGCATGGTCAACGACATCTCCCACTCCTCGCTCGAACAGGAGCGCGGCATGACGGTGATGGCGCAAAGCGTCGAACGGGTGGCGGCGATGACCGAGCAGAACATGGCGGTGGTCACGCAAACCACGAACACGACCGACTACCTGGGCGAACTGGTCGAGCGGATGAACAAATCGGTGGACCAGTACCTGATCTGAGTGGCACCGGCCAGGGGCGGCCAGTGCCGCCTCAGGCCCCGGCAAGCAGGATCAGATGCACCCGGCACGGCCCGTGGGCGCCGAGGACGATGGTTTGTTCGATGTCGCCGGTACGCGACGGCCCGGAGATGAAATTGATCGCCCGCGGCAGCTTGCCGTGCTCGGCACGCAGCAAGGCAAAGGCGTCTTCCATGGTGGCGACCAGGCGCGCGGCCGGAACCAGCGCAATGTGGGTTTCCGGCAACAGGCTGACCGTGGCCGGCGTCTGCGGTCCGGAGAGCAGCATCAGCGTGCCGGTTTCAGCGACGGCGCAGAAGCAGCCGGAAATACCCACCCCGTCTGCATCTCCGGCCGGCCGCGTAGCCACCGTCAGCCCACTGGCCGCCCAGTCGAGCCCGCCGAGGTCAGCGGTGATCACCGCCACCTGGCCGAGATCGCCGGCTGCCAGGTAACGTGCCACGGCGGCCGGCGCCTCGGCCCAGCCCGCCACGACATCGACGCTGCTGGCCAGGCTTTCCGCCTTGGCCCGGAACCGGGTCGTCAGTTCCTCGCCCATCGTTGGCTGCGGCCCGCGAGTCTGCCCAGCCATATAGGCCTCGGCCGCCGCCCGGCGCCCTGCGAAATCGCCCTTGCCGACACCGGCCGCGACGCGCTGGAGAATGTCGTCGCGGGCGTTCATGCGACGCGGTTCTGCGGCTTGCCGGCGACGAAGGCTTCGATGTTGTCGATCAACTGGTCGGCCAGCGTCTGCATGGCCGGCCGACTGGCCCAGGCGACATGCGGCGTGAGCAGGAAGTTGGGCAGCGCCAGCAGTTCCGGATCGACCATCGGATGGCCTTCCGGCGGCGGCTCGGCGGTGACCACATCGAAACCGGCGCCGCCGATCCAGCCTTCTTTCAGCGCCCGGATCAAGGCAGCTTCATCGACGATACCGCCGCGCGCCGTATTGACCAGCAGCGCCGAGGACTTCATCGCGCGCAGTTCGGCTTCGCCGATCAGCCCCCGGGTCTGCTCCGTCAGCGGGCAATGCAGGGTCAGCACATCGGCACTGGCCAGCACCTCGGCGAAATCGGTATAGCCGGAGCGCAGGCTGGTCGCCCCTTTGTGCTCGGCACGCAGAATACGCATGCCGAAAGCCTCGGCCAGCCGGGCCACGCCATTGCCCAAGCTGCCGCTACCCACCAGGCCGAGCGTCGCGCCGTGCAGGTCGCGGATCGGGTGGTCGAACAGGCAGAACTGGTCCGACTGCTGCCAGCGGCCGGCCTGCACCGTTTCCCGCCAGGCGATCAGATTGCGCGACAGGGCCAGGGTCAGCGCCATGACATGCTCGGGCACGGTGTGCTCGGCGTAGCCGCGAATGTTGGAAACGACGATGCCGCGCGCCTGGCAGGCTTCGAGATCGACGATGTTGGTGCCGGTTGCCGCGACCGCGACCATTTTCAGGTCGGGCAGTGCGGCGATCGCCGCCGCCGGCAGCGGCACCTTGTTGGTAATGGCGATGGTCGCTCCGGCCAGGCGCTCGACGACTTCGCTCACCTTGGTCATCGGATACTCGACCCACTCGTGGGCAAAGGACGGTCGCCTGACCTCGGCGATGACCGACTCGCGTTCCAGGTAGACGATGCGCTGCATCAGACCGTCTTCATCTCATAGGGCATGCCGGCGGCGTCGGCAATGGCGCCGATATCGACGCCGAGCGCCGGCTGGCCGCGATAGAGCAGCCGGTCGATGCCAGCCACGCACAGGCCGTCGATTGCGGCGGTGTCGCCCTGCACCAGATTGAGCACGCCGGCCGGCCAGTCGGCCCGCGCCGTCAATTCGCACAGGGCGTACACCGCCGACGGTGCGCGCGGGCTCGGCTTGACGACCATCGTCGCGCCGGCCAGCAGAGCCGGGGCCAGCGCGGCGGTGAAGCCGGCCAGCGGCCGGGTGGCATCGACGACCAGGGCGAAGACGCCGGTCTCGCCGACTTCGGCGCCACGCAGGGCGGCGATGGCGGTCTCGACTTCGGCCGTCGCCTTTGCCTCGTCAGTGGCAATTTCCTGGACCAGCAACTTGGCGAAGTGACCGGTGTAGCGTTCCAGCGCGTCAGCCAGATGGCTCAGGCAGACCCGGCGCGCGGCCAGGCCCATGTCGGCCCACAGCGGCTGTGCCGCTCGTGCCGCCGCCACCGCTTCCTTGGCCTCGGCCGCACCGCACAGCGGGACGCGGCGAATCGCCTCGCCGGTCGCCGGATTGGTCACGTCGAAGAAGGAATCGCTGACGGTCAGAAAGGCGTGGCCGTTGATCCACAGGGGGATGGCCATCGGGCCTTCGGGGGCAAATTCCATGTTCAAGCTCTCTTTCTTGCTGCGTATAGTTCGTGAAATGTCTTGCCGGAGGCCACGGGCAGATCGCGCCCCGCCGTCCATTCCGGCGCCAGACCCAAAATTCGGATGCGACCGCTGCCGTCGGCCAGCCAGTTCAGGTAGCGCGCCGCCCGCCGCGTCGCCCAGCGATAGAGGGCCGGCTTGCCGGCAAGCCAAGCCCACGCCGCCAATGCCAGGCGCTCGGACCACGGACGCAGGCCGCGCTCGGTCTGCTCTTCGCGCAGCCGATGCATCAGCTTGGGCAGCGGGATGCGCACCGGGCAGACGCTGCCGCACTGGTTGCAGCCAGTGGTCGCGTGCGGTAGGTCGAGTGCGTTCTCGATGCCGGTGTAGAGCGGCGTCAGCACCGAGCCCATCGGCCCCGGATAGACCCAGCCGTAGGCGTGACCGCCCAGCGAAAAATAAACCGGGCAGTGATTCATGCAGGCGCCGCAGCGGATACAACGCAGCATGTCCTGATAGTCCGAGCCGAGCAAATTAGCGCGACCGTTGTCGACCAGGATGAAGACTGTCTTCTCGGGGCCGTCGCTGTCGCCCGGCCGTTGGGTGCCGGTCAGCAGCGACACGTAGTTCGAGATCGTCTGCCCGGTCGCCGAGCGCGGCAGGAGGCGCATCAGGGTCGCGAAGTCCTCGAGCGTCGGGACGATCTTCTCGATGCCGGTGATCACGACATGCACCTTGGGCAGGGTCGTCACCATGCGGCCGTTGCCTTCGTTGGTGACCAGGGCGGCGGTGCCGGATTCGGCAATCAGGAAATTGGCGCCGGTGATGCCCATCTCGGCGCTCAGGAAGTGCTGGCGCAGCACCTCGCGCGCCTCGCGGGTCATCGCCGGGATGTCGGCCGAGGTCCGGGTTTCGGGCGACCGGCCATGCTCCTTGGCGAACAGCGACTCGACTTCCTCGATGGTCTTGTGCACGGCCGGCGCGATGATGTGTGACGGCGCCTCGCCGGCCAGTTGCACGATGTATTCGCCGAGGTCGGTCTCGACCGGGCGGATGCCGGCGGCAGCCAGCGCCTCGTTGAGGCCGGCCTCCTCGGAGAGCATCGACTTCGACTTCGTGGCCTTGGTCACGCCATGGCGGCGCGCGACCTCGATCACCCGCTCGCAGATTTCCTCGCCGTTGCGCGCCCAGAGCACCTCGGCCCCGCTCGCCCTGGCGTTGTCCTCGAAGATCGCCAGCCAGACATCGAGATCGGCCAGCACGCGGTTGCGGATGCCTTCGCAGGCCGTGCGCAGCCCTTCGAACTCGAGGTCATCGTCGGCCAGCGCGGCGATGCCTTTGGCGCGCTTGCCAACGAACAGCGGCTTGGCCTTCTGCAGGGCGCGCTGCAGCACCGGGTTTCTGACCTGCGCCCCGGCCCGCGCCTTGAAGTACATGGCCTGCGACGGCCCGGCCGCCGACATCAGCGCCCGCCCTCGCCGGCCAGCACTTCGGCGATGTGCAACACGCGGGTCGTTTCGTCGCCGCGCCGGCGTAGCCGGCCCTCGATATTGAGCAGGCAGCCGAGGTCGCCACCGACCACGGCATCGGCGCCAACGCTGGCAATCGAGGCGCACTTGCGGTCGACGATCTGGGTCGAGATGTCGCCGAACTTGACCGAAAACGCCCCGCCGAAACCGCAGCATTCCTCGCTGTCCGGCATTTCCTCGAGGCTCAAGCCACGCACCTGGCCCAACAGTTGGCGCGGCTGGCTTTTGATTCCGAGACCACGCAGCCCCTTGCAGGAATCGTGATAGGTCACGCTACCGGCGAACTCGGCCGCTGGCGCGGCAAAGCCCAGCACGTCGACCAAAAAGGCGGTCAGTTCGTGAGTCCGGGCGGCCAGTTCGCTCGCCCGCGGTCCCCACTCGGCATTGTCGGCGAACAGTTGCGGATAGACGTTGCGGACGTGCTCGGCACACGACCCGGAAGGAATGACCACATGGTCATAGCCCTCCAGTTCGGCGATCGCCTTTTTTGCCAGATCGGCAGCCAGCGGGCGATTGCCGGCGCTCCAGGCGGGCTGGCCGCAACAGGTCTGCCCTTCCGGAACGACGACTTCGCAACCCGCCGCTTCGAGCAGACGCAGGGTCGCAAAGCCGACTGAGGGACGCATCAGATCGACCAGGCAGGTAACGTAGAGGGCTAAGCGCATGCTAATATTGCGGCGCACAAGAAAACGAAGTAGCCAATGCTACTCAAACCGCACCAATAAAGGAATCCAGTTGTCTGAAGCTACCAGCGGGGCCACCAAGGCGCCCGGTACAATTCAGGTCATCGAACGCATGATGTCGCTGCTCGATGCACTTGCCAGCTCGCCTGATGCGGCTAGCCTGAAGCACCTGGCGGCCATCACCGAACTGCACCCGTCGACCGCCCATCGCATTCTCGCCGCCATGACCCAGGCGCGCTTCGTCGAGCGCGAGGATGCCGGCACCTACCGTCTCGGCATCCGCCTGCTCGAACTCGGTGCCATCGTCAAATCGCGCATCAACCTGCGCGAAGTCGCCCTGCCCTTCATGCAGGAACTACACGAGAAGATTGGTGAGGCGATCAACCTCGGCGCCCGTCGCGACGACGAAATCGTCTATCTCGAACGCACCTCGTCGGGCCGCGCCTTGGTCCGTGTCGTCTATCTGGTCGGCGAACGTGCTCCGCTGCATCTGACCTCGCTCGGCAAGCTCTTCCTGGCCGCCGACGGTCCGCAGAAGGTGCGCGAATACGCCAAGCGGACCGGCCTCCCCGGCAAGACGCCGCATTCGCTGACCACGCTGACCGCCCTCGAGAAGGAACTCGACAAGGTGCGCCGACATGGCATCGCTTTCGATGACGAAGAAGCCGAACTCGGTCTGAAATGCGTCGCCGCGCCGATTCACGACGACGAGGGCAATGTCGTAGCCGCGATTTCGGTGTCCGCACCCGCCGACCGCCACGACCCGAACTGGGTCGCCCAACTCAAGCAAACGGCCGATGCCGTGTCCCACGCCCTGGGTTACATCGCCGGCAAAAAATAAAGGCCGCACCAGGCGGCCTTCATGCAGCAAGCGGAAAGATCTCAGACCGGACGGCGTTCCAATGTCAGACCGGCGCTTTCCATCCAGCGTTTGATCCGGTTGGCATCGCCGACCCGGGTCATCTTGCCGACCGAGTCCAAGAGCACGATCACCACCGGCTTGTCGGCCACTCGGGCCTGCATTACCAGGCAACGGCCGGCCTCGGAGATGTAACCGGTCTTCGAAATGCCGATTTCCCAGTTGTCACTGCGAACCAGCGGGTTGGTCGTGCCGAAGTTATGGACCCGACCGTTGAGTTCAACCTTGGCTTCCGCCGTCGTCGAGTAGCTGCGGATTTCCGGGTAGCGAGCGGCGGCGGTGACCATGCGGGCCAGATCATGCGCTGTCGACACATTGTTGCTGGAGAGACCGGTCGGTTCCTCGAAGCGGGAGTTATACATGCCGAGCGACTGGGCCTTGCGGTTCATGGCCTGCACGAAGGCTTGCAGTCCGCCCGGATAATGCCGCCCCAGGGCATGCGCCGCCCGGTTTTCGGAAGACATCAGCGCCAGCAGCATGGCCGTTTCGCGCGTCATAGACGTTCCCACGGGCAGACGGGAGCGCGTCCCTTTCAGGCCATCGACATCCTCGTCGCTGATCGCGATGACTTCCTGCAAATCGAGTTTGGCATCGAGCACCACCATGGCCGTCATCAGCTTGGAAATCGAGGCGATGGGCAATACAGCGTTCGGCTGTTTTTCGAGAACAGTCTGCCCGGTGTTCTGATCGATAACCAGGGCCGAAGCCGAGTACAGGGCCAGCCGCCCGGGGTCAATATCCGCCATGGAGACGCGGCGCATCGGCTTTTTCGACTTCTCGACGGCGGCGTGCACCATCTTGCCTTTGAATTTTACGGGCGCAGCGGCAGCTTTCGAAGGCGCCGCCTTGCCGGCCATTTTTCGAGTCGGCTTGGTCGCCGACTTGGCCACCACTTTCTTGCTTGCTTGCAGCTCCTGCTTCTTCGCTGTTGCAGCCTGTAAAGGTGTGCCCAGCCCCAAGCCCAGCAAGGAAACGACCATCAAGGCCGCCTTAAAATTACGCTTCATTCACGATCTCCTGCCAACACTGGAAATTCTATCCCAGTTTAGCAGGAGGTTGTGAAATTCCAATATAAATAAACAGATACGACAACTACTTAAGAAATCTATTTACCCAGCATCGACCACGGTCAACGCTGTCATATTGACGATACGACGAACGGTTGCGGTCGGCGTCAGGATATTCACCGGCTTGGCGGCCCCGAGCAGGATCGGTCCGATGGTCAGGTTGTCCCCGGCCGCCACTTTCAGCAGATTGAACGAGATATTGGCGGCATCCAGCGTCGGCATCACCAGCAGGTTGGCCTGCCCCTTGAGACGGGAATTGGGGAAGGCGCCGAGACGAATCTGCTCGTCGAGAGCTGCGTCGCCGTGCATTTCGCCCTCGACTTCCAGCTCCGGCGCCCGTTGCTGAAGGCGGGCCAAGACGTCGCGCATCTTCAGCGAGGTCGGCGTGTCCTGGGTCCCGAAAGTAGAATGCGAGAGCAATGCGACCTTGGGTTGGATGCCGAAATTGCGGATTTCCTCGGCCGCCAGCAAGGTCATATCCGCCAACTGCTCGGCGCTCGGATCGTAATTGACATAGGTGTCGCCGATAAAAACGGTACGTCCCGGCAGCATCAGCAGGTTCATCGCGTAGTAGCGGTCATGATCGGCCCGGGTGCCGATGACGTCCTGCACGTATTCACGATGCGTTTCATGCCGACCGAAGGTGCCGCAGATCAGGCCGTCGGCGTAGCCGAGACGAACCATCAGCGCCCCGTACAGGGTATTGCGGCGACGGACTTCGCGCCGCGCATAATCCGGCGATACGCCCTTGCGCTCCATCAGGCCATGGTAGGTCTGCCAGAACTCTTCGTAATGCTCGTCGAAGAACGGGCAATTGTCCGAGTGCACGATCTCGAAATCGTCTCCTTCGCGAATGCGCAGGCCCGCGGCCTCGATCCGCCGCGTGATTTCGCTGCGCCGGCCGATCAGCAGTGGCTTGGCAATGCCTTCGTCGCGCACAACCTGCACAGCGCGCAGCACCCGTTCATCCTCACCTTCGGCAAAGACAATGCGTTTGGGTGCCAGCTTGGCCTGCGAGAAGACCGGCTTCATGATCATGCCGGAGTGGTAGACGAATTCGTTCAGGCCCTGGACGTAGGCGTCCCAGTCCTTGATCGGCCGCGTCGCGACACCGGAGTCCATGCCGGCCCTGGCGACCGCCGGGGCGATCTTGACGATCAGGCGCGGATCGAAAGGATTCGGGATCAGGTATTCCGGGCCGAAGCTGGCCACCTTCTCGCCATAAGCCCGGGCCGCGACTTCCGACTGCTCGGCGCGAGCGAGTTCAGCGATAGCCCGGACGGCGGCCATCTTCATTTCTTCGGTAATCGTCGTCGCGCCAACATCAAGCGCCCCGCGGAAAATAAAGGGGAAGCACAGCACATTGTTGACCTGGTTCGGGTAATCCGAACGGCCGGTACAAATGATGGCGTCGTTGCGCACGCTCTTGACCAGTTCCGGCGTGATTTCCGGAGTCGGATTGGCCAGCGCCATGATCAGTGGATTGGCTGCCATCTTGGCGACCATCTCCGGCTTCAGGACGCCACCGGCCGACAGGCCGAGGAAGACGTCGGCACCCTCGATAACCTCACCGAGGGTGCGGGCGTCGGTTTTCTTGACGTAACGGGCCTTGATCTCGTCCATCTCCTCGACACGGCCTTCATAAACCAGACCCTTGATGTCGGTGACCCAGATGTTGCTCGGCGGGGCGCCGAGCATGACCAGCAGGTCGAGGCAGGCGAGCGCGGCAGCACCGGCGCCGGAGGTGACGATCTTGACCTTGGACAGATCCTTGCCGATCAGGTGCAGGCCATTGAGGATGGCGGCACCGACGACGATCGCCGTGCCATGCTGGTCGTCGTGGAAGACAGGAATCTTCATCCGCTCGCGCAGCTTCTTCTCGATGTAGAAGCACTCGGGGCCTTGATGTCTTCCAGGTTGATGCCGCCGAAGGTCGGTTCGAGCGATGCGATGATATCGATCAGCTTGTCCGGATCGCGTTCCTCGATCTCCAGATCGAAGACGTCGATATTGGCGAACTTCTTGAACAGCACGCCCTTGCCTTCCATCACCGGCTTGGCGGCGAGCGGACCGATCGCGCCCAGGCCGAGCACAGCCGTGCCGTTGGTGATGACGCCAACTAGATTGGCGCGTGAGGTCAGGGTGCTGACTTCGGCCGGATCGGCAACGATTTCTTCGCAGGCAAAAGCAACGCCCGGCGAGTAGGCCATCGACAGATCGTACTGGTTGGTCAGTTGTTTGATCGGGGTTACCGCAATCTTGCCCGGCTTCGGGTGGCGGTGATAATAGAGCGCGGATTCGCGCAACTGTCTGGGATCCATGTCTGCCTCCGTTTTATATTGTGAAACGTGATTTTGAATCGCGGAAAATAATACCATGGCTTGGCGCCGTTTCCACCCTCGGAAATCACCTAGGCGGCGAAGTCAAGTAGATGTTTACCCTGAGTTGATGCATAATTACCGGCTTCCCAGCCGACGGCCTCCAGCCGCTCTAAGTCTTGGTGGCAGCTCCCGGCGACTGGCGTGAAACCTAGCTATTTCAGTAACTTAGAGAGAGACATCGCCATGACCGCACCGCTGAATGCACCCGACTATGTGAAACACGAAGGCCTGAAGAAATGGGTCGCCGAGATCGCAGCGCTGACCCAGCCGGACCGTATCCACTGGGCCGATGGATCGCAGGAAGAGTATGACCGCTTGTGCGCCGAAATGGTAGAAGCCGGCACGCTGATCAAGCTCAACGAAGCCAAGCGCCCGAATTCCTACCTCGCTTTCTCCGACCCCTCCGACGTCGCTCGCGTCGAAGACCGCACCTACATCTGTTCCGCCAAGAAGGAAGACGCCGGCCCGACCAATAACTGGGAAGAGCCAGCCGTCATGCGCGAGACGCTGAATGGCATCTTCAAGGGCTGCATGAAGGGCCGGACGATGTATGTGATCCCGTTCAGCATGGGCCCGCTCGGTTCGCCGATTGCCCACATCGGTTTCGAAATCACCGATTCCGCCTACGTCGTCACCAACATGCGCACGATGACCCGCATGGGCAAGAAGGTTTTCGACGTGCTCGGTAGCGATGGCGAATTCGTCCCCTGCATCCATACCGTCGGCGCCCCGCTCGAACCGGGCCAGCAGGATGCCAAGTGGCCGTGCAACCCGACCGTCAAGTACATCGTGCACTACCCGGAAACCCGTGAAATCTGGTCCTACGGCTCCGGCTACGGCGGCAATGCACTGCTCGGCAAGAAGTGCTTCGCCCTGCGCATCGCCTCCAACATGGCGCGCGAGCAGGGCTGGCTGGCCGAACACATGCTCATTCTCGGCGTCGAATCTCCCGAAGGTGAAAAGTCCTACGTCGCTGCCGCTTTCCCGTCGGCCTGCGGCAAGACCAACTTCGCCATGTTGATCCCGCCGAAGACCCTCGACGGCTGGAAAATCACCACCATCGGCGACGACATCGCATGGATCAAGCCGCGTGTAGACAAGGATGGCGTCACCCGTTTCTACGCCATCAACCCGGAAGCCGGTTTCTTCGGCGTCGCTCCGGGCACCTCGGAAAAAACCAACTTCAATGCGCTGGCCACATTGAAGGAAAACATCATTTTCACCAACGTCGCGCTGACCGACGATGGCGATGTATGGTGGGAAGGCCTGACCAAGCAGGCGCCGGATCACCTGATCGACTGGCAGGGCAACGACTGGACGCCGGAAGACGGCAAGGCCGGCAAGAAGGCCGCCCACGCCAACTCCCGCTTCACCGCCCCGGCCAGCCAGTGCCCGTCGGTTGACGAAGCCTGGGAAGATCCCGCCGGCGTGCCGATTTCCGCCTTCATTTTCGGCGGCCGTCGCGCCACCACCGTGCCGCTGGTTTACCAGGCTTTCAACTGGAACTACGGCGTATACATGGCCGCTACCCTCGGCTCCGAAACCACGGCTGCCGCCTTTGGCCAGCAAGGTGTGGTGCGTCGCGACCCGTTCGCCATGCTGCCGTTCTGTGGCTACCACATGGGCGATTACTTCAACCACTGGCTGAAGATGGGCAAGACCGTCGATGCCACGCCGAAGATCTTCTGCGTGAACTGGTTCCGGATGAACGAGAAGGGCGAATTCATGTGGCCAGGCTTCGGCGACAACATGCGCGTCCTGAAGTGGATCGTTCAGCGCTGCAAGGGCACCGTCGGCGCCAAGGAAACCGTGCTCGGCTGGATGCCGAAGTTCGAGGATATCGACTGGACCGGCCTCGAGATCGACCGTGCCGACTTCGAAGCCCTCAGCCAGATCGACGCCGATGCCTGGAAGGCTGAACTGGCAGGCCACAAGGAGTGGTTCGACAAGATGGGCGAAAAGATGCCGCGCGAACTCGTGCTCAAGCGCGAACTGTTCGAAATGGGCATCTTCAAGGATGCTGCCTGATCCTCGCTTAGGCTAAGATCGAACGGCCACCTCAGGGTGGCCGTTTTACTTTGGAGAACCGCCATGTACCGCCCCGCTGCCCGCCTTGCCGACATTGCCCCCTTCCACGTCGTCGAGCTGTTCACTCGCGCCCGCCAGTTGGAAAGCGAGGGCCGCGACGTAATTCACATGGAAGTCGGCGAACCGGACTTTCCGACGCCCGCCCCCGTCACCCACGCGGCCATCGCTGCCATCGCCAACGGCCAGACGTTTTACACCGAGTCGCTCGGCCTGCCCGCCCTGCGCCAAGCAATTTCCCGATTTTATGGCGAACGCTATGGCGTCGATGTCCCGACCAGCCGCATCGCGGTCACCAATGGCGCCTCCGGCGCCCTGAATTTGGCCTTTGCCTGCCTCGCCGATCCGGGCAGCGAGTGGTTATTGGCTGATCCTGGCTACCCGTGCAACCGCCACATCCTGCGCACTTACGAAGGCCAGCCGGTCGCCATTCCGGTTGGCACCGACAGCAACTTCCAACCGACATCGGAACAAGTCCGCGCCGCCTGGAACGAACGCACCGCCGGCCTGCTCGTCGCCTCCCCGGCCAACCCGACCGGCACCTTGCTGACGCTGGACGAAATCAAAGCCTTGGCCAATGTCTGCCGCGAAAAAGATGGCCATTTTCTGGTCGACGAGATTTACCACGGATTGACGTACGAGACCGACGCCCCGACCGCCTGCGCCGCCGGCGACGATATATGGGTCATCAACAGCTTCTCGAAATATTTCCAGATGACTGGCTGGCGCCTCGGCTGGATGGTCATACCGGAAGACTACGTGCGCGATGTTGAAAAACTTGCCCAGAATCTTGTGCTCTGCCCGTCGACACCGGCCCAGCATGCCGCACTGGCCGCGTTCGATCCGGACACCATCGCGCTCCTTGAAACCCGGCGCGCCGAATTCCGCAAGCGTCGGGATTTCCTGGCCCCGGCGCTGGAAGCCATCGGCTTTCGCATCACTGCCCGACCGGAAGGCGCCTTCTATCTCTATTGCGACTGTTCAGCCCTGGCCGAAGACAGTTTCGCACTGGCCCGCGACCTGCTCGAAAAAACCGGAGTCGCCGCCACGCCGGGGCTGGACTTCGGCAGCAACCAGCCGGAAAAACACATCCGCTTTGCCTATACCACGGGCGTCGAACGCCTGGCCGAAGCCGTCGAGCGCTTACGCCGATACTTCGGGCGGTAAGTCCAAGTCAGGATAGCGGCGACGCACTTCGGTCCAGTCAAAATGCGGCCCGGGGTCGGTCTTCCGTCCCGGCGCGATATCACTGTGGCCGGCAATGGCGGCAATCGGATAGCGCTGGCGCAAGACATCGATCAGCCCCCACAGGGCCACATATTGGGCGACGGCAAATGGTTGGGTGTCTGAACCCTCCAGTTCGATCCCCACCGAATAGTCGTTGCAGTTGCCACGCTCGCACCACTGCGAGTTTCCGGCATGCCAGGCGCGTTGGTCACAGCCGACAAACTGTGTGATCCGGCCGTCGCGCCGGACATAGAAATGGGCCGATACCCGAACATCGGCAATGGTCGCGAAATACGGGTGGGCCTGTGGATCGAGCCGGTTCAGGAAGAAGGCTTCCACCCAGTCGCCGCCGAACTCGTCCGGCGGCAGGCTGATGTTATGGACAACGACCAGCGAAACCTCGCCAGCCGGCCGTTCGCCGAAATTTGGGGAAGGCCGCCAGGTGACGCCTTCCAGCCAGCCGTCGGCTCGCCACTCCATTAGTCGATACCCAGGCGTTCCAGCCGGTAGCGCATCGAACGGAAGGTGACACCGAGCAGCCGGGCCGCCGCCGTGCGATTGCCCTCGGTCTTCTGCAGGGCCTCCAGGATGGCTTGGCGCTCAAGGCGATTGAGGTAGTCATCGAGGGTTTCGCTACCCCGGCCGACCGCCTCGCCGGCCATTTCTTCCGGCTCCAGATGCAGGTCGTCAGCCTCGATCAGCTCCCCGGAACTCAGGGCCGTGGCACGCTCCAGGATGTTTTCCAGTTCACGCACGTTGCCCGGGAACGAATACAGTTCCATGGCCTTGACGGCCCCCACCGACAAGCGCGGATGCTCCGCGCCGCACAGGCGGTGCAGGATCGAATCGACCAGCGGCGCGATATCCTCAACGCGTTCGCGTAGCGGTGGCATGCGCAATTCGATGACGTTCAGGCGGTAATACAAGTCCTGCCGGAAGCTGCCCTTATCAACACACTCCCGCAGATTGCGGTGGGTGGCACAAATGATCCGCACATCGACTGCTTCCTCGGTGACGCAACCGACCTTGCGCACCCGCTTTTCCTGAATCGCCCGCAACAGCTTGACCTGCATGGCCAACGGCAGATCGGCCACTTCATCGAGGAACAGCGTGCCCCCATTGGCCGCTTGGAAAAAGCCGTCGCGATCGCCATCGGCACCGGTGAAAGCGCCCTTTCGGTAACCGAAAAATTCGCTTTCCATCAGGTTTTCCGGAATTGCCCCGCAGTTCACCGGGACGAACGGACCGCCGCTGCGGGCGCTGCGGGTATGGATCAGGTGCGCCGCCAGTTCCTTGCCACTCCCTGATTCGCCGGAGATATAGATCGGCGCCTGGCTGCGGGCGAGCTTCTCGATCATGCTCCGCACCTGCTGCATGCTGGCCGAATCGCCGATCAGCGACTGCAACGGATCATCGTTTTCCTGTCCGCCTTCGGGCAGGCGCAGCGCCGACTTGACCAAGGCGCGCAGCTGCTCCAGCCCGACCGGCTTGGCCAAATAGTCGAAAGCGCCGGCTTTCAATGCGGCAACGGCATTCTCCGCACTGCCAAAAGCCGTGATCACGGCAACCGGGGTCTGGGCATGGTTCTCGCCAATATAGCGGACGATATCGAGCCCCTCGCCGTCGGGCAGGCGCATGTCGGTCAGGCAAAGTTGAAAACTCCCGGCATCCAGCGCCGCCCGGGCCGCACCGACGGAACCCACGCATTCGGCGGCCAGGCCCATGCGCGCCAGGGTCAGATCAATCAACTCCCGGATATCGGCCTCGTCGTCAACGACGAGAATCCGGCTCAGTTCACCGCGTGGGCGGCGTTCGGTTCTGACAACAGACACGTATCGTTTCTCCCTGCAATTATGAAGTGCCCGCCCGAGCCATGGGGGGCCAGCTCAAGGCTCGCACCATTGGCGGTACACAACTCCCGGGCGATGAACAAGCCCAGCCCGGTACCCTGATGGTGCGTTGTGAAAAACGGCTCGAAAATCTGCTCGTGCGCCACCTCCGGCACCCCCGGACCATCATCCAGCACATGCAATTCTACCCGGCCCTCATCGCTGGCGAGTGCCAGTTCCAGACGCACCGCTCCCGGTCCCCGGCTCGAATGACGCAGGCCGTTGCTGACCAGATTCCACAAAACCTGATTCAGATGCGAACGATCGAAACAGATACTGATCGCCGGGGTGGAATTCAGCCTGATCGTGCCAGGTTCAAGATTTTCAGCCGCCACGAAGTGCTCGATGAACCCGGTGCAAAATTCGTCCAGGCGGAGCAACTCCGGTTGTGCCCGATTCTGACGCCCCAACTCCAGCACGTCCTTGACGATACGGTCCAGGCGAATCACGTTGTCGTTCAGGATACGCAGCAATCGATCCTGCATCTCACCTCGCCGTTCTTCGCGCAGCAGTTCGCCAGCATGGCTGATCGCCGACAGCGGATTGCGGATTTCATGCGCAATGCTCGCCGTCAATCGACCAAGGGATGCCAGCTTCAGTTGCTGGGCTCGCTCCTTGATGCGACCGAGATCTTCGAGAAAGATCAGCACCTCGCCATCGGAGCTAGTGGTTCGTTCAAAGCGGGCTCGCAAGTCGCGGCCTTCGGCACCCGAAAACAGCACGGCATCCGGACCACCGCCAATCCACTCGGACAGCGCCGCCGCCAGGGTCAGCGCATGGCCCGCCAGAGCCCACCGTTCGTCGCCGGGCAAGCCGAGCATGGATTTGGCTACCGGGTTGTGTCGCGAAACAACGCCATCGGCACCGACGATCAGCACCCCGTCCTGCATCCGCTCGACCACCCGCCGACTGATCCTTATCTGGTTGTCCAGCGCCTCACCGCGCCGCCGCGCCAGATCCTCATTGGCCATCGCGCGCTGACCGAGCAGACGGGCCAGGATGGCGGTCGCGAAGAAGCCGGCCGAAATGAAACCGGCCTGGACCACGGAAGCCTCTTCAAAGCGTCCGATGAATACGCCATAGGACTGAGTCAGCAAGGCGGCCAGGGTCGCCAGGGCGGCGTAGAAAAGGACCAGACGACCGCGGCCGACCAAGCTTGCTGCGGCCAGCGAGACGAGGAGCAGAACACCCAGGCCGCTGCTCACCCCACCTGCGATGTACATGACCAGGCCAACTACGATTACGTCCACCAATACCTGCGACGACAACTGAAAATTGAAGCGTTTCTGCCAGTGGGTCGCGAGCAACAGGCCGCCGAACACGGCGAGTGCGTAAGCGCCAGTGAGTGCGAACATGGCCGGCGACGGCAAAATGTTCAGACGCGCCGTCCACTCGTGCGGAAAGAGAATGGTCAGAAAAAACAGCCCGGCCAGCACCAACCGGTAGAGGCTGAAATATTGAAAGGAGCGCCAGTTGGCCTCCCAGGTAGAAGACAGCCAGTCCGACATCAGGTCTTGTCGGCAGGCCCGGCGTCCCGATGCGCCGCATTGCAGTAAGCCCGTCCGCCTTCGAGCAGGGCGTCGCTTTCCGGCAGATGAACGCCACAATGGGCGCAGGTCACCATTTTCTCCGGTGCCGGATCGCGCGGTGCGGAACTATCCGACGGCAAATGCTCGTTACGTTTTTTCCACGCCCACCAGATCACACCGAGCAAGGCGAACAGGAGCAGGTATTTCACGATGGCCTCGACGCGGTCAAACGGCGAGCGAAGTGCCCATCAAGTAATGGAATCAGACTGAACATTGGCGCGACTCTCCAGCGAAGGGCGGTGCGCAATATTAGCTCAGATAGCGTACGCCCCTGGGGGTCGAGGCGAAGAAGCCGATATACCGGTCTGACCAAGGATGACGAACTTAAACGAATCGACTGGTCCTGGCTGTCAACGGATGGAGCGACGACGAAGACGCCGTTAGCGGGTTCAAAATACCGGGGCGCCCCCACGGACCGGGGAAAGCAATGCGTCAAGCGCAGCCTGCAGACTGAAGCGGCGGGAATTCATAGGCCCCCGCTCCTATCGCACCGGAACCCCACGTATTCGCGCTGCACACTTGACTTGAATGTAGCGCCGAGTCGCTGGTCCGCTCGGCGTGATGAACAGGGGCTACGGTTCGAGGAGTAGTTGCTTCAGCGCAATCCGAAAAATGACAAGACCACAAGGATGATAACGATTGCGCCGACAATGTAGACGATGTTGTTCATGAGGCATTCCTTTCATGAGGGTGGTAGTTTCAAACAGGGGGTCTGAAGCAAACCAGACACGGTTTACTTGTACCCTTCCTGGCCGGGGCACTCTGTTTGGCCACGCACATATGTCGCGATAGCTCCATGTCCATGCAAGCAAGCGGAACCTCGATACCAGAACCGGACTCAAATTCATGTCGAGATGTCTCTGTAACCAGGGCGCTTCCCTTGACGCTTGAAACAGGCTTTGCTTTGGCGTTCGTGATACATGTGTTCCGGCTCGGGAACAAGACGTAGCGCCCCACTAAGGATCGCTATGTCGGATGGATCGAAACGCAGTGCCCCGGCCCCGGCTGTTCCTTGGCTCGCTGTGAGAAAGTCGGCCAACCGCTTGCTGGACTGGTTCGTGATCCAGTCCCTGCTCGTCAGGCTGGGGGTGTTGGTCATGGCTGTCCTGATCCTGCTCACCGGCATCTATTCAGTCTCCCTTATCAGCAAACAGGCTGCCGTCAGCCGGCAAGTCAAGGCCATGGCCGTTGAGGGCAAAGCCGGAGAGGGTGTGTGGTCGCTTGATGACAAACTGCCCGTTGTGTTCGGTGCCGGCTCGGTGCTTAGCTTCATCGAAACGCACCCGGTGGCGCGCATCACCGTGATCTACGAGCCGCTGATGTGGAACGTGTCGGAGCGCATGATTCTGGTCGAGTCGCAGGACAAACGGTACGCGTATTACCCCAGCGACCTGGAGACCAGGATATTCACCGACAAAGCGGTTACCGCGCCGTGGGGTAGCAAGCTGGTTTTCATTCCTCGCGGCGAACTGAGCCCCGGCAACCTCGAATTGTTCGAGCGCCTGGACCAGCGCTTTGCCAACGCGCGGCCGCAATCCGAAAAGGATGGCTGGAAGGCAGGCGTCAGCGGCGTGCTTTCCGGCGCATTGTCGCTGGCCCTGCTGACCTTCCTGTACCTCCATTTCAAGGGCCAGTTCAAGTCACTCAAGTTCATCGAGCCGGCGCAGGTGCAAGGCTCCATCGACGACCTGGTGGGCATGGACGACATCAAGGCGGAGGTGGCCCAGATCAAGGACCAGTATCAACGTCGCGCCGAATATGCCGAGTACGGGATCGTCAAACCCTTCAACGTAATGTTCAGCGGGCCGGCGGGCACGGGCAAAACCAAGCTGGCCAGCTACCTGGCCAAGGAACTGGGGCTGCCTATCCTGTTCCACTCCGCCGCCAACCTGGAAACCGGCTTCGTTGCCGGCGGCGCGAACACGCTAAGCCGCATCATGGCGATGGCCCGGCGGCGCAAGAAATGCGTCGTCTTCCTGGATGAGGCGCAAGATCTGTTCATGAAACGCGGCGGTCGCCGCAAGTTCGACGACGACACCGCGAACACGCTTCTGTCCGTGCTGGACGGCGTGCGCAGTGTGAACGAAGCCGAGATTATCTGGATCGTGGCGAGCAACTTCAACAGTGAAACGATGCAGATGGATGAAGCCATGCTCCGTCGCTTCCAGATGAAGGTCGACTTCCGCATGCCGAACCGGGAAGAGCGGCTGGCCATCATTGGCCGCTACCTGAGCGGTCGTGCCGACAAAGTGCTTCCCGATCTCGATCTGCGCCACCTGGTGGCCGTGACCGAGGGCCGCAGTCCAGCTGACCTGGAGACGATCGTCAACCAGGCCGGAATCACGGCCGTACAGGCCGGTTGCATGATCGGCGCCGACACCCTGATGCAGGCCGCCGAGCGGGTTCTGGTGGGCAACGTGAACACCGATACCACCGTGGAAAGGGAGCGTGATCGGCGCATCATTGCCGTGCACGAGTGGGGGCATTTCCTGGTGGATTTGGCGCACGAGCGCAAGCGCACCAACGACGACTGGGAACTGATACTGGCCGACATGAAGACCATCAAGATTTCTCTCAAGGCCAACCCGCGCAACAATGCCCTGGGCTTCGTTTTCCACAAGCAGGGTACCAACCTGCTGAAGACCAAAGGCGACATTGAACACGATGTCCGCGTGCTGCTGGGCGGCATGGCCAACGAGGAACTGTTCTTTGGCGAGGAAGGCACGACCAATGGGGCGCACAACGACATCACCCGCGTGACGAAGCTGTTGCACCATGCCGTAGCCGAAATGGGCATGTACCGCAAGACCCGCCTCAACTTCGGCGCCCTCGCCCGTGACGGCCAGGGCGACAAGAGTGACGTGGACGAGGAAACGCGCAGCATCATGGAAGAACAAAGTGAGCGCCTGTATGCCGAAACCAGGGAGATTCTGGCCGGCCTCAGGTCGCTGACCGCGCATCTGGTGGACAAACTCCTCGAAGGCGGCGAGATGGGCCTGGAGGAGGCGCTATTCGAAATCCGCAGTTTCGAGGCAAGCTGATACGACATTCCAGAGCAAGTAGGTGGAAGTCCGGCGCATGTTTGCTACACGAAGGCGCTTTCCGCGTTTGCTGCCCATGGACAGTTACCTAAACGACTACTCAGATATTTGCACTTCATCACCTCTCCACCGCCGCTACCAGTAAGCCAGCCGGGCGCTAGTGTGGCATCCTTGTTCAACGCCTCGTCAGCGGGACGAGCATGCGCAATGGAGGCCAGCCCATGTCAGGCATCTTCATCAGCTATCGGCGTGACGACAGCCGCGGATTTGCCGGCCGGCTGGCCGACGCCCTCGACGCCACCTTCGGCAGCGACTTCGTTTTTCGTGATATCGACGACATTGCCCCCGGCGCTGATTTCATCCATGCCATCACCAGCCGCCTCGCCAGCGTCGATATCGTTCTCGTCGTCATCGGGCCGGACTGGTTAGCTGCCCGGAATGACGGCGGGCGGCGTCTCGACGACCCAGCCGATTTCGTCCGCCTGGAAATCGAACTGGCGCTGGCTGCCGACAAACCCATCTGGCCCGTGCTCATTGGCGGCGCCGCGATGCCTGCTGAAGAAGCGCTTCCACCATCACTACAGCCACTCGCCCGGCGCCAGGCGCTGACCTTGGTCGATGGCGCCTGGAAGGGCGACGTCGACCGCCTGATCATCGCCCTGCGACGTCAGCTACCAGCACCCGGCCAGTCGCGCCGGCAGTGGCTGGTGGCGGGTGCCGCCGGCATCGCCGGCCTGCTGCTCGGAGGTCTCTGGATGCTTTCGGGAACAAAGAAAAATGCTGCCATAACGGGCGCCTGGGTCGCCCAGGTGCGCTATGACTGGGGTGCCGAACATGGCGAACGCTTTGACCTGCAGCTCGAAGGAGGCCGCTTGCGTGGCACAGCTAGCTATCTCGGCCTACCGCGCAGCATCGTCGACGGTCAGGTGGCTGGCGACGGCAGCCTCGAATTCACTACCAGCAGCGAAGTGCTCAGCGGCCCGTCGCTGACTCACCGCTACCGCGGCCGTCAGGTGCCCGAAGGCATGCGCTTCGTACTCGAAACCAGCGGCGGCAGTCCGGCCGCGACACCCGTCGAATTCATTGCTCGGAGGCCTTGAGTCCCCGTGGAGATCGCCATGCCGGAAAGAAAACATCATCTGATCATCGAGGGCTGCGTCCAAGGCGTCGGCTATCGCTACAGCATGGCCGAGCAGGCCGCGCGCCTGGGTGTTAGCCTCCACACCGACCTCGGTAAGCCCTGTTTTGTAATCGGTCAACGTCGTCCCGATAGCGCTCCATGAGGTCGCGCAGCGTCGTTTGGGCTGCGCTCGCGTAATCCCGAATAATGCTGACCGACAGTTCTGATTCGATTTTCAGGCGAGCCTGTTTGGCCTGTTCCGCCGTGTCAAACGTGATGACCTGGACGCGGGCCCCTTGGCGACGGACCCGCAACTGGAACGACGTCGCGAGTTGGACGAACTGGGCTTTGATGCCTTCCGTGGTGAGCAACTCACGGTAGGCTTGCGCATCCGCCTTGGGATTGAAGGGGAAGCGTTGATTGCATTGCTGCTTGTTACGCACCTCGACTTGCCAGGGCGAACGGTTCTGAACATTGCTGCAGCGCGATGGCTGACGAGCCATGGTAACTCCTTTCGTAAGAGTTACCGTATAGCGATCGAGCGGCTTTTTCGAGGCGCCGAGCCGAAAGATTTCGGATCGTCAGCTCAGAGCCCCCCCGATTCGTTCGCACACGATTGGAGCATAGACAAAAACTTATGCTCCAATGGGACGCAGTAAACGAAAAAAGCCTTGATTTCTCAAGGCTTTATCCGGACCAAATTGGTCGGAGTGACAGGATTCGAACTTGCGACCCCTGCGTCCCGAACGCAGTGCTCTACCAGGCTGAGCTACACTCCGATGCTGTAAAAAGAGACCTAGTGGTTTCTCTCAACTGCAAAGAGCGTCAATTGTAGCAGAGCTTTTTTGAAATTTGAATCCCCCAGACACAAAATTGATGCTCTTGCGAGTTCAGCCTCTTGGGCGGCGCGGTTCCGGGCATGCTCCAGCGCGCCGCTGTTACGAATGGCGTCAAGCACAGCGGGGAAATCATCGCGCCCACCTTCCTCGATAGCTTTACGAACGCAGGCGGCCTGTTCCGGCGAGCCGTGCTGCATGACGTAGATCAGCGGCAAAGTAGGTTTGCCTTCGGCGAGGTCGTCGCCGATATGCTTGCCGGTATCGGCCTCCTGGCCGGAGTAATCGAGTACATCATCAACCAGCTGGAAAGCTGTGCCGAGGTGCATACCGTAGGCGGCCAACGCCTTTTCAACCTCAGGTGTAGCCTGGCCGAGAATGGCGCCCAGCTGGGCGGCTGCTTCAAACAGTTTGGCCGTCTTGTAATGAATGACCTGCATGTAACGCGCTTCATCGACATCCGCGTCGTGGCAGTTCATCAATTGCAGCACTTCGCCTTCGGCAATGATATTGGTCGCATCCGACAGCACGCGCATGACGCGCATGTCGTCAACTGCCACCATCATCTGGAAAGCACGAGAGTAGAGAAAATCGCCGACCAGCACGCTGGCCGCATTGCCGAACATCGCGTTGGCCGTGTCGCGACCGCGCCGCAAAGCGGATTCATCGACCACGTCATCGTGCAGAAGGGTGGCAGTGTGGATGAACTCGACAACGGCGGCCATCTCGTGGTGGCGAACACCTTGGTAGCCCATGGCACCCGCTGCAAGAAGAACCAGCGCCGGACGCATACGTTTGCCACCGCTGCTGATGATGTATTCGGCAACCTGCCGGACAAGCACCACATCTGAGTGAAGACGGTCACGAATGACCGCATCGACGGCCTTCATATCAGGCCCGATAAGGGCATAAAGCTGTTCCAGTGTCACGGTAGGTTGTTCTCTGTCGAAGCGCGGAATCTTAGGGGGGGACGATGGGTCAGTCAAGGCCGAAAAATCAAGGATGTACTCTGTTTTGCCGGCGCTTTCGGCTAAACTCGCCGGATTACAAACCGACAATGGGAGACCGGCATGGATATTCGCTCGATCATTGCGCCCGTGGTTCAGGATCGCGAGTCGCTGGACGAATTCGCCGAGGCCCTCACCGACCGCGCGCCCGAGGTCGAGCGCGATGTCGCCCGTCTGTTGAAAACCCCGGTCGAACGGGAAATCACCGCCGATCTGTTCCGCGCCATCCACAATATCAAAGGCGATGCCGCGCTGTGTAAATTCGAGTTGGGCGTCGCCATCGCCCATCCTATCGAAACGTTGATGTCGCGCTTTCGGGAGGGTGAAATCCCCTTCTCCGAACTGCTGGCCGAAGTCATCCTGCTGGCGGTCGACCGCCTTGAACTGGCGACCGACGCGCTGCTCGCAGGAAAATCGACGGAAAACCTGCGCCTGTTGGATCTGGTTCAGGGACTGGAAAAGCTAGCCCTGACCAGCGCACCGGAACTGGATAGACAATGCGCGGCATTGATCGAGGCAGTGACCGGATTCCCGTCGGTGATCGGCGAAATCTCCAGCCGAGCTCCACGTGTTGCAACCCCGAAGAGCGAGCAGAAGAACGCCAGCGCCGATCTGCAATTTTTCCGCTCCCTTGCGTTACAACTGGAAAGCCGCTCGCCGCTGTTCAAGGGGCGCACCATGCGCATCCTGCGCCTCGCCCTGGAAACCAACAAGGCGGGCGGCAATGCGGTCGATCCGGTGCAACTCGAAGCGGCAGTCTACCTCCACGATGTCGGAATGATGTTTCTGCCGGAAGCAGTCTGGCTCAAAGTCGGGAAGATGACACAGGAAGACAAACAGGCTCTGCGCAACCACCCGAGTTTCGCCGGTGGCCTGCTACAGCGCATCCCGGGCTGGGAGGCAGCAGAGGAGATGGTGCAGCAGCATCACGAAATGCCGGACGGCGCCGGCTATCCGAATGAACTGCGGGGAACCACGATCTGCGCGGGAGCCAAGATTCTCGCCATCGTCGATGCCTTCGAGGCGGTCATGCTCAAGCACATCCATCGCGGCAAGAATCGCTCGGTACTGCGTGCCATTGCGGAAATCAACGCCTGTGACAAGCAATTCGCACCGGAATGGATTGCCCCGTTCAACGCGGTGATCCGCAAGACCATCGAGAACTGATGTCAGTCGATCACGAGCGCCGCTTTGGCGGCGTCGCCCGTCTTTACGGCACTGAAGCCGCGACACGCCTGGGCGCTGCCCATGCGTGCGTCGTCGGCATCGGCGGCGTCGGCTCGTGGAGCGCCGAAGCCTTGGCCCGCTGCGGCATTGGCCGGATCACCCTGATAGATCTCGACATGGTGGCCGAATCCAACACCAATCGGCAAATTCATGCGCTGGGCGAGATTTACGGCAAAGCCAAGGTCGATGCGATGGCCGAGCGAATTCAGGCGATCAACCCGGCCTGCCAGGTGAACTGCATCGAGGATTTTGTGACCCCGGAAAATACGGCGGCGATTCTTGACCGGGATTTTTCGCTGGTTATCGACGCCATCGATCAGGTGCGCGCCAAGGCTGCGATGATCGCCTTCTGTCGGCAACGCAAACTGCCGATCGTCGTGGCTGGCGCCGCCGGTGGCCAGATCGACCCGACCCAGGTGCGCGTCGGCGATCTCAGCCAGACCATCCAAGATCCGCTGCTGGCCAAGGTCCGTTCGATACTGCGCCGCGAGCATGGTTTCCCAGCTGGCGGCAAAGCAAAATTCGGCGTTCCTGCCGTGTATTCGACAGAGCCGTTGCGTTACCCCGCCAATGAAGCCAGCTGCGATACCGAGCAAGGGCCGGCCGGACTCAATTGCGCCGGCTTCGGCTCGTCCGTCTGTGTCACCTCGGTCTTTGGCATGGTAGCAGCGGCGCAGGCCATCCAGCTTATTGCCCGGAAATGAGCAAGCCCAAGAAACTCCGTTCGCGCAAGGCTGGGTTGCCGCCGGGCTCACTGGTTCATATTGGCGAAATCAAGACGACAGCGCCGAGCTTTTCGGTCATCGATTTCGACGAGCAGGGGCTCGCCCAACAAACGTTTCCGGATGCAGCAAGCTTCAGTAGTCATCCGCGGGCTCATGCCACGCGTTGGGCAAATGTTTATGGCGCCCACGATCCGGCCGATCTGGCGACGTTAAGTAGTACTTTCGGCCTGCATCCGCTGGTTCAGGAGGACATTCTCAATACCGCCCAACGTCAAAAGATCGATGCCTATGATGAATATCTCTATCTTGTCTTGCATCGTTATGACCTCAAGCTGTCACCACTCGAACTGACTCAGGATCAGATTAGCCTGGTCATTGGGCGCGACTTCATCCTGAGCTTTCAGGAGCGCCAATCGCAAACATTCGAGCCGGTCCGCCAACGCCTTCGGACCGAGCACACCAGCCTGCGTAAAGGCGGCGTCGACACACTAGCCTATTCACTGATCGACTCGGTGGTCGACAGCTATTTCGGCGTGATCGAACAACTTAACGAGTATGCCGAATCGCTGGAAAATGACATCCTGCGAAAACCGGCACCGGCGACGCTGGAGGGCATCCATCAGTTCAAACGCTGCGTATCGCAATTGCGCCGCAACCTGCACCCCTTGCGCGAACTACTCGGCACCCTGCATCGCGACGCCGGTGATTTCTTTCGCGACGACCTGCAACTCTATTTGCGCGACGTCTATGACCATACGGTGCATATCCTCGAATCGCTGGAGGATCTGCGCGACCTGGCGACCAGCCTGCTCGACGTCTATCTGTCGACCGTCAGCCACCGCGTCAACCTGGAGGTTCGCGCGCTGACCGTCGTGGCAACGATTTTCATGCCGGCCACCCTGATCGCCGGCGTCTTCGGCATGAACTTTCACGAAATGCCCTGGCTCGCCAATTCTGATGGCTTTTTCTATGCTCTCGGCCTGATGGGTTTAATCGCCACCATCATGTTAGCGCTGTTCTGGCGCCGAAAGTCCGTCTAAGACTTCTGGCTGTCGAGCCAGACACAAAGCCCCTGGGCATTCAGCTCAAGGTCGGTTTCCCAGACAGCCAACAGTTCCGCGTCGGGCAACTCGCAGCCGTGCGCCCGAATCTGCTCAAACAAGTACAAGGCCATGGCCTGCTTGATATGTTGCTGGCGTTCGGCA